>CAZWCU010000123.1:0-12679 GCA_964632715.1 uncultured Bifidobacterium sp. | reverse complement strand
CGGCCAGCACACGGCCGACCCACAACGCAAGGCCGCACCCCGGACATGGGTCGGGGGCCTCGGCGGCCTGGACCCCGCGGACGGGGCCCGGTCTGTCGCCGGGACGGGGCGGTCGGCCGCGGTCGTCGGCCCGGGCGGAGCCTGCCCGGCCGCGGCCGACCGGCTTCTCGCCGGCGGGCACTGGGCCGAATCCGGGGCGGCCGTCGGCCAGGCCGGGAACGGGACCGCGATGCGGACCGCGGCCGCACGCGAGGTCCCCGGAGTCGTGCACGTGCTCACGGCCGAGGACGTCCCCGGGCTCAACCAGGCCAGCGGCTTCGGCGACGAACCGCTCTTTCCCACCGAGGTCATGTACTACGGCCACCCCGTCTGCTGGGTGCTCGGCGAGACCCCCGAAGTGGCCAACCTGTGGAGCGCCGCCGCGGTGTGGATCAAGGAGGGCCCCGGCATCGCTCAGCTCGTCGCCGAGTGGATGACCTACGGCTACCCGCACATGTGCGACCCGCACGGCAGCGACATCAGCCGCTTCTACCCGCACGAGAAGACCGAGTGGCACATCAACGCCCGGTGTAACGAGCACTTCAACAAGACCTACGGCATCGTGCACCCGCGTGAGCAGTGGGCCAGCCAGCGCGGCATCCGCCGCAGCCCGTTCTACACGCGTGAAGAGGCCCTCGGCGCGACGTTCTTCGACGCTCGCGGCTGGGAGCGGCCGCAGTGGTACTCGAGCAACGAGAAGCTGTTCGCCAAGTTCCCCGACGCCGTCACGCCTCGCACCCACGAGTGGGACGCCCGCTGGTGGAACCCGGTCACCAACGCAGAGCACCTGCAGATGCGCGAGAGCGTCGGCGTGGTCGACCTCACTGCGTTCAACGAGTTCGACTTCGAGGGCGCCGGCGTCGTGGAGTACCTCAACTACATGTGCGTGAACAACGTCGACGTCGCGGTCGGTCGCAGCATCTACACCCCGCTGCTCACCCCGCACGGCGGGTTCCGCGGCGACCTCACCATCCAGCGCCTCGGCGACACGCACTTCCGTGTCATCACCGGCGCATTCGACGGCGGCCGCGACAACTACTGGTTCAACAAGCACCTGGCCGAGTTCAACGAGCGCACCGGCAACTCGGTCACGTTCACCGATCGCTCACAGGGCATCTGCACGCTCGGCGTGTGGGGCCCCAACGCGGCCGCCACGCTCGCCAAGATCGCCACCGATCACACCACCGCCGCCTACGACCTCAGCCAGGAGGGCTTCCCCTACGGCGCCGTCCGCGAGGTGCTCATCGCCGGCGTGCCGTGCACGATGTTCCGCATCAGCTACGTCGGTGAGAACGGCTGGGAGATCTACACCCGCATGGAGCACGGCCTCGCCCTGTGGGACGCCATCTTCGCCGCCGGCGAGGAGTTCGAGATCATCCCCGTCGGCATCGGCGTGTACGCCGTCACTGGTCGCATCGAGAAGGGCTACCGCCTGATGGGCGCCGAGCTGGAGAGCGAGTACAACCCGGTGGAAGCCGGCCTCGCCCGCCCGAAGGTGAAGAGCGCCGACTTCATCGGCAAGGCCGCCTACCTCGCCGCTCGCGAAGAGCCCGTCGCCGCGGTGATGTGCACGCTGTCGATGGACTCGCAGCGCTGCGCCGACGGCTACGACCGCTTCCCGACCGGCGGCAACGAGCCGATCCTCACGCTCGACGGCGAACGTATCCTCGACTCGAAGGGCCGCGTCTCGCGAGTCACCACGGCTGGCGCAGGCCCGTCGGTGGGCAAGTACCTGCTGCTCGCCTACCTGCCGCCGGAGCACGCGGTGGTGGGCACCAAGCTGCAGGTGATGTACATGAACGAGCTGTACCCCGTCACGGTCGACGTCGCCGGCGCCACGCCGCTGTTCGACCCCACCGATGCCCGCATGAAGTCATGAGAGTGCTCGTCTGCGTCAAGCGGGTGCCGGCACCCGGCGCCCGGATCAACATCACGCCCGACGGTCTCGCCGTCGACACCGCGTACCTCGCGTTCACGACCAGCCCGCACGAGGAGTGCGCAGTGGAGGAGGCCGTGCAGCTCGTCGAACGTCACGGTGGCGAGTCCACCGTGCTCACCCTCGGTCCGGCCGAGGCCGACGAGCAGCTGCGGTATGCGGCCAGCATCGGCGTCAACAAGGCGGTCCTGCTGCCGATCGACTCGGCCGAGTGGGACCCACAGCGCACCGCTGCGGCGATCACCACCGCCATCCAGACGCTGGAAGCTGCCGATGGCCCGTTCGACGTGATCCTGTTCGGCAACGAGAGCGCCGACGCAGGCAACTTCCAGGTCGGTGTGCGGGTCGCTCACGCCCTCGCGCGACCGATCGTCAACGGCATCAAGGGCATCGAGATCGACGGCGACTCGCTGAAGGCCCGTCGCGAAAGCGACGCGGGCGTCGAGGTGTATGCGTTGACGATGCCGGTGGTGCTCGGTGTCAAGGAAGGCATCAACCTGCCTCGCTACCCGACGCTGAAGGGCCGGCTCGGCTCGAAGAAGATCGAGGTCGGCCAGGTCGTCCCCGAGGCGGTGCTCGGCGGACAGCAGATGATCAGTCTCGTGCAGTCGGCCGAGCAGGTCAGCCAGACGATCATGCTCGGCAACGGGCCGGAGGCGGCACCCGCCGTCGTCGACCTGCTGGAAGAACTGGGGATCCTCAAGTGACCGTGCTCGTCGTCGTCGAACATGACCGGGGCACGCTCAGCCCGGCAACGCTGGAGGCGCTCGCCGCCGCCCGAACGATCGATCCGGTCGTGCACGCGCTCACCCTCGGCTCGGCTGCCGACAGCCTCGCCGGCGAGCTGGCCGTCCACGGTGCCGCGGTCGTCCATCAGGTGCACCACGACCTGTTGTCCGACTTCGGACCCGAGGCATGGGGCGAGTCCGTCGCCCAGGCGGTACGCGCACTGCAGCCGGACTCCGTGCTCGCGTGTGGCACCGACCGCGGCAACGAGGTCCTCGCACAGGCGGCCGCTCGGCTGGACCTGCCGTTCGTGGCCAACGTGATCTCCGTCGACGTCGCCGACGTGTGGCGCGTCACGCGCGTCCGCTGGGGCGGCTCGCTGCTGGAGGCCTGCACGCTGACGGCTCCGACCAAGCTGCTCACGGTGTCGCATCACGCGTTCGAGGCGTCGGAGAGCCCGGCCGCCGGGACGACTGCATCGGTGACGGTCGACCTCGACCCGGCCCTCGCACGAACCGTGGTGGCCGAACGCGTGGAGCGCGCGGCGGGCGTCACCCTGGCCACGGCGCCGCTCGTCGTCGGCGGCGGTCGCGCGGTGGGCTCGGCGGAGGCGTTCGCCCCGCTGGAAGAGCTCGCCGGCCTGCTCGGCGGCGTGGTCGGCTGCTCGCGGGCGGTCACCAACAACGGCTGGCGCAACCACACCGACCAGGTGGGTCAGACCGGCACTCGCATCGCGCCCGACCTCTACATGGCGTGTGGCATCTCCGGTGCCATCCAGCACTGGGTGGGTGCCATGGCCTCCAAGAAGATCCTGGCGATCAACACCGATCCCGAGGCCAACATGGTCACCAAGGCCGACTACGCGGTCATCGGCGATCTGCACAAGGTGGTCCCGGCGATCACCGCGGAGATCCGCCGTCGACGAGGCTGACCTCGATCGCGAGGGCATGTTCGTTCCTCGCGCCCACACGCAATAGAGTTCGCCCGATGGGAAACAACGAGTCGCTTCCGCCGCCCCCGCCTCCGGGCCAGCCGCCACAGGTGCCGCCCAACCCGGCGCCGACCCCGCCTCCCTACAACCCGCCGCCGCAGTACACGCCGCCGCCCGAGTATCCGCCCACGCAGCAGATGCCGCCCACGCAGCAGTACACGCCGCCCACGCAGGCCTACCCGCAGCAGCCCGACTACACCCAGCCCGGCGGCTACCCTCCGCAGCAGGGTGGCTACCCTCCGCAGCAGGGCTATGCGGGTGGTCCGCCGGCGGCGCCACCGAAGAAGAACACCGGGCTCATCATCGGCGGCGGCATCGCGGCCGTGGTCGCGCTCATCGGTGGTGTGGTGCTGTTCACCGGCGGCGACGACGAGAAGACCACCACGCTCGGCGACGACACCACCATCGTCTCGGCCACCACGCTGGTCGACGCCACCACGCTCGCACCGGTCACCACCGGCCCCAGCGACACGCTGGTCATCACTGCGCCGCCGCCCACCGAGCCGCCGCCCAGCACGGCCGAACCCGCCACCACGCTGCCCGACGACGGCAGCAACGTGCAGACCGTCATCGACGACACCGGCAGCTTCTCGGTGTTCCTGCCGGCGTCGTTCCAGACCGACACCACGCCCGTCACCTCCGACAGCGGCATCACGTTCGCGCGCATCGCCGGCTCCGACGACCTCGACTCGTACCGCAACGACTTCGAGACCTTCGGCATCTTCATCCTCGCCGGCAACCTGTCCGAGACCGGACCGGTCGCCGACATGGTGGCGGCGGAAGACCCGGGCCGCGCGGAGTGCACCGACATCACCACCAGCATCGGGTTCCCCACGTCGCAGGGCCCCGCCAACGTGATGCAACTCGACGGCTGCGGCCCCGGTGGGGCGTACGCGCGAGTCATCATCGGCTTCGAGATTCCTGAGAACGACACGGTGGTCCTCGTCGTCTCGCAGGGCATCGGACCGTCCGACGAGACGCTGCTGCCGTTCACCCAGGCTGTGTTCGAGACCGTCACACCTGAGTGATCCGGTGAGGAAGTGAGCCTGCCGAGCCAGCGAGCGGTCGATGGCCCGGCGGTTCGCCGCGATCTGGCGCTGGCCACCTGGGGGCTGTTCGTCGGCCTTGCGCTGTTGATGATGGCGGGAGGTCTGTTCTCCACGCTGCTCGGCGTCCGTTCCGAGCAGCGCGGACTGCCCACCGTCGTCAGCAGCATCATCAGTGCCAGCTACTACGTCGGGTTCCTCGCCGGGTCCGTGCTCACGCTGCGGGCGCTCGGCCGAGTCGGGCACATTCGTGTGTACACCGCGCTCGCCTCGTTGCTGAGTGCGGCCATCATCGGCGTCGGCATCACCAGCGATGCCGTCTCCTGGATCCTGCTGCGGCTGATCACCGGGCTGTGCTTCGCAGGTCTCTACGTGGTCGCCGAGTCGTGGCTCAACGACCTGGCCAACAACGAGAACCGCGGCCGGCTGCTGGCGGTGTACGGCGGGCTCACGGTCGCCTGCTTCGGCATCGGACAGATCATGGTGTCGGGCTTCGACCCGATCGCGGTCACCGGGTTCGGTGTCGCCGCCATCGTCACCTCGTTGGCGGTGGGGCCGGTGGCGCTGAGCGAGGCGGCCGTCGCGCCGGGGGTGGAGGCGTCCGCTCAGATCTCGCTGCGTGCACTCGCGAAGGTGGTGCCCACCGGCGTCTACTCGTGCTTCCTGGTGGGGGTCGCGCACGGTGCTATCGCCGGCATGGCCGCCGTGTACGCCACCCGAGTCGGGTTGTCGCCGGGCCTCGTCGGACTCTTCGTCGCGCTGCCCAGCATCGGCGGCGTCATCCTGCAGTGGCCCATCTCCGCGGCGAGCGACGACGTCGATCGACGAGCCGTCGGCGTGGCCGCGGCCGCGGGTGCGGCCATCGTGTCGGCGCTGCTGCTGCTCGATGCGCCCACCAAGCCGATGGCCTTCGTGCTGATCACGCTGCTGGGCGGCTTCAGCTACCCGCTGTACTCGCTGGTGAGCGCCTACACGAACGACTGGATCGAACCCGAGCACCTCAGCGCCGCCGCGTCGCAGATCGTGAAGATGTACGGGTTGGGCGCCATCGCCGGCCCGTTGCTGGCCGGTTCGGCGATGGGCATCATCGGACCGACCGGGTTCTTCTGGGCGCTGATCGTGATGCACACGGCGCTCGCGTTGTTCTTCTTCTACCGCATGCTCGCGTGGCGGTCGCCGCTCGCGAAGCGCCCGTGGAGCGAAGTGTCGCTGCCGGCCCGAGCGTTCTACGTGCCGGCCACCATCGTCGCGATGGGCCGCCGACGCACCCGCAAGCGCCACAGCTGACCCCCGACGTTTCGGCAGCAGTTCTGGTCACGATCTGTTGCGGTGTTGGAGACGAAACGTACCCAGAGTCCGGCCAATGGACACGAGTGAACAGCTGTCAGGTGGCAGGCAGGCAGGTCTAGGAGAGGCGTTGCAGCATCTTCTGCTGCCACTCGGCGGTGGCTTGCACGTTGTTGAACGTGAACAGGTGGAGGCCCTCGATGCTGAGCTCCTGGGCCTGCTTGCTGAGCGGGGTGATCAGCTTGTTCGGGTCGTAGCCGCCGGGCTTGAACAGTCGCCCGAGCACGCCGCCCTGCTTCTTCACGAAGCGCATGCTGTTGCCGATGCCGAGGCGCATGCCCATCGAGAGCAGCTTGGTGCGGTCGATGACGCCCGGCACGCCGATGTGCAGCGGCAACTTGAACCCGGCGTTGCGCTCCGCCGATGCCCACTCGGTCCACGTCTTCAGGTCGAAGCACATCTGCGTGCTCGCGAAGCCGAGCACGCCGGCCTCCTCGAGCATCGCCTGCTTCGTGTGCAGCGCCTCGCTGACCACCTCGGTGGGGATCAGCGCATGGCCGTCCGGGTAGGCGGTGACGCCGATGCGAGTGAGGCCGTGATCGCAGTCGAGGAAGTCGCGCAGGAAGGCGACGACGCCGTCGTAGGCGCCGACCGGCTCCGGTGCATCGCCGGCCACCAGGAACACCTCCTGCAGGCCGTGCGAGCGGCAGAAGTCGGCGAGACGCCGGACGTCGGCGGCGTCGTGGGCGAGGCGGGCCGAGAGGTGCGGCACCGTCAGGTGACCGAGGTCGACGAGCCGGGCGGTGAGGTCGAGCGTGGCCTGCTGACCCTTGGCCGGACTGCACGTGACCGACACCGACGCACCGGCCGGGATGA
Source organism: uncultured Bifidobacterium sp. (assembly GCA_964632715.1). GTDB lineage: Bacteria > Actinomycetota > Acidimicrobiia > Acidimicrobiales > Ilumatobacteraceae > UBA668. Next base: position 5,778 of record CAZWCU010000123.1, on the reverse strand, counting down.
ACCCGATCTGCGCTTCGAGGTTCTTCATCGGGATGACCTCGTAGCGGGCCTCTGCGATGAGGGTGCGCTGGGTCGGCGTCGTCGTGGTCATCGGCTGTGTCCTTCTGGTCGGTGTGGTGCTCATGCGAACTCGTCGGGCAGTTCGGCCTTGCGACGGTGCACGAACTCGAGGAGGGCTTCGTCGATCGCCTCGTCGAGCGCCGGCGCCTCGTACTCGGCGAGCCGGCGCTTCCACAACGCATTCGCGCGCTGGGCGGCGTCGAGCCCGCCCTCTTCGCTCCACTGCTCGAAGCTGTTGTTGTCGGCAGTGTCGCTGCGGTAGAACGCGGTCTCGAAGTTGGCGAGCGTGTGCGCGGTGCCGAGGAAGTGGTTGCCGGGCGGGTTGCTGCGCAGCGCGTCGAGCGCGAGCCCGTTCTCACTGGCATCGAGGCCGCGCACGAACGTGGTCATCATGCCCAACTGATCGCAGTCGAGCACGAACTTCTCGTAGCCGATGGCGAGGCCACCCTCCAGCCAGCCGGCCGCGTGGAGCACGAAGTTGACGCCACCCAGCACCGTCGGCTGCAGCGTGTTGGCGCTCTCGTATGCGGCCTGCGCGTCGGGGAGCTTGGAGGCGGTGAGCGACCCGCCGGAACGGAACGGCACACCCAACCGGCGAGCGAGCGCGGCCATCGTGTAGAGCACCATCGCCGGCTCCGGGGTGCCGAACGTGGGGGCGCCGGTCTGCATGCTCATGCTGCTCGCGAACGACCCGAACACGACGGGTGCGCCGGGGCGGACCAGCTGCGTGAAGGTCATGCCGGCGAGCGCTTCGGCGAGGGTCTGCACCGCGACGCCGGCGCTGGTGGACGGCGCCATCGCCCCGGCGAGGATGAACGGCGTGATGATGCACGCTTGGTTGTTCTCGGCGTAGCACTGTGCAGCGGCCAGCATCGTGCCGTCCCACACGAGCGGCGACGATGCGTTGATGAGGCTGGTCATCACGGTGCGGTCGTGCAGGTCGCCACCGAAGCCGATGCGGGCGAGCTCGACGCTGTCGGCCGCACGCGAACCGGCGGTGACCGAACCCATGAAGGGCTTGTCGCTGTACTTCAGGTGCGAGTACACCATGTCGAGATGACGCTTGCTGACCGGCACGTCGACGGGCTCGCACACGGTGCCGCCGCTGTGGTGCAACCACGGCGACATGTACGTGAGCTTCACGAAGTTCTGGAAGTCGGCGAGCGTCGCGTAGCGGCGGCCGTTGTCGAGGTCGTGCACGAACGGGCTGCCGTAGTTGGGAGCGAAGACGGTGTTGTTGCCGCCGATGACCACGTCGTGGGCCGGGTTGCGAGCATGCTGCACGTAGGTGGCGGGGGCGTTGGTGCCGACGATCTCGCGGCACATGCCACGAGGGAAGCGCACGCGGGTGCCTTCCACGATGGCACCGCCTGCCGCGAAGATGGGCAGGGCCTCGGGATAGTCGCGGATCTCGATGCCCACCTCCTCGAGCACCGTGTCGGCAGTGTGCTCGATGAGTGCGAGCGTCTCCTCGCTGGCGATCTCGTACGGCTTCATCGTGCGCGTGAGGTACGGCACCCGCTCGATGACGTGCGACGCGCGCATCGCGGCGCGACCCGCGCGGCCACCCGAGCGACGGCCACTCGACGTGCCGTCGGACGCAGGCGTGGGTGCAACCGGATCGACGGTGGTCGGCTCGCTCATGGTTCCTCCGGTGTGGTGAGTTGGTCGCGGCGCCGGCGTCGGCCGCCGCGTTCGGCGTTGACGGCCGAGGAGATGGCCGCGGGCAGCGTGAGCACCTCCGACAGGTGCGGTGACGGCGCCACGGCATGCGGGAACGCCATCGCCGCCACGAACAGCGACTGGAAGTCGGGCTCGGTGGCGGTCTCGACCTTCACCACGTTGCGCACCGCTGTCTCCATCTCGCGGCGGGCCGCCACCGACAGCAGCGCCCGCACCGCACCGGCGCCGGCGGCATTGCCCACCGAGCGCACGTACTGCACGGGGCAGTCGGGCACGAGACCGAGCACCAGCGCGTACACCGGATCGATGTGGCTGCCGAACGCGCCGGCGAGGCGGATGTCGTGCACTTCGCTGACGCCCGCATGCTGGAACAGCAGATCGATGCCGGCGCGCAGCGCGGCCTTCGCCAGCTGGATGGCGCGCACGTCGTTCTGCGTGATGGCCAGGCGCACGCCGTCGGCCTCGTGCACGACGTAGCTGAAGGTGCGGCCGTCCTCGACGATGCGCGGCGACCTGGCGGCGAGGTAGCCCTGCACCACGCCGTCGGTGTCGATGATGCCGGAGAGGTACATCTCGCCGATGACCTCGATGATGCCCGAGCCGCAGATGCCGGAGATCTCGAGATCCTCCGTGGATGCGGCGAAGCCGGGATCGTCGCTCCAGAGGTCGCTGCCGATGACCTTGAAGCGCGCCTCGAGCGTCTCGCGGTCGATGCGCACGCGCTCGATGGCGCCGGCCGTCGCGCGCTGGCCACAGCTCAACTGAGCGCCTTCGAAAGCGGGGCCGGTGGGGCTGGAGGCGGCGAACTGACGGGTGGAGTCGCCGACGACGATCTCGGCATTGGTGCCGACGTCGACCAGCAACTGCATGGTGGCGGAGCGGTGGGGGCCCTCGGAGAGGATGACGGCAGCGGTGTCGGCGCCGACGTGCCCGGCGATGCACGGTGCGAGGTACACCTGCGCGTGGCGACCCTGCAGCTCGAACTGCGCGGCAGGCACGGAGATGGCCTCTGCAGTGGCGAGCGTGAACGGCGCCTGGCCGAGCGGGGTGGGATCGATGCCGGCCACGATGTGGTGCATGATCGGGTTGCCGACCAGCACGATCTCGAGCACCTCGTCGGTGGTGGCCCCGGCCTCGGCACACAGCTCGGCGATCAGCTCGTCGAGCGCCTCGCGCACGGCGGCGGTGAGGTTGCGGTCGCCGCCGGGGTTCATCATCACGTACGACACACGGCTCATCAGGTCTTCGCCGTAACGGATCTGCGGGTTCATGCGACCGGAGGACGACAGGATCTCGCCGGTGAGCAGGTCGCACAGGTGGCCGGCGATGGTGGTGCTGCCGATGTCGACGGCGATGCCGCACACGCGGTCGACGTAACCCGGCCATGCGGCCACCACGGTGGTGCCGCGGACGGCGACGGTGGCGGCACGGTCCTGACGGGCGAACGCCTGGTGCACCTCCTGCAACGCCTCCAGCGACAACGAGTCGACCTTGCGGCCGAACTCGGCGAGCAGCTCGGCCACCACCAGGTCGCTCATCGACTCCGCGTCGCCGAGCACGCTCGGGGGCAGTTCGATGTACGACAGCGACACCGCCGGGTCGAGCACCACGTCGCTGAGGTCGAGGCTCTTGCGCACCACGGGTCGGTGCACCTGGCTCTCCGGCGGCACGTCGAGCACCACGTCGTCGCGCACGAGTGCGCAGCACCCCAGCCGGCGATCAGGCTTCATGCCGCGCCGGCCTTCGTACGCGTCTTCGGTGTCGCCCCACGGACTGAGCGCCTCGTCGGTGGATTCGATGGCCCACTTCGAGTACTGACCGGGGGTGAACGCGATCTGGCACCGGCCGCAGATGCCGCGGCCGCCGCACACCGAGTCGAGGTCGACACCGAACTCGCGCGCAGCCTGCAGCACCGTGGTGCCGGTGGGCACCACGCCACCGAGACCCGACGGAGTGAAGACGACGCGCGGCATGGTGACTACTGGCCCCCTCGGTTGCGGCGGCCACCGCCGGCGCGACCCTCGCGGGCACCGCCGGCAGCATCGGGATCGCGGTTGGCGCGGATCCAGGCCATGCAGTCCTGGTCGTTACCGGCCAGCACGTCGGCGGCCATCACGGTGGTCTTCACGTCGGGGTGCAGCGGGTTCATGATGGCCGAGGTCATCCCGTTGCTGATGGCCATCGCGAGGAACGTGCCGGTGATCTGGTTGCGGGCCGGCAGGCCGAAGCTGACGTTGCTCGCCCCGCACGTGGTGTTCACCTTCAGCTCGGTGACCAACCGGCGCAGCAGCGCGAACACCTGGCGGCCGGCGGTGCCCATCGCGCCGATCGGCATCACCAACGGGTCGACCACGATGTCGCTGGCAGGGATGCCGTAGTCGCTGGCGCGGCGGACGATCTTCTGCGCAACGGCGAAGCGCACGTCGGGGTCGGTGCTGATGCCGGTGTCGTCGTTGCTGATGGCTACCACTGCTGCGCCGTACTGTGCGACGAGGGGGAGCACGCGCTCCATCTGCTCGTCCTCACCGGTGACGGAGTTGACCAGCGGCTTGCCCTGGTAGACGGCGAGCCCGGCTTCGAGTGCTTCGACGATGGACGAGTCGATGGAGAGCGGCACGTCGGTGATGCCCTGCACCAACTGGATGGCGCGGGCGAGCAGCGCCGGCTCGTCGGCGAGGGGGATGCCGGCGTTGACGTCGAGCATGTGTGCACCGGCGGCCACCTGTGCCAACGCGTCGGCCTCCACGCGGCTGAAGTCGCCTCGCTTCATCTCCTCGGCCAGCAGTTTGCGACCGGTGGGGTTGATGCGTTCGCCGATCATCACGAAGGGTCGATCGAAGCCGATGACCACTTCCTTGGTGGCAGAGCTGATGACGGTGTGGGTCATGACGGTTCGTCTCCGATGGTTGCGGTGTTGGCGGGGTCCCAGCCCCCGTTGTCGACCAGAGTGTGCAGGCGTTCGTTGGTGAACTCGACCTCGATCGACGCGGCGATGGCGTCGATGGTCTCGGCCAGCTCGCCGACGAGCGGGTAGCTCGTGCGGCGCCACTCGCCGACGTACTCCTGCGCGGTCTTCTTTCCCGCCACCATCGCGGCGCGGTCGATGGCCTTCTGGAAGCGGTGGGGGAGGATGACCTGGTGCTTGTCGGCACCGGTCTTCCCGTTGATCTGGGCAGGGATGTCGCGCCACAGGATGACGACGACCTCACTGCCTCCTCGGCGTGACATGACTACGACACCTTTCCGGACGTGGTGAGGCCGACGGTGACCGCCGTGGCGAACGGGTCGAGTCCGACGGGCACGTGCTCGAAGCGCAGACCGAGCTGCGCGGCGGCAGCTTCGGCAGCCTGCACGACCGCCGGGTTGTCGGTCTGCGAGAGCAGCACGAGTCGGGTGTAATGACCGAAGTACATCGGCAGCAGCTCGGGGTGGCGGTCGAGCCCGAGGCCCTGCCAGATGAGCGCCTCGAAGTGCTTGGCGAGGAAGTCGGTGAGGAAGAACGTGCCCAGCTCGGCCTCGTGCAGCGCCTCGAACACTGGCGTGCCGCTGTAGAACTCGTAGCAGTGGTTGCCGGGCAACCGGTGCAGGTTGCTGCGCTCTGCGAGCAGCTCGTCGAGTTGGCCGCCGGTGCCGCAGTCGGCGTAGCCGATGAGCACGTGGCGGTCGCGGTGCGGGTCGAGCTCGTCGAGCAGCTCGCGCAGCGCGGGCACGATGCGCGCGGGTCGGTTGTGGAGGTTCGCCGGGAGGTAGCGCACCTCCACCTGCTCGGCGAGGCCGTTGGAGTGCAGTACCGCCCGCAGCTCGGCGACGAGAGCGCCGCACGCAAGTACGAGTGGCCGGGCCATGGCGGTGCGGCTCAGACGGAAGGGCCGGGAGGCTCGGCGTGGCCGCGACGGGCCGACACCAGCTGCTTGGCGGTCTCCGAGGCGACGGCCGCGTCGCGGCAGTACGCGTCGGCACCGATGGCCTGGCCGAACTCCTCGTTGAGCGGCGCGCCGCCGACGAGGACGATGTAGCGGTCGCGCAGGCCGCGCC
>CAZWCU010000122.1:0-12702 GCA_964632715.1 uncultured Bifidobacterium sp. | reverse complement strand
GACGGTCGGCCATCTCGCCGCCGAGGTCTTCTCCGCGCACGAACGGGTCGTTCGGCGCGATGAGCGCGAGGCCGGGCAACGTGCCGACCGGGCCGAGCTGCTCCCCCCAGTCCTTCATCGCCGGCTGCGCGGCGGAACGGTAGAGCGCGAGGATGCACGTGCCCATCGCCTCGTCGCCCACCGCGACGAGTTGCTCGCCGGTGGCTCGTGGAATGCCGATCATCTCGAACAGCGCCACACGATCCTCGACGGGCGTGGCCAGGTTCTGCTCGAAGTACTCCTCGCCCGCACCGGGTGTCTGCCAGATCTGGGCGAAGTCGTGCCACACGTAGTCGGGGTGGAACAGGCCGAGCACATCGCACGCCCAGGTGCGGAACAACTCGGGGCGCAACGACACGGCACGCATGCCGATGCCACCACCCCAGTCGTGCCCGACGAAATCGACCGGGCCGTGCTCGGCCACGATCGGTTCGAGCTGCTCGAGGAACCAGGCGACGTACTCCTCCTTGGTGGCACCGAACCCTTCGGGCACCGGGCACCCGAAGCCGGGCAGCTGCGGCGTCACCACGTCGGTGCGTCCGAGTTCGGCCAGCAGCGGTTGCCAGATGACGGGAGTTTCAGGGTTTCCGTGCAGCAGGACGACAGTCATTCGCCCGATGGTACGCCACGAGTGCTCGCGCGTCCGCGCCTGCCTAGATGATGTTGAGCGCGTCGAGCGTCGCGGCGGCCGACTGATCGGTGAGCTGCACGTGCCCGCGCCAGTCGGTGCGTTTCGTGGCCCAGCTGATGAACTCGTGCGCGGAGGTGACCGCCACCGGTAGCGCCGCGTCGGTGCCGTGGGATACCTGCCACTGCTCGCCGACCGCACCCGGCCGCAGCGTGTAGAGCACGTGATGCAGGTCAGTGAAGACCAGGTTGACGCCGGTGGTGCAGCCAGCCAGCGCTTCGGTGCACATCTGCGGCGCGCCGGCCAGCATCCACTCGACCGCGGCCTCGAGCACCAGCGGGTCGTGCGGCAGGTCGGCGGCACGCGGCACGGCGGCGCCGATGTCGTGGCGCAGGTGGCAGTAGTGGTCGAACGCGATGGCGTTGCCCATCAAGCGCAACGGATGACTGCCCAGGTTCGCCAACGGCACGACCGTGTCGGCCAGCGGCGGCTGCGACATCGCGGCCAGCGTCGCGATGCCCTTGTCGCTCCACTCGCGGTACTCGGCCTTCACCTGCTCCACCGTCCAGTCGCGGCGAGCCTGCACGGGCACCTCTGCGTTCTGCTCCACGTCGGGCGTGCTGCCGGTCTCGATGCTGCTCGAGTCGGCGATGGAGTGGAACGTGCTGGCCATGTGTTGCGCCACGTCCTGCACCCGCCAGCCCTCGCATCCACTGGGCAGCGTCCATTCGGCGGCAGTGAGCGAGTCGAACAGCTCGAGCGCGTGCGAGTGCTCGGCGCGCAGGGCCTGGATCGCGGGTGTGCTCATCGAGCTGCGGAGTTCTTCAGCATGGCGCCAGCGTAGACACCGGTGTGCTCGCCGTGATCCATGAACACCTGGCCGTTGACGAGCGTGAAGTCGTAGCCGTCGGCCCCTTGCACGTAGCGGCCGGCGCCGTGTGGGAAGTCGTACGCGTACGTGGGCGCGGGCAGGTGCAGCCCCTCCCAGTCGATCACGTTGACATCGGCGAACGAGCCCGCCTGCAGGCGACCGCGGTCGACGATGCCGAAGAGGTCGGCGGTGTCGCTGGTGAGGCGACGAACACCTTCCTCGATGGACCACCGCTCGCGCTCGCGGACCCAGTAGGTGAGGAAGAACGTCGGCTGACTGGCATCGAGGATCTGCCCGACGTGGGCGCCGGCATCGGCCAATCCGAGCGTGACCAGCGGATCGTCGAGCATCTCCTCGACCGCGCTCAGCTGCTGGTTCAGGAACGGCCAGCTGCACACCAGTTCGCCGTTGGTCTCGATGAGCAGTTCGATGTACGCCGCGGCCGCGCTGATGCCACGGCGAGCCGCCTCGGCCGCCAACGTGTGCTCCGGATCGAGGTCGTAGCGCGCGCCGCCGGGCTGGTTGAGCACGTACACGTGCGAGAGGTCGATGCTCGGCTTGTGGAAGTCGGCTTCCTCGATGAGCTTGGCGCGTGTGGCCGCGTCGCGAAGTGCCATCAGCTTCTTGCCGTTGATCAGCCCGCGCAGCTCGCGCCACGACGGCGCTCGGTCGAACGGCGTGCGTGTGTCGAGGCTGAACAGGATGCCGACGCTGCGGGCGGTGGTCTGCGGGCGCACGACCGCACCGAGCGCGTTCTCCTCCTTCGCCATTGCGATGATGCGCGCGTAGAGGTCGGGACGGCTGTCGTGCTGCGTGAGACCGAAGCTCACCGGGCGGCCGCTGCGCCGCGACACCTCCCCCATCCATGCCAGCTCCGCGCGCGTGAGCGGGGTGTCGACCGAGTCGCGCTCGCCTTCGCCGAGACGGCTCGCGCTCTCGAAGATGCCCGCGCCGTGGCGACCGAGCACGTCGGCGAACGCGAACAGCTCGGCGGGTTCGGCGAACGTGCCGGGCACCGGCCGACCATCGGGCACCTTGTGCAGGTAGGTGCGGCTGGTGCTGAACCCGAGGGCGCCGGCGCGCAGCGCTTCGGCGAGCAGATCGGTCATCACTGCCATGTCGTCGGCGGTGGGCTCGTCGCGCTCCATGCTGCGCTCGCCCATCGCGAACTGGCGCAGCGCGCAGTGGCCGACCATGCCACCGACGTTCGGACCCTTCGGCATGCGCCCGATCGATTCGAGGTACTCGCCGTAGGTGACCCAGTCCCACGGCAGGCCGCTCATGATGGCGGCGCGAGGGATGTCTTCCACGCTCTCCATCAGCTCGGCCAGGTACTCGCGGTCCTCCGGCTTGCACGGCGCGAACGTGACACCGCAGTTGCCCATGACCACGCTGGTGACGCCGTGGTAGCAGCTGCTGGAAGCCTTCGGATCCCAGGCGATCTGCGCGTCGAGGTGCGTGTGGATGTCGACGAAGCCGGGCGTGACGAGCTTGCCCGCAGCATCGATGACGAGCGCGGCATCGCCGTGCAGGTTCGGCTCGACGGCGACCACACGGTCGCCGACGATGCCGACGTCGGCCGGCCGCGAGGGCGCGCCGGTGCCGTCGACCACCGTGCCGTCGCGGATGAGTATGTCGAAAGCCGTCATCGTCGCCCACCCTTCGCACCGGTGCCCCCGCACCGGAAGCGCTCACCGTAGTGGTCGCTCGCGGGTCACGCCAGAGTCGAACGCAGAGCGCGCGAGATTGTCATGAACCGTCAAGATTCCTCTCTCATTCAACTCGCACTCAACTCGCAGGAAGCTGCCAGGAACGGCTCGCACACTCGCAGTCATGCACCACGCCTTCCCTCACCGTCTCGCAGCCGCCACTGGAGTCGTCCTCGTCCTCGCGCTCAGCGCGTGCGGCGGCGACAGCAGCGGCGCCGAGGTCGCATCACTCGGCAGCAGTCCCACCGGCAACGCGACGGGCGACAGCGTCGCCGACGTCGACTCGCAGGAGGCGATCCTCGCCTATGCCGCCTGCATGCGCGAGAACGGGGTCGACATGGCCGACCCGACGTTCGACGCCGAAGGCAACATGAGCGGCGGCGGCTTCGGACCGGACTCGGGACTCGATCCGAGCAGTGACGAGTTCCAGACCGCACAGACCGCCTGCGGCGACCTGATCGAAGGCGTCGAGTTCGGTCGCGGTGGCGGAGGTGGCGGTGGTCTCGACCGCGATGCCATCCAGACCGCGATGAACGACTTCACCGCCTGCCTGCGCGACGAGGGCCTCGAGGTCGACGACATCACGATGGGTGGTGGCGCCGGTGGTGGAGCGCCCGACGGGAGCTTCCCCGCGGGCGGACCCAACGGCGACGGCAGCCTGCCGCCGGGAGGCTTCGACGGTGGCCCGAACGGGGCGCCGCCGGAGGGTGGCCAAGGAGGCGGCCCCGGAGGCGGCGGGTTCGATCCCACCGCGATGCTCATCGCGCAGCTGGGCCTGGACGACACCGACCCGGCCGTGACCGCCGCGCTCGAGATCTGCCAGCCGCTGATGGAGAACGCCTTCCAGACGCCCACGACGGAGGCCTGACATGTCGACGCGACGCACCGTCGTCCTCGCGAGTGCGGTGGCACTCGCGGCGATCGGCGCCGGGCTGTGGGTGACGACTCGCCACGACTCGATCGAGGCGACCGACACCGACGAAGTCACCCTCACCACCGCGGAAGTGGCGCAACGCGACCTAGTGATCTACGACGAGACCACCGCGACGCTGGGTTTCACCACGTCGGTCACCGTCTCGTCGCCGGTCGCCGGCACCGTCACCAGCGCCATCGGCGTCGGCGACCGCGTGGACCCCGGCACTGTGGTGGCCACCGTCGACGGCGCGCCGGTGGTGGCGATGCTCGGCGACGTTCCCTCCTACCGCGACCTGTCGGAGGACTCGACCGACGGCATCGACATCCGCCAGTTGGAGGCCAACCTGGTGCACCTCGGGTTCGACCCCGACGGTGCGATCAGCATCGACGAGGAGTTCGACTCGGCCACGGCGGACGCGGTGACCCTGTGGGAGGACAGCCTCGGTCTCGAGGGCGACGGCGAGGTGACCGAGGGACAGATCGTGTTCGTGCCGGGTCACCTCCTGGTCGACACCTCCTCGGTGTCGGTGGGCGGCGCGGTCGCATCCGGCGGGGCGTTGTTCGTCGGGCGCCAGACCGAGCGGTCGTACCTGGTCGCCGCCACCGGTTCCGCCGGCGGCGCGATCGGCTCCATCACCGCGCCCGACACGGCGGTCACCACCGGCACCGTCCTGTTCTGGCAGGGCTTCTTCCCGGTGGTCGCCATCGAAGGCGACGCGTCGACCACACCCGCCCTCGCTCGCGAGCTGTCGACCTCGTCGGAGAACGGCATCGACATCGAACTGCTCGAACGCATGCTCGCCAGTGGCGGCTTCGATGACGGCACCCTCGTGGTCGACGACGAGTTCGACGACGCCACCGCCACCGCCGTGCAGCGCTGGTGGGCATCGCTCGGCCTCACGATCGACGCCGCCCCCGCCGACATCGTCGTCCCCGCCGGCAGCTTCGTGGTGGTTCCCGGCGGGCTGTTCACCGGGACCGCACTCGTCGTCGATGGCGCCGCGCCCGTCGGCGATGCCGTGGTGATGGGCCTCACCACGGCCGCTCGCGAGGTCACGACCTCCGCCCCCATCGGCGACGACACCTTCGCGCTCGGTGCGACCATCGACGTGGAGTTCCCCGACGGCACGGTGTCGACCGGCACGGTCGTCACCGTCGGCAACGTGGCCGTCAACGCGGAGAACGTTCCGGGCGCGACGCCGACGGTGTCGATCACGCTCCACGTGGCCGACATCCCCGAGGCGGTCGACGACTTCGTGCAGATCCCGGTGACGTTGCGCGTGGTCGCCGAAGAGCAGCTCGGCGCATTCGTCGTGCCGGTCAGCGCGCTCGTGGCGCTCGCGGAGGGCGGGTACGCGCTGGAAGTGGTGACCGACACCTCCACCGCCGGAGAACCCGTCACCACGCTCATCGCCGTGGAGCCAGGACTCTTCACCGACGGGTTCGTCAGCATCACCGGCGACCAGGTCGCCGCCGGCCTCACGATCGTGGTGCCGTCATGAGCGCTGCGCTCGAACTGATCGACGTCGTCAAGGAGTACCCGGGCGAGCCACCGATCCGCGCGCTCGACGGCGTGTCGTTGCGAGTCGACGAAGGCGAGATGGTGGCAATCGTCGGACCTTCCGGATCCGGCAAGTCGACCCTGCTGCACATCATCGGCACGCTCGACCAACCGACCAGCGGCATCGTGCGGCTGTCCGGTGTCGAGACCTCGTCGATGTCGGATCGCAACCTCTCCGGCGTGCGGTCGCAGTTGTTGGGCTTCGTGTTCCAGCAGTTCTTCCTGCTCGACGGCGTGTCCGCCACCGACAACGTGGCGAACGGCCTGCTGTACCGCGGGGTCGCTCCGGCACAGCGCCGGCGCGCAGCCCAGGAGGCGCTCGAGCGTGTCGGCCTCGGGCACCGGCTGGATCACATCCCCAGCAAGCTCTCCGGTGGCGAACGTCAGCGCGTGGCAATGGCCCGCGCCATCGTCAATCGTCCAGCGATCGTGCTGGCCGACGAACCCACCGGCAACCTCGACTCGAAGTCGGGCGCGTCGGTGATGGAGCTGATCCGCGAACTGCACGCCGAAGGCCGCACCATCGTGATCATCACCCACGACCGCGAGCTGGCCGCCTCGTTGCCGCGCCAGGTGGTCGTGCGCGACGGCACCATCGAGTCCGACAGCGGTCGCCGGGTCGCGACCGCCCTGGGTGTCTCATGAGCACTGCGGCTGCAACCCTCACCCGGTCGCGGCTACGCGTCGGCGACGTGCTCCGCGTCGGCTCGCACGGGCTCCGCACCCGGCGACTCCGCACCGGCCTGTCCACGCTCGGCGTGGCCATCGGCATCGCCGCCATGGTCGGCGTGCTCGGGTTGTCCGCGTCGTCGCAGGAAGACCTCAATGCGAAGATCCGCGCACTCGGCACCAACCTGCTGGAAGTGCAGGCAGGCACCGGCTTCGGGCGCGGCTCCGGCGAGTTGCCCGACACCGCGGTCACCATGGTGAGCCGGATCGGCCCCGTCACCGCCGTGAGCTCGCTGACGACGATCGACGCAACCGTGCGCCGCACCGACACCATCAGTGACGGCATCACCGGCGGCATCTCCGTGTTCGCCACCGACGCCGGACTGCTCGACACCTTGCACGCCGAGCTGGTCGACGGGCAGTGGTTCGACGACGCGACGGCCACCTACCCCGCAGTGGTGCTCGGCACCACCGCTGCGGAGAAGCTGGGCGTGGTCGATGTCGCCGACGGCCTTCGCGTCTACATCGGAGGCCAGTGGTTCGCCGTGATCGGCATCCTCGACCACGTCGCTGCGGCAGAGGGACTCGACCGAGCCGCCATCATCGGCCTGTCGGCGGCCGAGACGTTCGTCGTCGGCGACACGATCGCACCCGAGATCATCTACGTCCGCACCGAGGACGGCGCCGTCGATGCCGTGCGCTCCGTGCTCGGCGCCACCGTCAACCCGGCGACGCCGGAAGAAGTGGAGGTCTCGCGCCCGTCCGACGCGCTCGCCGCGCAGGAAGCGGCCAGCAACGCGTTCACCTCGCTGTTCCTCGGACTCGGCGCGGTCGCGCTGCTCGTCGGCGGGATCGGCATCGCCAACGTGATGGTCATCGCCGTCATCGAGCGACGCACCGAGATCGGCCTGCGGCGTGCACTCGGGGCCACCCGCGCCCACATCCGCCGGCAGTTCCTCACCGAAGCCGTGCTGCTCGCCGGGGCGGGTGGTCTGGTGGGCGTGCTGCTCGGCGCGTTGGTCACCGCGGTCTACGCGCGCTCGCAGGACTGGGCGGTCGTGATCCCTCCCGTCGCCATCGTCGGTGGGCTCGTCGCCGCCGTCGTCATCGGCGGCATCGCCGGCCTCTACCCCGCCAGCCGTGCTGCCCGCCTCCCACCCACCGAAGCGCTTCGCTCGAACTGATCGCCATGACATCACACACCTCATCCCGCAGACATCTCCGCAACGCGGCGCTCGCCGTGGCCGCGATCGCCCTCGTCGCCGGCATCTCCCTGGCCGTGCGCCGCGAGGAGTCCGCGCCACCCGCCGCCGCGGAGATCTTCAAGACCGCCACCGTCGAGGAAGGGTCGCTCGGCATCACCGAGCAGCTCGACGGCTCGCTGCTGCTTTCCGACGTCACGAGCGTGCTCCACCGCATCGAGGGGCAGACGTCGAGCATGCTCGACAGCGCCGGTGACTCGCCGACCGGCAGCACGCCGCCGGCGGCGGGTGGCATCGCGAGCCTGTCCGCGGTGCGCACCGACGCGGTCGCTCCGATCACCTGCGACGAGTCGGGCCCGCCGCCCGATTCGACGACCACCACCACCGAGCCCGTTCCCGACACCACCACGCCGACCACCGGCACCGTTCCCGACACCAGCACGAGCACCCCCGACACGAGCAGCCCGACCACCACCGAACCGGCGACCTCGACCACCACGCCGTGCCCGACCGTCACGACCATCGGGGGCGGTGGCCCCAACGGTGGCGGCGCGCCGACCGGCGGCGTCCCGACCGGCGGCGTCCCGACCGGCGGCGTGCCGACCGGTGGGGGCGGCACGACCGGCGGCGGCACCACCACCAGCACCGAGCGGGTGACGCAGCTGGTCACGTCGATCATCGGCACCGGCAGCCCCGTCGCGCTCGGCACCATCCTCTACTCGGTGGAGAGCTCGCCGGTGGTGGCCCTCGCCGGCTCGCAGCCGGCGTGGCGAACGTTGAGCACCGACTCCGACGACGGCATCGACATCATGCAATTGGAGATGAGCCTCGTCGCGTTGGGCTACGACCCTGCGGCAACGATGACCGTCGACACCACCTTCGACGACGACACCGAGGCAGTGGTCGAGGCGTGGCAGGCCGGATACGGCATGGAAGTCACCGGTGAGGTGCCGCTCGGGTCCGTGGTGTTCGTCGGCGCGGCCACCACGGTCACCGAGGTGACCGCCGCGGTGGGCGACTCGGTGAGCGACGGTGACGAGGTCCTCGCGCTGTCGGCGACCAGCCAGCAGGTCGTCATCGACGTGCCCGAGGGCGACGAGGCATCGCTCGTGCCCGGCCTCGGCGTGCGGCTCGGCAGCAGTGACGGCACCGTCACGTTGCTGCGCAGCATCGATCGCGACGGCGCCGTCGTCGTGCAGGCGGTCATCACTCCCGACGCTCCCATCGAGAACGCGACCAATGGTCAGGCGATCACCGTCACCGTCACGCTCACCAGTCTCGACAGCGTGCTCACGGTGCCGACGGAGGCGCTGGTCTCACGCATCGATGGCTCGTACGCACTGCAGGTCGTGCTCGACGACGGGTCGAGCTCGTTCCTGGCGGTCGACGTGCTCGGCGTCGCCGGATCGGTCGCTGCCGTGCGCGGCGACGGGCTGGCCGCAGGTGCGACGGTGCTGCAACCGGTGTGACCCTCTGCTGGTCGGCGGACGAGGCGGCCGTCGTACGCTCGCGGCATGCACGTCGACGTGATGCTCACCCCCAAGCCACTGCAGCAGATGGCGCCCGCCGCGCGCCAGATCGAGGCGGCCGGGTTCGACGGCATCCTGTTCACCGAAGCCGGACGCACCGCGTACCTGTCGGCCGCCGCGGCCGCGTTGGCCGCACCGTCGCTCGAGCTGTCGACGGGTGTTGCCGTGGCGTTCCCGCGCAGCCCGATGGTCACCGCGCAGACCGCGTGGGAGATCCACGAGGCGTGCGGCGGCAAGTTCCGCCTCGGCCTCGGCACGCAGGTTCGTACTCACGTGATGCGCCGCTACGGCACCCACTTCGACCCGCCCGGCCCGCGCATGCGCGACTACATCCTGGCCGTCAAGGCGTGCTTCGCCGGGTTCCGCGGCGAGCCGCTCGATCACCGCGGCCCGTACTACGAGCTCACGTGGCTGAACCGGCAGTGGAGCCCCGGCCCCATCGCGTTCGACGACCCGAAGGTGGATGTGGCCGCGGTGAACCCGTGGATGCTGCGCATGGCCGGCGAGGTGGCAGACGGCGTGCACGTGCATCCGATCGGCGAGCCCGGCTACCTGGCCCGGCACGTGGTGCCCAACGTGGCGGAGGGTCGGGCGCTGGCCGAGCGCTCGGAGGCCGACGTGGCCATCGTGGTGCCGGTGAACCTGATCGTCGGCGACACCGAGGCCGAGCGCGCTGCCGACCGCGAGCTGTTGCGCGGGATGCTCAGCTTCTACGGCAGCACGCCCAACTACGCGTTCATCTGGGACGAAGCCGGCTTCGAAGGCACCACCGCGCGTATCCGCGAACGGCAGAAGGCCGGCGATCTCGCGGGCATGGCAGCGGAGATCACCGACGACCACCTCGCCACGTTCTGCACGGAGGCCACGTGGGACGGTCTCGCGCAGGCGCTGGCCGACACGTACTCCGGCCTCGCCACCCGCCTGGTGTTCTACAACGCAGTGATGGCCCACCCCGATGCCCTCGACGAGCGCCTGGAGCGGCTGGGCGAAGTGGCCCGCCAAGTGAGCTTCCTCACCGAGTCGCCCGCCACTTGACCGGTCCGTCGTGTTCGCGAAGCTTTTCATCGCGGCATCCGCGATGAGAAGCTTCCTGAACGGCCGACTCGGGGGAACTGACATGCGTCGAAGTGCGGGGATCATGATGGCGTTGGTGCTGACGGTGACCGCCTGCGGCGACGACAGTTCGTCGGGTGGCGCGTCGCTCGACCTCGGCGGCGCCGCGTCCGGCGCGCAGCGGGCCATCGACCAGGGCGACTCGCTGGGCGACTGCCCGTGGGACCAGCAGGCCATCATCGACGCGGTCGGTGCCGTCGTCGCACTGGTGCCCGAGTTCGCAGACCCGGGCATCGACAACGGTCAGGTGTTCAGCGGTGGCGAGGTCGACATCACCTACTGCGAGATCTACCACAGCGGCGAGACAGCAGCCTCGGAAGGCATCGACGAGCTCCGCATCGACGTGCATCCCGGAACCGCCGACCTGCAGCAGTACCTCGACGAGGAGTGGGGCGGCGACGCCGACGAGGCGACCTCCGACGACCTCGCGGGCGGCACCGTGACGTCGTGGTGCCTCGACGACGACCAGTGCATCGCGGCATGGCAGGGCGACGGCCTGTTCGTCGCGCTGGTCCTATACGGCGTCGCCACCGCGAGCGCCGCTGACGCCACCACTGCGCTCGAGGCCGCGCTACCCGTCGTGGTCGGCGGACTCGCCGGCTGAGCTGTCCGTGTCGACGACCGCCATCACGTCGAGGCCGGCCTTGTTGCCGGACGGATCGGCGACCTCCACCACGGGGTCGGGCACGTCGTCGAACTCGAGCCGCAGCGCGCGGCTCATGATGGCGTGCATGCCGTAGGTGGCAGTGATGTAGGTGAACTCGAGGATCTCCTCGTCCGACAGGTGCCGCTGCAGTTCCTCGAACAGTGCGTCGGGCACGCGGCCGTGTTGCAGCACCAGGCAGTCGGTGTAGGCGAGCACGGCCCGTTCGGCCGGCGACCAGCAGTCGGCCACCGACCACGCGGGGATGGCGGCCACCTGCTCGTCGGTGAACCCGACGTCGCGGCAGGCCTTGCTGTGCTGGCTGAAGACGAACTGGCTACCGACCGCGAAGCCGGCGCGGATCTGGCCGAGCTCACGCAACTTCGGCGACAGCTTGCGGTCGGGTGATCGGTAGAACTGGAAGCCGGCCGTGGTGTGGTCGAACGCGTCGGGCACGAGCGCGAACACGGTCCACCAGTTGCCCGGCGTGCCCGCGGCGGTGCCCGGCTGCTCCACCGGGTCCCGGTCGCCGAACAGCATCGTGTAGATCGCCTGCGCGAACGGATGCGCCTGATCGCGCGGCACTTGCCCGAGCCGCGGCATCAGCCGGCCGCCCGCAGTGAAGACGTGGTGGAGTGGGTCACGCGCCGAACCGTATGCCCGCTGCCCGACGTCGGCCGAACCGAGGGTTTGTGCGGGGAAATCAGGGACGTGGGCCTCGTATTGGAGGAAAGCCTCGCATAGGGTCCGGGGCATGACGAACCCCAACATCCGCTTCGGCCTGCAGATCCCGCTGTTCAGCTTCCCCGACGTCGCGCCCGGCGATCTGTTCGAGCGCATCAGCGACATCGCGGTCACCGCCGAGGACTCGGGCTTCGACAGCGTCTTCGTGATGGACCACTTCTACCAACTGCCCGGGCTGGGCCGCCCCGACGAGAACATGTTCGAGGCCTACACCCTGCTCTCCGCCATCGCCGCGTGCACCCACACCGTGCGCCTCGGCTGCATGGTCGGCGGCATGACCTATCGCAACCCCGCGTTCCTGGCCAAGACCGTCACCTGCCTCGACGTCATCTCCAAGGGCCGCGCCATCTGGGGCATCGGCGCCGGCTGGTTCGAGAAGGAGCACCAGGACTACGGCTTCGAGTTCGGTTCGTTCACCGACCGCTTCGAGAAGCTCGAGGAAGGCCTGCAGATCGCGAAGAGCATGTTCGTCAACGACACCACCACGTTCGACGGCAAGTGGTTCAAGGTCACCGATGCGTTCAACGTGCCCAAGCCGGTGCAGGCCGGCGGCCCGCCCATCCTCATCGGCGGCAGCGGCGAGAAGAAGACGCTGCGGATGGTCGCTCAGTACGGCGACGCTTGCAACGTGTTCGGCGACGCCGCCCACGTGCGCCACCTGATGGGCGTGCTCGACGAACACTGTGCGCGCCTCGGTCGCAACCCGGCCGACATCTGTCGCACCCGGCTCGCCACGCTCATCGTCGGCAGCACCATGGAGGAAGCGCAGGCGAAGCTCAGCGCTCGGCTCGGCGGCGCCACGCTCGACAGCATGCCCGCCGACATGCAGGCCCGCATGCGGGCGATGTTCATCGTCGGCGACCAGGACGAAGTGGGCGCCAAGGTGCAGGAGCTGCTCGACGCCGGGCTCGACGGCATCGTCTGCAACATGCCCGACGCGCACGACCTCGAAGCCGTCGCGCTCGCCGGCAACATCCTCTCCAACGTCTTCGCCTGATCAGCCGGCCGACCATCCGAGTGCCACGCGCCCGACGGGGTGCACGCTGCCACTCGGATGGCGTCGTGGCACTCGGATGGCG
>CAZWCU010000121.1:4949-12828 GCA_964632715.1 uncultured Bifidobacterium sp. | reverse complement strand
GCGCCGGTTGACGTAGCGGCAGAGGTCGTACACGCGGGTCTTCAGCACGTCCTTGATGACCCCGTAGCCGCCCACCGAGTCGCCGTAGATGGTGAAGTAGCCGACGGCGATCTCGCTCTTGTTGCCGGTGGTGAGCACCATCCAGCCGTGCTTGTTGCTGAGCGCCATCAGCGTGGTGCCGCGGATGCGGCTCTGCAGGTTCTCCTCGGTGAGGTCGGCCGGCTTGCCCTCGAACGCCGGCTCGAGCATGCCCAGGAAGGAACCGAACGCGGGCTCGATGGCCACGGTGCGGTAGTCGATGCCGAGCTTGGCGGCGAGGTCGGCCGCGTCGGACCGGGAGTGATCGCTGCTGTAACGGGAAGGCATCGAGATGCCGTGCACGTGGTCGGCACCCAGCGCGTCGACCGCGACGCACGCGACGATGGTGCTGTCGATGCCGCCCGACAGCCCGATGACCACATCGGTGAAGCCGTTCTTGCGCACGTAGTCGCGAGTGCCGAGCACCAGCGCGTCGTAGAGCTCCGCGTCGGGCTCGGGCAGCTCGGCCATTCGCAGGGGCGCAGGCTCGTCGTGCGCGACCGGCTGATCGCTCACGTGCACGAGCCGGATCGGCTCCTCGGTGCGCCGGCCGCGCGGGTCGAGCAGTCGCTTGCGGTACACGGGCTCGATGACGATGTCGGTGATGAGCAGCTCCTCGGTGAACAGCGCCGCACGCGAGAGCAGGTTGCCCTCGGCGTCGAACACCATGCTGCCGCCGTCGAACACCAGCTCGTCCTGACCGCACACCTGGTTCACGTACGCGAGCGCGCAGCTGGCGTCGGCCGCGCGAGTGGCCAGCATGCGCTCGCGCCCGTGCGACTTGCCGGCGTGGAACGGCGAACCGTTGATGTTGATGTTCAGCTCGGCACCGCCGGCCGCCTGTTGTGCGAGCGGGCCGGTGGGGCTCCAGACGTCTTCGCAGATGCTGATGCCCACCTTCACCCCACCGATGACGAACAGCTCGTACGGATCGCTGGCGTCGCCGGGGGTGAAGTAGCGGGCCTCGTCGAACACGGCGTAGTTGGGCAGCAGCCGCTTGCGGTACGTGCCCACCACGTCGCCCCCGACACACACCGCGGCCGCGTTGTAGATGTCGCGATCGGCGGCGACGTAGCCGACCACCGCGGCGCAGCGACCGGTGAGCGCGGCCACCTTGCCCAGCGCCGTGAGGTTGTCGGCCACGAACCCCGGCTTGAGCACGAGGTCTTCCGGCGGGTAGCCGGTGATCGACAGCTCGGGGAACGCGACGATGTCGCACCCGGCCGCCTCTGCCTGGTCGTACGCGGCGCAGATCTTCGCGACGTTGCCGTCGAGGTTGCCCACGGTGGGGTTGATCTGAGCGAGGGCGATGCGCAGCCGAGTCACGTCGTGAAGGCTACCCAACAGGCTTCGGCCGATCAGGCTGGGGCGGGGTTGAAGTAGCCGGTGACGTCGACGATGACATCGCTGGTGACCGACACGAAGTACGACACGCTGCCGCCGGTGCCGATGCTCGTGAACGCCATCGCGCTGCGAGTCTGGTTGGCAGCGATCACGTTGCCGTTGCTGACGGTGGGAACCTGCGCCAGACCGGTGGGATACGCGGTGATGAACCCACGGCCGTTGGGCCGGGTGATCACGATGTTCTGCGACAGTGCCATTGCGTTGTTCGGCACGAGCGCCGAGTTGGCCGAGCCGGAGGTTCCTCCAGGGAGCCGGTTGAAGCCGTCACCGAAGCGCGAGTCGACCAGTCGGGTCGGGTTGATCGAGGTGTACATGCCGGCGGTGCTCGACGGTGCCGACGAGTCGGTGAACGAACCGACCACGTCGACGAGCACGTCGGCCGTACCGGACAATCGCAGGTCGATGGTGCCGTTCGCCCCGACCGGCACGACGACCAGATTGGCGCGCACGTCGCCGACGCCGTTGACGTTGACGTTCGACGACTCGGGCACCGCACCGCCATCGGGCAGCACGACCACGAAGCCGCCGGTGGCGATGGCGCCGGCGAGACCGGTGACGATGACCGCGACCGCAGACGTGTTCGCGGGCACGCCCCACTGACCTTCGATGGGCACGTTGACCACCTCCGCCGAACCGTCCTGGCTGACGCTGTACTGGTTGGTGGTGCCGTTCGCGGCCTGGCGAGTGTCGGCCGCCCGCACGGGTGTCACCGTCTGGAAGCGACCGAACGTGGACACGTTCGACGCAGTGTCGTCGAAGAAGCCCATCACGTCGACGATGACGTGTGTGGTGGCGCTGACGAACAGCAGGATGTCGCCGTTCGCGTCGATCGGCACGATCGACGAGTTGGCCGTCACGTGCAGACCGTTGCCGTTGATGTTGGACGAGAAGGGCCTGGTGGTGCGCGGTTGCCACACGGTGGCGTACGCCTCCGACGTGGGCCGCACGAGCGTGATGTTGACCAGCGCCGACCGGTGGGAGCCGACCGTGTCGACCACGTTGATCAAGCGGCTGGTACCGGCACGCAGCATGCCGGTCGCACCGCCGAGGTTGCGGCTGTCGAAGGCACGCTCTGACGGCGTCACCGGCACGAACGCAGAGGCGTCGGCCGGCAGCGGCGCGGGACTGGTGTTGTAGGCGATCTTGCGCAGTTCGCCGTTCCCCGCGATGTAGTACAGCGCCCAGCCGGCCGAGTCCATCGCGAACTCGATGTCGGTCACGCCGCCAACGTTGGTGACGAACGGCAATGCGTAGTTGGTGCTGCCGACCGCCGGCTTGAAGAACATTCGTCCGGGGTTGCCATCGGAGAAGATGTACCCGCCATCGTACGCTTCGCTCCACGCACCGTTGGGCACGAATGCACCGCCGGTGATGTACTCACCGCCGAAGTCGAGCGGCCGGTTCTCGTCGTGGGAGTAGTCGGTGATCGGTTGCGTGTAGCCGAGTCCGCTGTCGGGCGGCGGGCACGGAGTCTGCTGACCCTGCGCACAGACGCCCTCACGGGCGGGCCATCCGTAGTTGGCGCCGAGCACCCCCAGGTTGACCTCCTCACGACTGCCCTGGCCGACGTCGTTGATGTAGAAGCGGGTGGCGCCGGTGTTGGGGTCGAACGCGAACCGCCACGGGTTGCGCAGACCCCAGGCGAAGATCTCGCGGCACCAGGTGGTGGGAGTGGACGGGGTGTTCCCGCGAACACGGCAGTTGGCCGTACCGGGGCCGGACAGCGGGTTGCCCGGCGCCGCCGCACCGGTGAAGCGGTCGACGCGCAGGATCTTGCCGTTGAGCAGGCTCAGGTCCTGCGCAGCGTTGTTGGCACCCCCGCTGCCGCTGTCGCCACGCGGATCGTTGCCGCCGTCGCCGACTGCGACGTACAGGTATCCGTCGTTGCCGACTGCGAGATCGCCGCCGTTGTGATTGCCGGCCGGGGAGCCGATGTTGTCGAGCAGCACGACTTCACTCGTCCAGAAGATGGTGTTGGTGTTGGGGCCCATCAGGAAGCGACTGACGCGGTTCACGCAGCCGTCGGGCGCGCCCGCGCTCGGGCGCGTGTAGTAGATGTAGACGAACCCGTTCACCCCGAAGTTCGGGTCCAGCGCCACGCCCAGCAGGCCGCGCTCGCTCTGTGTGCAGACCGAGAGCGTCATCGCCGGGTCGGGCAGCATCGCTCCGCCCAGGATCACCCGCACCTGTCCTTCCTTCTGCAGGACCAGTGTGCGCCCGTCCGGCATCGCGGCGACCGCGGTCGGCTGGTAGATGCCGCCGACGACCAGCGAATCGGTGAACCCGGCGGGTGGTGTGCCTTCCGGGCGAGGCGGAGCAGCCGGCGCAGCAGCGACCGACGCGACCGGCAGCAGGCCCGCGATCACGGTGACGAGCAGGAGCAATCGACGCACGAACAACCTCCGAATTGGTGACACACCCGCGTTCCGCTGCACCCTACTCAGCCGGCAGCGTGCGCGCGTTTCCGCTCGCTCAGCGAGCGGAAGTGCACAGACGCGGGAGGCTCCCGGTGCCCGATTCACCGCGTTCGCGCGGTGCCGCTCGCCCAGCGAGCGGAAGTGCACAGACGCGGGTGGAATCGAGGCGACCGGTTCCGGCAGTGGTCGGTCGGTAGCATTTCCTCGCGAATGGACCCGATCGACGACTCTGAGGTCGCGCAGCGGCGCGCCACCGAGTTGTGGGCGACGCTCGACACGTCGGCGGACGACCTGTTGGCACGCCCGGCCGCATCGCCCGACACGGCGACGGTGCCGACGACGCAGCTCCGCACCACGCAGCGCAGCAGCACGCGCCTCGACCAGCAGATCGCCGAGCGCGCCGCCGCGCGAGCTGCGGCGAACACGGCTCAGCGGGCCGCCACGAGACCGACCGGCGCGCCGCCGGGCCTGCTCGGCGTGGTGGTGCTGCCCGGAGTCGCACTGTGGAAGCGCACGCCGGTGGTGGGCGCGCTGCTGGTGATCGCCGGCATCATCGCGCCCGCCTTCGCGCTGCTGATGACGCTCCAGAACCGCGACGATCTCGTCGGCCTGTTCACCCGACCCAACGTGCTGCGCGGGCTGGGGCTGGTCGCCATCGCCGGCATCACCAGCCGGCTCGTCGCCGTGTGGCTCACTGCCGACCGCCTGCGCGACCCGTTCGAGCAGCGGCGCATGCGGAACATCGGCAGCCTGGCCGTGCTCGCGCTGGCGATACCGACCACGGTCGCCGTGCTGCGCATGGAGCAGGCGCGCACGGTGGTGACCGCCGTGTTCCAGGATTCCGCCGATGCCGGTGCGGTGTCGGTGGCGCCGGCGGTCGATCCGCTCGCCAGCCAGTTCCAGACCGTGCTGCTGGTGGGCAGTGACGAAGGAGCCGACCGCCTGGGCCTGCGCACCGACTCGATGATCCTCGCGATGGTTCACAAGGACACGGGTCGAGTGGCGCTCGTCTCGGTGCCGCGCAACCTGACCGAACTGCACTTCGCTCCCGGCAGCGCGCTCGACGCGCGCTACCCGGACGGGTACGAGGACGACGAAGGCGGGCTCATCAACGCGCTCTACGGCCAGGTGCAGAACGACACTGAGTTGGAGGAGGCGTACTCCCGAGACGGTCTGGAGCCAGGGATGCTGGCGCTGATGGAAGGCCTGAGCACCTCGCTCGGCATCACGGTCGACGACTACCTGCACGTGAACTCGTGCGGGTTCGTGAAGGTGGTCGACGCACTCGGCGGCGTGACCATCGACCTCGAGACCGAGCTGCCGATGCCCGGCCGTCTGCTGTGCTCGAACTACCACCTCACGCCCACCATCGGGCCTGGCGAGACCTACATGGACGGCACGAAGGCGCTGGGCTACGTGCGATCGCGTGCCGGCGACAGCGACTACCAGCGGATGGAGCGGCAGCGGATCCTCATCCAGACCATCGTCGACAAGATCGGGATCGACGACCTCCTGCTGCGCTTCGACACGCTCGTCGACGCGATCGCGGACAACGTGTTCATGTCGATGACGGTCACCGAGGCCCGCACCTTGCTCGCCACATTGCAGGACAGCGACGCCGAGATCGAGTCCATCGGCCTGACGCCACCGCTGGCCGAGCCCGGTGACCCCGACTACGTGGAGATCAAGGCGCTGATGCAGACCATCCGACAGTCGGTTGCGGCGGGGACGCCGCTCGACCTGCCCACCGACACGACGCTCGGCTGAACGCCCCGCGTCTCAGCAGAGTGCGTCGCCGGGCAGTGCGACCGCCACCGACAGCTGGTACACCACGTCGGCCTCCTGGAAGAACGTGATCGAGTTCGCTCCCGCGAACAACGCCTCGCCGACTTCGGCGCTCACCACGGCGCACTGCGCCGCATCGGCGAGCGCGACCCCGGTGTCGGCCGGCCAGTCGACGATGGTGGGCGCCGGGTCGAACTGCGTGGGATCCACCACCATCGCGAGGAAGCGGTACTGCTCGGGCACGTACGGCTCGTCGGGGCCGAGGTTGTCGGCGCTCGCGACTGCGGAGAGGTCGTTCATCAGCATCACGAACTCGTTGAGGTTGTCGCGAGCGGGTGTGCTCGGGCCACCCTCGGGCGAGTCGAACCCCAGCGCCGTCGCCCGATGTTCGTAGGTGGTGCCGTTCACCGTGATGGTGACCACCGTGTCGGGAGCGTCGGCGATCTGGCGGTCGGGCGGCATCGCGTAGTCGGGCGGCGTGCCCAGCAGCGCGGCGTCGTCGGCCAGCTTGAGCACCTTCTCGATGCCGTCGGCGGTGATGCTGCGCACGAACATCGGCATCACCAGCGGGCCGGGGTACTCGAGCGTGATCGCCCCGGGGGTGAGCACCCGTCCGTCTCCGGTGATGAGCAACGACGGCAGGTTGACGAAGTCGGTGCCGGCGGGCACGAAGCCGCCTGACGTACCGATGCGCAACACCACCTCGTCGGGGACCTCGGGGAACGAGTACGCACTGCTCTGTGTGCTGTCGTCGCCGCAGGCGGCGATGAGGGCGGCGAGCACGGGGGTGCCGGCGAGCGCGGCGAGGAAGGTTCGGCGATTCATGCCGAGTTCGACGTCGGTCGGGTGGGGGCGGTTCCCGTGAAGAGCTGGCGACCTTGGAGGTCGATCACGGCCTCGAACAGCGCACCCGGCGTGTCGACCACGTTGTGGAGGTGCCCGAAGAGCTCGAGGTTGATGACGCCCATGACGTTGGCCCACGCGGACATCCCCTTCATCAGCATGCTGTCGCTGACGGAGACTCCGAACCGTGCGCGGAAGCGGGAGTAGTCGCGGCGCAGCGGCGAGGGCACCTTGTCGTGCGCCGTGTGGCCGGCAGCCTCCATCTCGGCGACGAGCTGCACCATCGCGAAGGTGTACCTGCTGGCCGGGCCGATGGTGTCGATGGGTGCTGCGTAGCCCGGAACCGGCGTGCCGAACAGCAGCGCGTAGTCGGCCGGGTTGTCGATCGCCCAGGTGCGGATGGCGTTCGTCATCACGCGGAAGCGTGCCGGGAAGTCGCCGCGTCGCTTGACCGCAGCATCGGCCGACTCGACTGCCTCGCCCAGCCGGTCGTAGGAGTCGATGATCAGACGGGTGAGCAACTCGTCGCGGCTGGGGAAGTAGCGGTACACCGCCGAGCTGACCATGCCCAGTTCGCGTGCGATCGCGCGCAACGAGAGGCTCGCTGCGCCCTGCTCCTCCATCTGCACGCGAGCGAGCCGGACGATCTCGGCGGTGAGCTCTGCTCGTGCTCGCTCTCGGACTCCGGTCACGAGTGCACTGTAGCCGATGTCACCTCACAACGAGAGCAGTGCTCTTGCTTTCTGTGATGAGCCACGACACGATGAGAGCAGTGCTCTCGCATGTGAGCAACGCTCTTGGAGGAACGATGAACCATCAGGTCGTCATCGGTGCCGGCCCCGTCGGGTCCGGCATCGCGGCACACTTCGCACGACACGGCACCCCGGTCACGGTCGTCACCCGCAGCGGTGGCGGACCCGACCACCCGCTCGTCACGAGGATCAAGGCCGACGCAGCCGACACCGATGGGCTGACTCGCGTCGCCGGCGGCGCGAGCGCCATCTTCAACTGCGCCAACCCCGAGTACCACCGCTGGCCCACGGACTGGCCACCGATCCACCAGGCACTGATGGCCGCCGCCGAGCGGACGGGCGCGGTGCTGGTGATGACCGACAACCTCTACGCCTTCGGCCCCGGCAGCGCGATGCCGATGCGTGAAGGCGACGCGATGAACGCCGGCGGCGAGAAGGGAGCCGTGCGCGCCCGCATGGCTCGCGATCTGCTCGCCGGGCACGCCGCGGGACGGTTCCGCGCCACGCTCGCCCGAGCGAGCGACTTCTACGGTCCGGAGGTCCGGGGCGCTGCAATGGGCGAACGGCTGGTACCGCGCGTCATCGCCGGCAAGAAGGCCA
>CAZWCU010000121.1:0-4849 GCA_964632715.1 uncultured Bifidobacterium sp. | reverse complement strand
GGCGCTGCAATGGGCGAACGGCTGGTACCGCGCGTCATCGCCGGCAAGAAGGCCAGCCTGCTCGGCTCCCTCGACGTGCCGCACAGCGTCAGCTACATGCCCGACGTGGTGCACACACTGGTCACGATCGCCGCCGACGAACGAGCGTGGGGCTCGCCATGGCACGTGCCCAACGCACCCGCCGTCACCCAACGCGAGCTCGTACAGGCACTCGCCGCGGCCGCTGGCACATCGGTGAAGGTGGCCGCGGTCCCGAAGGTGGCACTCACCGCCCTGGGCGTGTTCTCGCCTTCGATGAAGGCGTTGCGCGAGACCTGGTACCAGTTCGCCGAGCCGTGGATCACCGACAGTTCACTGACCGAGCAGACCTTCGGTCTGGCCGCGACCGCGCTGGCAGAGGGCGCTGCCGCCACGGTTGCCTGGTGGCGCGCGCAGCTCGGGTCGACCGCCCGTCGCTGACGGCTTCACACAGCGTTCACATTCGGGCAACGGGGCGGAAACGCCTGTTGGGCAGCATGTCGGCGCCCCTTCACTTCATTCGAAAAGGAACACCGTGGCCTACCAAGCTGAATACATCTGGATCGACGGCACCGCGCCGACACCCTTGCTCCGTTCGAAGACGAAGATCCTCGCCGACGGCAAGACCCCGCCCATCTGGGGGTTCGACGGCTCGTCGACCAATCAGGCCACCGGTGAGGCCAGCGACTGCATGCTCACCCCGGTGTTCACCTGTCCCGACCCCATCCGCGGTGGCGACAACATCCTGGTGCTCTGCGAGGTCGACAACGCCAAGGACGGCAAGCCGCACGCCACCAACACCCGCGCCGCTGCCGTGAAGACGCAGAAGAAGTTCGCCAAGCACGAGATGATCTTCGGCATCGAGCAGGAGTACACGTTCCTGAAGCTCGACGGCACTCCGCTCGGCTTCCCCGTCGGCGGCTTCCCCGAGCCGCAGGGCAAGTACTACTGCGGCGTCGGCGCCGGCCGCGTGGCCGCCCGCGAGATCATCGAGGAGCACACGCAGGCGTGCATCGATGCCGGCCTGATGATCGAAGGCACCAACGCCGAAGTGATGCCCGGCCAGTGGGAGTTCCAGATCGGCGCCGCCGACTCGGTGACCGTGAGCGACCACATGTACGTGGCCCGTTGGCTGCTCCACCGCATCGCGGAGGACTACGACGTGGTGGTCAGCTTCGACGCCAAGCCGATGAAGGGCGACTGGAACGGCGCCGGTGCGCACACCAACTTCAGCACCAAGGCGATGCGCGAGGACAAGGACATGAAGGCCATCAAGGCCGCCTGCGAAGCCATCGGCAAGAAGGTCGACCTGCACGTGAAGAACTACGGCCACGACATCGAGAGCCGCCTCACCGGCGCCCACGAGACCGCCCCGTACAACAAGTTCAGCTACGGCGTGTCGAACCGCGGCGCCAGCATCCGCATCCCGTGGCAGGTGGAGCGCGACGGCCAGGGGTACGCCGAGGATCGCCGCCCCAACGCCAACTGCGACCCGTACACCGTCACCCGACTCATCGTCGAGACGGTCTGCGGCGCAGCCTGACCAGATCAGCGGGGTCGAAGGGGGCGGCGCACGCGGTGCGCCGCCCCCTTCCCCTATTCCGGTTCACACGCCGTTCACACGGTGCCCTGACGACTCCGGGCATGCGCGTGGCACACTTTCACCGTCCCTTGAGCCCCTGAGGGAGTCTCCAATGCTCGATCAACAACGCGACTACGTGCTGCGCACCGTGGAAGAGCGCGGTGTCCGCCTGATCCGCCTGTGGTTCACCGACGTGCTCGGCAACCTGAAGAGCTTCGCCATCAGCCCGGCTGAGCTGGAGAACGCGCTCGAGGACGGCATGACCTTCGACGGGTCGGCCATCGACGGCTTCAGCCGCGTGCAGGAAGCCGACGTGCTCGCCGTGCCCGACCCGAACACGTTCGAGGTGCTGCCGTGGGGCGACCCGAAGTCGGTGGAGGCTCGCGTGTTCTGCGACATCCACAACCTCGACGGCTCACCGTTCGAGGGCGACCCGCGCCAGGTGCTGCGCCGCAACCTGCGCGCCGCGCACGAGCAGGGCTTCACGTTCTACGTGGCGCCCGACATCGAGTTCTTCTACTTCGCGCCGCCCGAGAAGGGCATGGCCCCCACGCCGCTCGACGAGGGCGGCTTCTTCGACCTCACCACCACCGACGTCGCCGGCACCCTGCGCAAGGAGACCATCCGCACGCTGGAGACGATGAGCATCCCCGTGGAGTACAGCTTCCACGAGGACGCACCCAGCCAGCACGAGATCGACCTGCGCCACACCGACGCGCTCAACATGGCCGACAGCGTGATGACCTTCCGCCTGGTGGTGAAGGAGGTCGCCGCCAAGCAGGGCGTGCACGCCACGTTCATGCCCAAGCCGCTGGAAGGCGTGCAGGGCAGCGGCATGCACATGCACTTCAGCCTGTTCAACGGCGACGACAACGCGTTCTTCACCGACGACGACCCGTACAACCTGTCGCCGGTGGCCAAGCAGTTCATGGCCGGTCTGCTGCGTCACGCGGCCGAGATCACCGCGGTCACCAACCAGACCGTCAACAGCTACAAGCGTCTGGTGCCCGGCTTCGAAGCACCGGTGCACATCAGCTGGGCGCGCAACAACCGCAGCGGGCTCATCCGGGTGCCGGTGCCCAAGCGCGGCAACCCCAGCGCCACCCGCATCGAGTACCGCAGCCCGGACCCTGCGTGCAACCCGTACCTCGCGTTCAGCGTCATCCTCGCCGCCGGCCTGAAGGGCATCTCCGAGGGTTACGAGCTGGCACCCGAGGCGGCCGCCAACCTGTTCGAGCTCGACGACGCCGCACTTGCCGCGCTCAGCATCGACACGCTGCCGCAGTCGCTCAGCGACTCGCTGAAGGTGATGGAGAAGAGCACGCTCGTGCGCGAGGCGCTGGGCGAGCACATCTTCGAGTGGTTCCTGCGCAACAAGCGCAGCGAGTGGCGGGCATACAAGACGCACGTCAGTCAGTTCGAGTTCGATCGGTACCTGAGGGCGCTGTGATGGAGCTTGTGGCCGTGTTCCCCGAGCCACCGCCACCCGATCTCGCGCGCACGCTCGACCTCGCCGGCTACCGGTGGAAGGCCGTCAGCTCGGCCGAAGACGCCGCCCGTAACGAGCCGCCCGCCGGCTGGGCGGGCGCCATCATCGCCTGCGACACGGATCCGGACGGTGCGTGGGCACTGTGCCGAGCGCTGCGCAAGCGCGACACGCCCGTCAGCCCGATGATGGTGCTCGTCAGTGGCGGGCAACTGGCCGACCTGCAGCTGCGCGACGAACTGTTCGACGACTTCTGCCTCACCCCGTTCCATCCGGTGGAGGTGGAGGCCCGCCTGCGCCACCTGTTCTTCCGTGGCGGCGCGGAAGCGCGCCCGGAGATGGTGGAGTACAGCGGCCTGGCCCTGAACCTGGAGACGTACCAGGCGAGCATCGAAGGCCACCCGCTCGACCTCACCTACATGGAGTACGAGCTGCTCAAGTTCCTCGCGCAGAACCCGGGCAAGGTGTTCACCCGCGAGATCCTGCTCAGTCGCGTGTGGGGCTACGAGTACTACGGCGGTGCCCGCACGGTCGACGTGCACATCCGCCGCCTGCGGGCCAAGCTGGGCGAGGAGCACGCCAACCTCATCCAGACCGTGCGCAGCGTGGGCTACCGCTTCGGCCAGAGCCGCTGGGGCAGCTGAGTCAGAACTGCTGCAGCGCCGCGGTGTGGTCGTGTCACCTACCGGCACTCCGGGCGACGTTGGCCTGCATCGCCAGATTGAGCGCTCGGTAGCGCTCAGCACTACCAAGTGCACAGGTAGCCATAGATAGGCGCCGCAGTCTCCCCCGAACTGTCCCCTACCGCCGGTTCCGCTGACGTCACTGTGCACCCGGAGGTGGTCGGCAGGTTGTTCCCCGACAGTTCCCAGCCGAAGAGCAGACGTCGTGTGCGATGTAGCGCGCCCACCGAGACGGAGCGCACACGACGTCCGGCGGTTGTCCGAGCAAGCGCAGAATCGCCGAGGCGCGCTTCGTTTGTCCGGCGATCAGAGCGGCAGCGTGCGCTGCCGCGTGATCTGCTCATGCGGTTCAGCTGAACCGCTCACTTCGGCAGTTCTGGGCGGAACCGACGAAGCAAGTCAGGTAGCGGTAGCGCTGTTTCGCTTGGGCGGAGGATCGAGCAACACGCAGTCCAGCCTGTAGCTGGCGTGTCCACCATCGTCATGCCAAGCGTCGGTCTGCTCCAACGGAATCCAGCAGAGTTGTGCGGGATCGCGGATCAAGACGTTGCCGGACCGAACGAACGGCGCGGCGTTCCGCCAGATCGCGTCGATACACCACGTGTACACCAGCGGCGGCATTTCGGGAAGAGCATGAAGGCGCTCGAAGTAGAAGAAGGGATCAACGCCCAGGCTTGCGGTGCCCCGGACGCAGTCGCCGACCTCAACCCCTGCGGGCGCTGGGAGTTCTTGGTAGATCCCGATGCCGCAATCGAGTACCCACGCCTTCTCCGCAAGAGCCAGCACGCGCCCAACGACCTCGTACGAGGTGTCCTCCACGTGGACAATGCTCGGCGACAGGCTGTCCGTGACAGTGGGCGGCTCCGCGAAGTAGAACTCGACAGCAAACTCAACCTGCTGTCCGCGCTCGAAGTCCGGGTAGTTCCCGTCCTGAACGATCCAAGCGTCAAGGCTGATCGACCACTGCGCCACGCTCTCATCTTCGCATGACAGCCAGGCCGGGAGATCCTCCGTTTACGCGCTCCGAACGATCCCTCTTTGTGTCAAGGGGCTTCTTTCGCAGCGCCGCGGGCGCGTTGA
>CAZWCU010000120.1:8343-12847 GCA_964632715.1 uncultured Bifidobacterium sp. | reverse complement strand
TAGGCCGGGCACACCGTCAAAGACGTGGTCTGCGGTGACGAGCGGCGACTGGAGGTGCAGCGCGGTAACAGCGACCCACAGGTCGTTGCTGTGGATCGGTTCCCACAACGGATGGCCGATCCGCCGACAGGTTGCTCGGGTCGAGGCGAGTCTGGTGATGAACGCATCGGTGACCGGTACGACTGTCGCCGTAGCGATTGCCACCTCCAGCTGGGCCAGTCGAGGTTGACCCCACTCTGCCACCATCGCGCCGAAGCGGAGCTCTGCGACGGTGACGACCGAGAGAAAGAGTTGGTGGCCTGCCAGGGTGTTGACGTAGCGCTCAAACGATGGCCGACGGCGGCGACTCAGAGCGGCGCTGAACACCCCCGTATCGACAACCAGTTTCACGACGTCAGCGCAGCGGCGAACGCATCGTCTTCGTCGTCGGTCATATCGAGCAGCAACGAGTCGATCGACGTCAGCACAGGGGCGGCGGCCAGTTCGTCGGCGGAGAGGTCGCGCGGCAACAAGACCGTGCCCTGCGGTGTCTCGGTCGAGGAGCTTGCCGGATCACTCATGCGGCAACGTTATCCGCCGAAGATGGGCCATGACGGTCGTGCGATGGGCGCCGAAGTGTCGGAGAAGCGCGTCAGAGCTCCTTCGTGGGCGTTTCTCGGTGCAGGACTTCTCGTCCGATTTCGAGGGCTGGGACCATGTGGAATGCGCGCCTCTTCGCAGCGGTCCGAGTGGCCTGCTCTTGCCTTCCTCCTGGTCTGTGTGCTCGTCGTCGGTTGCACCGACTCCGGTGCCGGACCGACGGACACGGAGCCCGGCTCCGCTGACCCCGAGGTCTCCGCGCCGGACACGACGGGCGGCGACGGGCCGATCACGCTCACGGCGCTGCTGCCGGCCGACACGCGTGGCGTCTTCGCGCTCGATGTCGCGGGGTTGCTGTCCGACGATTCGGCGGATCTCGCTGCGCTGTTGAGTGGTGACGTCGGCGACCCGGCCCTGAGCGAGGTCGTCGGTGCCTTCGGCGCGCTCACGGCGAGCGTCGACGTGCCGCGGGTGATGACGAATGCACTGCTCGCACAGACCACAGAGGCCGACGACGGCCTGTTCCTGGTGGCACAGGTCGACGGCGAGAGCGTCGAGGATGTGATGGCCGGGTCGATGCCGACCCCCGCCGGAACCTACGGACAGCCGTCGCACCCGCTCTACGTGGACGCTGACGGCAATCACCTCACGCTCCTTCCTGGTGGCGTGCTGGTGGTCGGCGAGCAGCCGGTCGTCGAATCGGTGTTGGACGTCGCCGACGGGGCAAGCGCCGAAGACGCCAGCCCGATCGCCCCGTTCCTGGGCGCCCTGACGGGCGGCTCCGACCTCGACTTCGTCTACGGCCTCCCCGGCTTGCTCGGTGACGTCACGCCTGACCGCTCGCTCCGCGGCGCCGCCGTGATGAGCGGTGCACTCGACATCACCGACGGCCAGCTCTCCGGTCAGATGACCTTCCACACCTCGAACGCGGCCGAGTTCGTCGAGACCTACAACACCCTCGACAGGAACGCGACGCAGGGGGAGGATCCGTCGGCCACGCCGCTCGAGCTCGCCGACCCGATCGTGGGCGACCTGGGCCGAGTCGTCGTGACCCTTCCACCCGCGAGCCTCGACCCGTCGCCCGAGGAACTGCTCGTCTCGCGCAACACCTTCAAGAAGCTGTTCGTCGGCATGGAGGCGTACGACTACGCCGAAGACGTGTTCGATCCCGGCAACGCCGCGTGGTTCGACTTCCTCGTCAAGAGCGAAATCGACGACACGCCGCCGTCGCCGGGCTCGGTGTACATCCGGTGGGAGTTCCGCGACCAGGCGGCCATCGAGGCGTTCGAAGCGAACGAGCTGCCCGCCGGCTTCCGGCTGGCCCCGACCCGGTTCCTGGAGTCGGACCCACCTGAAGGTGGCTACTTCCTCGCGCTCAACCTCTACAACGGTGGCGGCGGCATGATCGTCGGCGGCGCCCGCGCCGAGTGGGACGTGTTCGTCCATCCGCCGGCCGGTGCCGACCCCGATGCGGGCACCCGCCCGCGGTTCATGGTCGTCGACGTGGCGGCGGAGGAGGTGTCGGCCAACGCCGGCGACCTGTTGACCCCTGCCGAACCGGTCTCGCACCAGATCGTCGACGGCGTGGTGACGAGCAGCGTTCGGCGCATCGACGGCGACCAGGAGGTGCCCGTCTTCGAATCGAGCTTCCCGGTGCCCGACCCTGCACGGCACGAGATCGCACGGTTCACCCGCGAGATGGCCATCGGCAACGACTACATCTACTGGGCGCACGGTGTCTCGGACCGCGTGCTCTACAACGCCACCACCTTCAACCACGACGCGTACCTGGTCGACCCGTCGCAGATCACCTTCACCGACAGCTCGCCCTGGGCGCAGTACCTGAAGCCCACCGTCACCGATGCCGCGTACTACGTGAACAGCCTCGAGTACGTCGCCTCGCCGATGGCGAACCTCGATTCCGACCACCTCGACATCACACCGGAGTGGCTGGCCGAGCTGGTCGGCTTCAAGAACAACGGGCACCAGGTGGGGCTCATGCGCAGGGCGGTCGAGCTCCTCTTCCGCGGCGAAACGGGCGCGCTCGTGCCGTTCCGGGTGTCGAACGAGACGCCGTCCACCTACTACCACTTCGAGATCACCGATCCCGCGGCCTTCGAGGCAGCGCTCGACCTGCCTCCGGGACATCGCCTCGCTCCGATGAGCCTCGTCGAGGGTGGCCCCGACGGCGAGTACCTCACGTTGTCGGTCTACGAGATCGACGATGCCGTCGAGGGGATGCGCGCCGAGTGGAGCGTGTACACCGACGACAGCGATGGGCGCCCGAACCTGATGATCATCGACCTGATGACCGAAGACGTCGCCATGGATCCGGTCAGCATCATCAACCTGCCGAGCGTGGTGGAGCACGAGCTCGCCGACGGTGTGCTCAGCACTCGATTGTCCTCCGACGAGATCACCTTCGAGGCCTCGTTCGACACCGCCGGAGCGACCGAGGAGGATCTGTCGCTGGACTGGATCGAGGCCGGCGACATCGTCTGCCACCTCAACGCGATCTGCGACAACCTGTTCTACGACGCCGAGACGCTCGACGTGCCCGTGCAGCTCCCTGCCGAGGTTTCGGTGGATGCGTTCTCCTCGCCGTGGAGCGAGTTCGTGAGCGCCACGCCGAGCGTCGTGTTCTACCGGGAGAACGCCCAGGAGTACGTCGTGAAGCGCTGGTACAACCTCCTGGTGCCGGTCGGTGAGCTGCCGTTCACCGGTCTCGACGATCGCACGCACAGCATCAGCGGCACCGGATCGCTGATCGGGCGAACGGGCGACATCGCCGACTCGGAGTACACGTACACCGGCGACGTCGTGGTGGACGGTGACCTCGTGACGTTCGCCATCGACCAGCAGGTCGACAACGCCCTCGGCGTCGGCCACATCTACACGACCGGCAGGTTCGATCTCGCGAGCGGGACCGGCACCCAGACCGTCGTCGACTGCCAGGGCCCCGCCCTGTTGTGCAGCGGCATCGAGAACGGCTCCACCGAGTTCTATGCCGTCGAGAGCCTCGACGTGTCCGACCCCGACGCCATCACCTGGCAGGTGAACGTCGTCGTCGATCTGGGCGGCACCTTCGGCATCGCGGACAGCACCTCGACGATCATCGCCACCCGCGTGACCTGAGCCGCCACGTACACGAGCGCACGTGTCGCGGCCTGACCTGCGTGTGAGTCGGTGGAGCCGCGACACGAAGCGCGGGAGGGTCTTGAAATGGCAGAGTGACTGCCAGTAGTTTGTGGCGCATGGGGAACGACGTGAACGAACCGCCGGCTCGACTGATCTCGGGCATGCGTGGGGTGCGCTACGGCGAGGTGCTGGCGATCTACCTGCGCGACACCGGGCTGGACGCCGAGGTGTACGGCACGCAGATGCTGAACGACTGCCCGCAGGAGCTGTGGGAGACCCTCGACGCGGTCGCCATCGCGCAGGAGATGGGCGCGGCCATGGTGAAGCTCAACGGGCCGCGCCACTGGATGCTCGACGGGCTGGGAGCGAAGGTGGCGCCGGTGGAGCCCGTGCTGCGCGACTTCAACGGACTCACCATGCGCCGCATCGCGACCGTCGACCTCGGCGACACGCCGGCACCGCTGCCGTACGTGGAACGGCACGTCAACCGCGGCGCCGTGTTCTTCTTCGACGCCGGCGAGCCGGTGTACGAGCTGGTGAACCCCGACGGGCTGGCCTACGTGATGCAGGCGTACTGCGTCGGCGTCGACCCGACCATCACGCAGGAGAGCCTTGCGGCCTTGGGCGAACGGCTGGCGCTGCCCGCTGGCTGGACGTATCGCACTCGCATCCTCGACGAGGAACTGGTGGTCGACACCACGGCCACCATCGCCACCGTGCTGCAGGACGAGTTGGAGAACTCGTACACCCTGCCCGTGTGACCGCGACGACTCCGGTACCGTCCACG
>CAZWCU010000120.1:3338-8243 GCA_964632715.1 uncultured Bifidobacterium sp. | reverse complement strand
GTCGGATCGCTGGCGCACGACCGCGAGGTGGTGGTCGCGGCCGTCACCCGCGACCGGGCGATCACGGCGCTCGGCATCGACGTGGAACCGGCGGAACCGCTGTCGAGCGACATGGCGCGGGTGATCCTGCGTGACGACGAGGCCGGGCTGGACGCGCACCTCGCGTTCACGCTGAAGGAAGCGGCGTACAAGGCGTGGAGCACCGGGGGTGGCCGCATGCTCGACCACCACGAAGTGCGGTTGCGCATCGACGGCGACCGCTTCACCGCGACGGTGCTGCCCGATGGTCGCGAGCTGCGAGGACGCTTCACCACGGTGGCGGATCGGCACCTGGCGCTCGTACTGGTTCCTTGACGAAGTCCAGACACTTCCAGGGCCGTGACCAGTTGAGTGGCGGAAGCCTGCCGCCTATGATTCCTCACTCAAGTCAGGCGTGCCACATCGTCCCCCGAATTCGTCGATGTGCACCAGAGCGGGCCGATGGGAGGCACGATCGTGACGTTCTCGACGTTCTCATGGTCGCATCCCTGCATCGCGGGCGAGATCCTGCCGGTCGTCCTAGGCGGCGATGACGGCTCGTGAACCCGCTGCCGGGGCTCGTAGCGCGCTGATCCGGTTCGAAGCCACCGGCGTCGCCCGCCGCCGCCTGTACTGCCTGCCCTTCGCAGGCGGAGGCCCCTCGACGTATCGGTTGTGGCCGAAGAGCCTGCCCAGCGACGTGGAAGTGGTGGTGGTCGTGTTGCCCGGCCGCGATCCGCGCACTCGGGCCGCGTCGGGCGAACCGCCACCGGGCACGATGGCGGAACTGGTCGACGCCGCGCTCGCCGAGATCCGTGCAGAGCAGCGCCGCCACTCGCTGCCGTTCGCCATCTTCGGCCACAGCATGGGTGCGCTCGTCGCCTACGAGCTGACGGTGGCGATGGAAGCCGATGCCGACTCAACCGGCGCGGTGCCGGCGCACCTGTTCGTCTCTGGCCGCCGCCCGCCCGACGAGCTGCACGAGGGCGAACGCATCCACGCGCTCGCCGACGAGACGTTCCTCGACAAGATGCAACGCCTGTACGGCGGTGTTCCGGATGCGGTGCGTCAGGAACCAGAGCTGCTGGCGCTGTTCCTGCCCGGACTGCGCGCCGACGTGCAGGTGTTCGAGACCTACGCACCGCTCACCGATCGGCGAGTGCTGTGCCCCGTGCGCGTGTACGGCGGCATCGACGACCGGCGGCCCAAGCCCGAGCTACTGCCAGGTTGGCAACGCCTGGCCGAACGCGAGATCTCGCTGCGCACGTTCGCCGGCGACCACTTCTACCTCAACGATGCGCGTGCCGAACTGGTGGCCGACATCACCGTTCACTGGAGTGCTGCGGAGGCACGTTCGCCTTCCGGTTCGTACGTGCCGGACGCGTCATGACCTCGCCGGAACCCATCGCCATCGTGGGCATCGGGTGCAGGCTCCCAGGCGGGGTGGTCGACCCGCGCTCGCTGTGGCAGCTGCTGAGCGAAGGCCGCGACGCGATCACGCCCATCCCGGAGGGTCGCTTCGACCTCGACGGGCTCTACGACGAGCGCGCCGCCACACCGGGGCACATCATGAGCCAGTGGGGCGGGTTCGTCGACGGCATCGACGGCTTCGACGCAGGCTTCTTCGAGATGGCCCCTCGCCAGGCGGAGCGACTCGACCCGCAGCAGCGCCTGCTGCTGGAGACCTCGTGGGAAGCGTTGGAAGATGCCGGCGTCACTCGTGAATCGATCACCGGCACCAACGCCGGCATCTACGTGGGCATGTGGACCAACGAGTACGAGTCGCGCATGTTCGCCGACCGGGAGCGCATCGACTTCCACACCACCACCGGCACCGGTCGCTACGCCGCCTCCGGACGGCTCTCCTACTTCTTCGACCTGCTCGGGCCGAGCGTCACCATCGACACCGCGTGCTCGTCGTCGCTCGTCGCGGTGCACCTCGCATCGCAGGGGCTGCGCAACGGGGAGTGCGACCTTGCCCTCGCCGGTGGTGTGAACCTGATCGTCGAGCCGTTCATCACCATCGCCTACTCGCAGTCGCGGATGATGGCCCCCGACGGTCGCTGCAAGTTCGGCGATGCCACCGCGAACGGTTACGTGCGCAGCGACGGCGCGGTGATGATCGCGCTCAAGCGGCTGAGCACCGCGCAGGAGGCGGGCGACCACATCTATGCGGTGGTGCGCGGCAGCGCCGTCACCAACGACGGCCGCACCAGTGGCCTGCTCGGTCGCCCGGGTCAGGCCGGCCAGGAGGAGATGCTGCGACGCGCCTACGGGTTGGCCGGTGTCGACCCACGGAGCGTGCAGTACGTGGAGGCGCACGGCACCGGTACCGCGGCCGGCGATCCGGTCGAACTGGCGGCCCTCGGCGCGGTGGTCGGAGTGGACCGGCACGGGGCCGACGAGTGCATCGTCGGTTCCATCAAGTCGAACATCGGCCACACCGAGGGGGCTGCCGGTGCTGCTGGTCTGGCCAAGCTGGCGCTCGCACTGGAGCACGGCGAGATCCCTGCTTCGCTCCACTTCGAGCAACCGAACCCCAACATCCCGTGGGGCGAGCTCGGTGTGCGCATCGCCGCCGAGCACCAACCGTGGCCTGCGGTCGACGGTCCTCGACGCGGTGGCGTGAGTGCCTACGGCATCGCCGGCACCAACGCGCACGTGGTGCTCGAACAGGCGCCACCTCCCGCTGGTCGCGATGCAGCGCAGGCATCGCGCCGTCCGTCCGTGCTGGCGATCTCGGCCGCGAACCGCGACGCGCTGCGCGAGCTGGCCGGGCGGTACGCCGATGCGCTCGCAGTGGCCGGGCCGGCCGTCGCGGATCTGTGCGCGGCAGCGGCCACCCGACGCTCCCACCTCGCCGAGCGACTCACCGCGGTGGGCGCCGATGCCGAGGAACTGAGCGAGTCGCTGCGTCGCTCGCTGGCGTCGCTCGACGCGCGGCGCGCCGATGCGCTGCACGCGGTGCCGCAGATCGTGTTCGTGTTCCCCGGGCAGGGTTCGCAGTGGCCAGGCATGGCGCGCGAACTGCTGGCTGATGAGCCGGCATTCGCCACCGCGATGTCCCAGTGCGACGACGCCATTCGTGCGGAGGCGGGGTGGTCGCCGATCGAGATGCTCACCGCCGACGAGCGGGCGCGCCTCGACGACATCGACGTGGTGCAACCACTGCTGCTCGCCGTCCAGGTGTCGCTGGCCGCGCTGTGGGCATCGTGGGGCATCACGCCCGACGCCGTGGTCGGGCACAGCATGGGGGAAGTGGCGGCCGCGCATGTAGCCGGCGCGTTGAGCCTCACTGACGCAACGGCGGTCATCTGCCGGCGCAGCGCGCTCCTGCGGCGCATCAGCGGGCAGGGTGCGATGGCGCTCGTCGACCTGCCGCTGGCCGAGGCGGCGTCGGCGATCGCCGGACTCGAAGCGTCGCTCTCGATCGCGGTCAGCAACAGCCCGCGGTCCACGGTGCTCTCCGGTGATCCCGTCGCGCTGCAGTCGGTGCTCACGCGACTGGAGGCCGCCGACGTGTTCTGCCGGCCGGTGAAGGTCGACGTCGCGTCGCACAGCCCGCAGGTCGACCCGTTGCTCGACGATCTGCGCGCGGCGCTCGCCGCGCTGGCCCCAGGCGCCACCGCCGTCCCGTTCCGGTCCACCGTGGCTGGTCGCGTGCTCGACGGCGCGTCGCTCGACGCCGACTACTGGGCCGCCAACCTGCGCCAGCCGGTGCTGTTCGGTGATGCGATCGCCGAGCTCGCCGTCGAGCGCCCGACGGTGTTCGTGGAGCTGAGCCCGCACCCCATCCTGTTGCCCTCGATCGACCAGGTCGTCCACGACCTGGAACCTCGTGCGACGGTGCTGGCGACCATGCGCCGCGGCGAACCGGAGGTGGCGACGATGCTCACCGCGCTCGGCTCGCTGTTCGAGGCGGGCGCCGACGTGGACTGGCCGGCGGTCACGGGAACGCCCGCGTCGCACGTGGTGCTGCCCAGCTACCCGTGGCAACGTCAGCGCCACTGGTACGAGCCGGCGCCGCACAGCGCTCAACGCGATGGTGGGCACGCACTGCTCGGTCACGCCCTGCGTCCGGCTGCGGAGCCCGACACGGTGCACTGGCAGACCTCGCTCGACGGCGATCACCTCGGCTTCCTGCGCGACCACGTGGTGCAGGGTTCCGCAGTGCTGCCGGCCACCGGCTTCATCGAGCTCGCACGAGCCGCGCTCGCCGAGCGGTTCTCCGACTGCTCGCTCGTCGACGTGCAGCTGTTCGAGGCGCTGCCGGTCGACGCCGAGCACCCGCGGCAGCTGCAGGTCTCCGTGGAAGCCTCCACCGCGGCCCTCACGCGCTGTCGAGTGTGGTCGCGTGAAGCGCAGGACGGCAGCGAGTGGCAGTTGCATGCCGAGCTGCGCGCCGCACCCACCCGCGTGCTGCCGGCCGATCACGAGTCACCCGACGCCATCCGCGCCCGATGCGGCGAGCACCACGACGCCGATCGCCACGCGGCCGACATGCTCGACCGGCAGCTCGCCTACGCGGGTGCCTTCCGGTGCGTCAGCGACGTGTGGATCGGCGAGGGCGAGGCCCTCGGCCGCATCGACGGTTCCGCCGCCGGCCGCGGCGCCGGCGACCAGCACATCGCCGCGCTCGACAACTGCGTGCAGATCGCCCTGGCCGCGCTGCCGGCCGCGACGGCGGGCCAGACCTACGTGCCCGTGGGCGTGCAGCACGTGCAGCTCGGTCCGTTGGCCGACATCGCGTGGAGCCATGCGCGGCTGACCAGCACCGTTCCCGGCCGCGCCACCTGCGATCTGACGGTGCTCGACCGCTCGGGCCGAGTGGTCGCCACGTTCGACGATCTCGAACTCCGCCGGGTGGGCAGCGAGCACCATCGCCTC
>CAZWCU010000120.1:0-3238 GCA_964632715.1 uncultured Bifidobacterium sp. | reverse complement strand
TCGCCGACGTCGGCGCACGAGTCGGCGCCGCCTGCGCCGGCCTCGTGTACGCATGGGGACTCCCACTCGTCGACGCCGCCGCTGAGGGTCACGACGTTCCCGCCGCGGAGCTGTTCGGGTGCGTGGCACCCATCGCCATCGTGCAGGCGCTCGACTCACTGACCGGCTCGTCGCCGCGTCTCTGGATCGCTACCCGCGGTGCCCACTCCCTCGCACCCGCGCAGGGCCTGCTGTGGGGCTTCGGTCGCACGCTCGCCAACGAGCACCCTGCGTTGCGCTGCTCGCTCGTCGACCTCGATCCGGCCGGACGCCGCGAGCTCGACCTGTTCGACGAAGTCTGCGCCGACGGAGCCGACCAACAGATCGCGTACCTCGACGGGACCCGCCACGTCGCCCACCTCGTGCGCTCGGCGGGCATCACGCGCGCACACCGGCGCACTGTGCTGACCGACTCGTACCGGATCGCCGCCACCGAACCCGGCACGCTCGACAGCCTGCGGCCACAGTCACAGCAACGTCGACCCCCTGCGGCGGGCGAGGTCGAGCTGCGGGTGACCGCGACCGCGCTCAACTTCCTCGACGTGTTGAAGGCGATGGGCATCTATCCCGGTGTCGAGGCCAGTCCGTCGGTCGCGCTGGGCGGCGAGTGCACCGGCGTGGTCGTCGCGGTGGGGGAGGGCGTGGCACATGTCGCGGTGGGTGACGAGGTGGTCGCGCTCACGCCGTCGTTCACCGTCACCAGCATGTTGGCCTCGTTCGTCACCGTGCCCGCCGACTTCGTGCAACCGCGCCCCGCGGCACTCTCGGCAGCGGCGGCAAGTGCGGTGCCGGTGGCGTACCTCACCGCCTACTACGCACTGTGCGAGTTGGGTGGCTTGCGGGCAGGCGAGACGGTGCTGGTGCACTCCGCCACCGGTGGCGTCGGACTCGCGGCTCTCGAGGTCTGCCGGATGATGGGCGCGACGGTCATCGCCACCGCCGGCTCACAGGAGAAGCGCGACCACCTCCACACGCTCGGCGTGGAACACGTCTTCGACTCGCGCACGACGGCGTTCGCCGCGCAGGTTCGTGAGGTCACCGGTGGTCGGGGTGTCGATCTGGTGCTCAACTCGCTCGTCGGCGAGGCGATCCCTGCAGGGCTCTCCGTGCTGGCGCCGCGAGGTCGCTTCCTCGAGATCGGCAAGCGCGACGTGTACGCGAACGCACGGCTCGATCTGGCGCCGTTCAAGAACAACCTCGCGCTCTTCGTCATCGACCTGGCAGGTCTCGTCGAGCAGGCGCCCGGGTACGTGTCCGGCATGTTCCGCGAGGTGATGGGAATGCTCGCGGATGGCCGGCTCGGTGCGTTGCCCACCGTCGTCACCCCCATCGACCGTGTGGCCGATGCGTTCCGCACGATGGCGCAGGCCACCCACATCGGCAAGCTCGTCGTGTCCGTGCCCGAAGGTCCGGTGACGGCCGATGCCGCGCCGATCCGACCCGACTCCACCTACCTCGTCACCGGCGGTACCGGCGGGCTCGGTCTTGCCGTCGCCGAGCACTTGGTGGATCGTGGTGCGACGCACCTGGTGCTCATGGCCCGCCGTGCAGCAGCGCCCGACGTGGAGCCGGCCATCACCGCGCTGAGAGCACGGGGCGCCGAGGTGCGCGTGGTGCAGGCCGACGTGAGCGATGCCGCGCAGGTGCGCGATGCGCTGACGGCGGTGCGAGCGTCGATGCCGCCGTTGCGCGGTGTCTTCCACGCAGCAGGCGTGCTCGCCGATTCGACCATCGACGGGATGGACGGCGACCGCGCACACGCCGCGTTGGCACCGAAGCTGCACGGCGGGTGGAACCTGCACGATGCGACGCTCGACGATCCGCTGGATCACTTCCTGCTGTTCTCCTCGGTGGCCGGCGTGCTCGGCCTCACCGGGCAGGCGAACTACGCAGCGGGCAACGCGTTCCTCGACTCGCTCGCCGCGCATCGGCGAGCCATCGGCCTCCCGGCGCAGAGCGTCCAGTGGGGTCCCTGGGCGGCCATCGGCCTCGCGGCGTCGGCCGAGAACCGCGGCGCACGCCTCGCGGCCAAGGGCTTGGGCAGCCTCGACCCCGACGATGCGCTCGCCGTGTTCGACGCGGTGCTCGACGAGTCGATCGCCGGTGCCGCGGTCGCGGTGATGCGGTTCGATGCAACGCGCTGGTCGCTGGCCGAGCCGGCGAGCGTCGCGCTGCTCGACGAACTGCTCACGGGGCCAACGACGATGGTTGCGACGGAGGTCGGCCTTCGCGATCGCCTGCTGGCCGTTCCGGTGGGCCCGCGCCGGCGGCGGGCCATCGACGACGCGGTGTGCGTCGAGCTGGCGCCGGTATTGCGTGTCGCCGCTGAGCAGATCGACCGGCAGCAACCGTTGAAGGCGATGGGGCTCGATTCGCTGATGGCGTTGGAGCTGCGCAACCGCCTCGAACACGCGAGCGGCCTCACGCTTCCCGCCACTGTGGCCTGGAACTACCCGACGGTCGCCATCCTCGGCGCACACCTCGCAGGATTGATGGGCATCGCGCTCGACGAACCGAAGGTCGCCACGGCTCCCGCGACCGACGCACCACACGACGGACGGCACGACGCACAGGACGCCAACCTGTCGCAGGCCGATCTGGAAGCGATGCTGATGGCGGAGCTGGCAGCGGTGGACCGCCTGCTCGACACTGAAGGTGGCGGCTCGTGAGCGACACACGGTCGCCCGACACGAGCGCGCAGCTCCTCCGCGCGCTCACCTCGCTGAAGGAGATGCGCGCCCGGCTGGAAGCGGCCGAGGCGGCGAGCACGGAACCGATCGCGATCATCGGCATGGGCTGTCGGCTGCCGGGCGCCGCCAACCCCGACGAGCTGTGGGAGCTGGTTCGATCGGGCGGCGACGCGATCACCGAGACGCCCGCCGATCGGTGGGACACCGGTGCGTTGTTCGACGAGGCCCCCGATGCGCCGGGCAAGGTGGCGACGAGGTGGGGTGGCTTCCTCCCCGAGATCGACCGGTTCGACGCGGCCTTCTTCGGCATCTCGCCGCGCGAGGCGGTGCGGATGGACCCGCAGCAGCGACTGCTGCTGGAGGTGGCGTGGGAGACGCTGGAGGACGGCGGGCAGGCGGTCGAACGACTCGCGGGTAGCGACACCGGTGTGTTCATCGGCGTGCACAGCCACAGCGACGACTACTTCCTGCTGCAGGCGGCGGACCCGGCGGCCATCGACCTGTACAGC
>CAZWCU010000119.1:6186-12949 GCA_964632715.1 uncultured Bifidobacterium sp. | reverse complement strand
CTCGTAGGTGGGTGCGAGCTGCTCGTCGATCCAGTCGGAGGTGACGACCTCCGGTGCCTCGACCGCTTCGACGCTGATCACGCCGGCACGGTGGTGGGTGTAACTGGCATTCTGATTCACGTGGGGCTCCGTTCGATCACGCCGTGGGCATGGTAGCGGCGAGGGCGGTGATGAGTTCGGTTGGCGTTGCTGCGCTCACTGTCAGTGTTCGCAGGCGAATCGGGAAGCCGATCACGAACCCGCGCGTGGGTGGGTCGATGGTGATCGTGACCAGGCCTTTGCCCGATCCGTTGACCAGCCAACGGCCGCGCCACCCGTGCGCGCCACGGCTGAACATGCGCCGCGGGTCGGTCGCGACGGAGGTGATGGAGGCACGTGGGACGGTCGCCCGAAAGCCCCATCCCATGCACACCCTCAGGGTGGTGTCGGTGACCTCGATGCTGCTGAACCGGGGACCCATGGCCACTGCTCTGACGATGGCTCCGCCGAGGCCGTCGTACCGAAATGCGTACTTCACGACACCCAGTGTGCCGAGGCGGAGCCGCTGCTCCATCGGCACGCGGGTGGAACGTCGATCCACCTAGAGTCGGACGCACATGGACTCACGATCGTTCCTCGGCCTGCAACAGAGCCACAACCCCTACCGCTGGTCGATGGAGGTGACCCCGTCGCTGGCCACCACCGGCGGCTTCCTGTTCGGTGGCTGTGGCCTCGGTGCCGCGATCTCGGCGATGGAAGGCACCAGCGGGCGCGAGGTGGTGTGGGCGACGGCGC
Organism: uncultured Bifidobacterium sp.; assembly: GCA_964632715.1. Taxonomy (GTDB): domain Bacteria; phylum Actinomycetota; class Acidimicrobiia; order Acidimicrobiales; family Ilumatobacteraceae; genus UBA668. The sequence goes on along the minus strand of CAZWCU010000119.1, from coordinate 12,175 downwards.
AGTACCTGTCGTACGCGAAGCCCGGCGAAGTGATGGACGTGGACGTGACCATCGCCGTGGAAGGGCACCAGATCACGCAAGCGCGTGCGGTGTGCCACGTGGGCAACCGCGAGATCCTCACCGTGAACGCGGCGCTCGGCAACCGGCCGATGGAGATGCGCGGGCAGTGGGAGCAGATGCCCGACGTGCCCGGCCCCGATGCGGGTGTGGTGCGACCGCATCGCCACCCGATCGACGGCACCATCAACGAGCGGCTCGAGCAACGGATGGTGAAGGGCCGCCCGCTCGACTCGCTGAAGGGTGAACCCAGCGACGGCCAGGTGCTGATGTGGGCGCGCATTCCCGACGTGCTCGACGGCGTGGATGCCACCGCCCTCGCGGTGCTCGGCGACTTCGTGCCGATGGGCGTGGGCCAGGCGCTGGGCGTGATCGGTGGCGGCAACAGCCTGGACAACACGCTGCGCGTGGTGCACCTGGTGCCCACCGAGTGGGTGCTGCTCGACATCCGTGTGCACGCGGTGGAGCGCGGCTTCGGCCATGGGCTGGTGCACATGTTCGCGGAGGACGGCACGCTGCTGGCCACCGCCAGCCAGAGCTGCATCGTTCGTTTCTGGAAGAGTTGAGCGTTCGCGAGACCACGTTCGTGAGAGTGAAGGGGAACCACCGATGAGCATGCCGATTCGACCGGGGATGACCGTGCCGCTGCCGGGCCCACTGCACACACATCGCGAGAAGCTGGGCGAGCTGGCCGACATGGGGTACACCGACATCTGGTCGGCGGAGAGCGACGGCGCCGACGGGTTCACGCCGTTGGCGCTGGCGGCCGCGTGGGAGCCACGGCTGCGACTGGGCACCGCGATCATCCCCGCCTACACCCGGTCGCCTGCCTGCTTCGCGCAGTGCGTGGCCTCGTTGGCCGACGCGGCGCCGGGCCGGTTCGCGATCGGCATCGGCAGCAGCAGCAACGTGATCGTGGAGCGGTGGAACGGCGTGCCGTTCGTGGAGCCGTACAAGAAGGTGCGCGACGTGGTGCGGTTCCTGCGCGACTCGTTCAGCGGCGAGAAGGTGGCCAAGAGCTACGACACGTTCGAGGTGAACGGCTTCCGCCTCGGCGTGCGCCCGGAGCAGACCCCACCGATCCTGGTGGCGGCGCTGCGCGAGGGGATGCTGAAGCTGGCCGCTCGCGAAGGCGACGGTGCGATCATCAACTGGTTGGGCGCCGACGACGTGCCGCAGGTGGCCGGCGTGGTGCGCGACGCGGCCGGTGGCGTGGAGAAGGAGATCGTCGCGCGCATCTTCTGCTGCCCCAGCGAGAACGCCGAGGTGGTGCGCGCCGGCGCCCGCTTCGCCATCGCCGCCTACATGAACGTGCCCGTGTACGCCGCCTTCCAGGAGTGGCTGGGCCGCGGCCCAGCGCTGCAGGGGATGTGGGACGCGTGGAAGGCCGGCGACCGCAAGGCTGCGCTGGCTGCCATTCCCGACGAGGTGGTCGACCAACTGATCGTGCACGGCTCGCCCGAGCAGTGCCGGGCCACCATCCAGCGCTACTTCGACAACGGGGTGACCACCACCTCGCTGGCCATCCTGCCGCTCGACCCCGATCTCAAGCATTGGGATGCCGTGAAGGCGCTGGCGCCGAGCGCGAGCTGATCAGGCCGCCCGGCGAACCGGGACGGCCGGGCGAGCGACGGGAGCTGCCTCGGCCTGGCGGGCCTCGGCCTTGGCTGCCAACTGCGCCTTGATGGCGGCGATGTGGGCCAGCCCACGCTCGCGCGTGCGCTGATCGAGACGGAACTGGAGTGACACGTCGCCCGGCGACAGCAGCGCCAGCTGCTCGGGGGCCGTGGTGGGGTGTGTGCTGTGGGCCATGTGATCAGTGTCGCAAAAGGGTGTGACAAGGTAGTTGCGACGCTCTGACCAGGCGCGACGCGATTCGGCCCGGCGATCCTGCTCCCCGCGTCTGAGCACTTTCGCTCGCATGCCGTGCGGAAGTGCTCACACGCGGGTCGGGGTCGACCCGCGGAGCCCCCGTGGTACCTTCGAGGTCCATGACGCCGGAGGAACTCGCCGACCTTGCGCACCTGCGCCGGGCGCGGGACCTGATGGACCGCGAGTACGCACGGCCACTCGACGTGCCGGCCATGGCGCGGACCGCGCTCATGTCGCCGGCGCACTTCTCCCGCAAGTTCCGCGCCGCGTACGGCGAGACGCCGTATTCCTACCTGATGACCCGCCGCATCGAACGGGCGAAGGCGCTGCTGCGGCAGGGCATGTCGGTCACCGACACCTGCGTCGCGGTCGGGTGCACGTCACTCGGCTCGTTCAGCTCACGCTTCACCGAGATCGTCGGCGTCACGCCCTCGCAGTATCGCAACCGCGACCATCGCGAGTGCGAGGTGGTTCCGCCGTGCGTCAGCAAGGTCTCCACCCGGCCGCGACGCTTTCCGGTGAAGGTCTGAACACCGAGCAGGATCGAAGAAGCACGAGGTCGGCAGCCACTCGTACTGTGCCTCGCATGACAGTCACCGTCTCCGCCATGTTCATCCCCGTCCACGACCCCGATGCCGCGCTCGGCTTCTACCGCGACGCACTCGGCCTGGAGGTGCGCAACGACGTCGCCTCCGACGGCTTCCGCTGGGTCACCGTCGGCGCCGCCGGCAGCGATCTCGACATCGTCCTGTTCCAACCGCACGGCGGCCGCTCGCAGACCGAGGGCGACGCGCTGCTGACCCTCGTCACGCAGGGTTCGCTGCAGGCAGCCATCTTCCGCGCCGACGACCTCGACGCCACGTTCGAGAAGGTCCGCGCGTCGGGAGCCGAAGTGCTCCAGGAGCCCGTCTCGCAGCCGTGGGGCGCCCGCGACTGTGCGTTCCGCGATCCGTCCGGCAACCTCGTCCGCATCGCACAGGCCTGACCGGATCGCGCTTCGTGTCACACGCCGACCTGGAAGAACGCAGGTCGGAGCGCGACACGAGCGGCGGTCAGCGAGTCTGTCGGCCGCCCGTCGGACTCCGCCCAGCGCGCCCAGGGATCAGTTCGGCGGGAAGTCGAACGACTTCACCACCAGCACGCTGGCGACGATGCTCACCACGATGACGGCGATGGGGGTGGCCCACGCGACCCACTTGGGATAGGTGTTCCACTTCGGTGGCAGCATCACGAAGCCGCAGATGGCACCGGCGACGAGGCCGCCCAGGTGGCCGCCGATGGAGATGCCACCGATGCTGAACGTGATGAGCAGGTTGAGCATCAGCGCGGTGCCGATGCCGGTGCTGAGCACGTTGACGCCCCGTCTGTGCAGGCCCACGGCCGCAGCGCCGAGCAGTCCGAAGACGGCACCGGAGGCGCCGGCCGTGATCTTCAGCGTCGTTCCTTCGACGACGAGCGCGCCGAGCGACCCGCCGAGCAACGCAGCCACGTACAGCAGCATGAACTGCACGGTCGACATCGCGCGTTCGACGAGTTGGCCCAGTTGCCACAACGCGAACATGTTGAAGCCGATGTGCACGATGCCGAAGTGGACGAAGCCCGACGTGACGAGTCGGTACCACTCGCCGTTGTAGAACATCGCGGGCGGCGACAACGACAGGTCGTAGTGGGCCTGCGTGGCACGACCCGACATCGTCGCGCTGTCGGCGAGCACCATCCACACGAACACCGCGACGTTGATGACGATGACGGCGCTGGTGACCGGCGTGAGCTGGCGCGAGTTGAACAGCTGCGCCCGTGTCTTCACGTCGGGGCGGGCGGCCTTCGCACAGTCGAGGCAGTGCGAGCCGACGGCGGCCTGCACCAGGCAGTCGCTGCACGCCGGCTTGCCGCAGCGGGTGCAGCTGCGGCCGCCCTCACGGTCGGGGTGGCGGTAGCAGCGGGGCACGGTGGGCGGTTCGGGCAGCGACACGGCGGTCAGGCTAGCCAGCGGCCGTGATCGCGGGGCATCGTGCCCAGACGTCCGCGCGACGCCGTCACAGAGCGGCGATCACCGCGTCGAGCACGACCGCCACGATCACCAACGTGACGATCATCGCGTTGTACACGGTGTGCGCGGTGGTGGATTCGAAGGTGGCATCCCGCTGACTCGGCAGCCGGCGATACGAGCGCAGGTACACGTGCATGAAGTAGGCGCCGCCGATCGACAGCGCGAGCGCAGCCCCCAGCGGGATGCCGATGATCGCGTGGACGAGCCCGAACTGCAGCACCTTCAGTGCGCGCCGGCGACTCGACCAACCTTCGGCGCCGGTGCGGAACATGCGCTCCTCGGCGTACGCGAACAGCGGCAGCGCCGGCAGCAGCAGGCACATGAACACCAGCGGGATGAGCAGCTCCCACACCGTGCCGACGGTGGCCTCCGACGATCCGAACACCGGGTTGCCCGCGCCGCCCAGCATCGACCACCAACCCCACGACAGCCCGGGCACCATCATCAGCGCCGTGGCCGCGAGCACGACGGTGGTGAGCAGCAGCGGCACCGGCCACACGTGTCGCCAGCCGACGTTGTGCACCACTCGGGTGACGATGGAGCGGCCGTCGGCGCTGCGTGACCGACGCAGCCCGGTGACCAACCGCACGCCCATGAAGCCGAGCACCGCGAACGTCAGCACGTTCGAGAGGTCGTCCACGGGGACTGAGTGTAGGAGCCGCAGCTACTGTCGTCCGGGCGGCACTTGAACCGGTCGATCCACCGGCAACGGCACCGCCAGAGCGAGAGGGGAATCGCCATGGCATGGGATTTCGAGACCGAGCCCGAGTTCGAAGCGAAGCTGGCGTGGATGCGCACGTTCGTGCGCGACGAGATCATCCCGCTGGAGGCGCTGGCCGACAGGTGGCGCACGCCCGAGGGCCGCAAGGTGTTAGCGAACATCGCGGCGCCGCTGAAGGAAGAGGTGAAGCGCCAGGGCCTGTGGGCGGCGCACCTGCCGCCCGACATGGGCGGGCAGGGATTCGGCCAGGTGAAGCTGGGCCTGATGCACGAGATCCTCGGGCAGACCCCGTACGGCCCAGGCATCTTCGGCAACCAGGCGCCCGACAGCGGCAACGCCGAGCTCATCGCCGTCGGCGGCACCGCCGCCCAGCGCGAGCAGTGGATGCAACCGCTGCTCGACGGCAAGTACCGCAGCTGCTTCAGCATGACCGAACCCGGCGCGGGTGCCGACCCGACGCTGCTCACCACCAGCGCCATGCGCGACGGCGACGAGTGGGTGATCAACGGGCACAAGTGGTTCTCGTCGAACGCGTCGATCGCCGACTTCCTGATCGTGATGGTGAAGACCGGCGACTACGAGATGCCGTACAAGAACTACTCGATGATCATCGTGCCCACCGATACGCCCGGCGTGAACATCATCCGCGACGTGCCCACGATGGGCGAGCCCGACCACAAGACCGGTGAGCCGGGCGGCCACGCGGAGATCATCTACGACAACGTGCGCGTGCCGTTCGAGAACATCGTCGGTGGCGAGGACGGCATCGGCCAGGGCTTCGCGCTCGCGCAGAAGCGCCTCGGGCCGGGTCGCATCCATCACGCGATGCGCTGGCTCGGACAGAGCCGGCGTGCGTTCGACCTGCTCTGCGAGCGAGCCCTCACCCGCTACGCGCACGGCAGCATCCTGGCCGAGAAGCAGATGGTGCAGGACTGGATCGCGCAGAGCTATGCCGAGATGCAGGCGGCGCGTCTGCTCACGCTGCAGGCCGCGTGGAAGATGGACCAGCTGCACGCCGCGGGCAAGCACTACAGCGATGCCCGCGTCGAGATCGGGGTCATCAAGTTCTGGGGTGCGAAGGTGCTCCACGACGTGATCGACCGCGCCATCCAGATCCACGGCTCGCTCGGCTACACCACCGACCTGCCGCTGGAGGGCATGTACCGCGCGGCGCGTGCTGCTCGCATCTACGACGGCCCCGACGAGGTGCACAAGGTCACCGTCGCCCGTCAGGTGCTGAAGGGCTACCGACCGAGCGATCCGTCGATCGAGCACCTGCCCACGCGCCG
>CAZWCU010000119.1:0-6086 GCA_964632715.1 uncultured Bifidobacterium sp. | reverse complement strand
AGCGACCGGTGCGGCTGGCGAACACGTCGGCCGCAGCCGGCTCGCCGAGCAGGTGACCCTGCACCAGGTCGCACCCGAGCACGCGCAGGCGACGCAGCTGGTCGGCGGAGGTGACCCATTCGGCCACCACCTGCATGTCGAGCGCGTGCGCCAACTGGATGATGGCTCGCACGATGGGGTCGTCGTCGCCGCTGGTGCCCAGCATGCGGGCGACCGTGCCGTCGAGCTTCAGCACGTCGGCCTCGCACGTGCGCAGCGCGGTGAGCGACGAGATGCCGGTGCCGAAGCTGTCGAGCGCGAGCTGCACGCCGAAGCGGCGCAGCGCCTGCATCGCGCGCAGGTTGCCGGGCTGGCGATCGTTGAGCGTGTCTTCGTCGAAGTCGAGCGTGAGCTGGTGCGGGTTGAGCTCCATCTGGCGCACCGTGGCGAGCACCCGCTCGACGAACGTGCCCTCGGCCAGCTGACGAGCCGCGATGTTGATGTGCACGCTGAACCCGCGGTCCACCAGGCCCGCGTCGAGCCACGCACGCGTGTCGAGGCACGCTTGACGGATGACCCAGTCGCCGATGGGCACGATGGCGCCCGACTCCTCGGCGAGGTGCAGGAACTGCGCGGGCAGCAGGGCGCCGCGCTCGGGGTGGTCCCACCGCAGCAGCGCTTCGGCACCGGCGACGCGACCGCTGTGGGTGGAGATGATCGGCTGGTAGGCGAGGCGCAGCTGGCCGGCGGCGAGCGCACGCTCGAGCTCGTTGGAGAGCTGCTTGTGATGGCGCGACTCGGCGCGCATCGCGTCGGTGTACAGCTCGCTGCGCGACCGTCCGCGCCGCTTCGCCTGGTACATCGCGATGTCGGCGTTGCGCAGCAGCTCGATGGCGGCTTCCTGCCCGCTGACGCCTTCCAGGTGGGCCGGCAGGCCGACGGCGACGCCGATGCTGACCGACAGCTCGACCTCGACGCTGTGCACCATGATGCGACCGCTGAGCGAGTGGCGGATGCGTTCGGCGAGGTCGAGCGCGGTGTGCTCGTCGATGTTGCCGTCGCACAGGACCACGAACTCGTCGCCGCCGATGCGGGCGACCACGTCGGAGGGTCGAGTGGCGTGCGAGATGCGGTGTGCCACCTGGGCGAGCAGTGCGTCGCCGATCTCGTGGCCGACGGTGTCGTTGACGTCCTTCAGCCGGTCGACGTCCATGAACAGGATGGCGACGTTGCTGCGCGTGCCGCGGATGCCGTCGAGCGCGTCGGCCGCGGTGCGCAGCAGCAGCAGGCGGTTGGGCAGCCCGGTGAGCGGGTCGTGGTTGGCTTGGCGGGTGAGCTCGCTCTGCAGGTGCTTGGTGGCGGTGATGTCGCGAGCGACGCCACCCCAGTACTCGACCACGCCGTCGGCGGAGCGGTGCAGCATCAGATCGATGTCGAGCGTGCGCTCGAGGCCGTCGGGGCCGCGGAAGCCGACTTCCCCCGACCACATCGAGCTGGTGGAGCTGGCCATGACCTCGCGCGGCACCTGGTCGCGGATGGCCTGCAGCAGCCCGCGGGCGGCGGGGTCGCGGATGAGGTCGAGCTCGTCGATGACACCGAACAACCGGCGGGCCGCGTCGTTGGTGTAGACCGGCGCACCGTTGCGGTCGAGGATGATGACGGCGTCGTCGGTGGCGCCGACCACGCCCAGCAGGCGGTCGAGCAGCAGTTGATGCGTGACGTGTTCGGTGTGGTCGAGTGCGGTGCCGCCGTAGCCGATGACGCGCCCCATCGGGTCGTGCATCGGTTGCGCGTCGAGCCGCACCCAGGTCATCCGCCCTTCGCCGTGCCACACGCGGAACTCGATGCGCACCTCGCCGTTGGACTCCGCGGCGCGACGCCAGGTGAGCTCGGCGTTGGCCCGGTCGCCGGGATGCGCGTTGGCCCATGGCGGCCCGCCGACCGGCGAACCGGTGCTGCCCTGCACGAGCGCGCCGAATGCTGCATTGGCCGCGGTGACGCGACCTTCGCGGTCGGCCTGGAACAGGCCCACCGGCAACGTTGGGAGCAACTCGATGATGTCCGCCATCCTTACTAGTTGTAATGCCGATGGTTGTATCGGCGAAAGCTACGTGCGACTAAAGGTGCCAGCGACCTCGGCAGATGCCGTTTGAACCGAGTCGATGGCCAGCATCAGGTCGGCTCCCGGCGTGCCGTCGTCCAGGCCCGTTGCAGCGCCAAGATAGTGCACCGTGATGACATAGCTGTGCGTCGAACCCGCAGGTGGGCAGGGACCGGTGTACCCCAGGTCGCCGTTGCCGTTGGTGGCCTCGTAGGCCCCGATGGGCACGGTGTCCTCGTTGAGGGCGATCGCCTCCGGCGCGATGCCGGCGATGACCCAGTGCACGAACTGCGGCGCGTCGAGATCCGTCATCGAGATGGCGATCTCGACCGTGCCGTCAGGGGCATCGGTCCAGGCCAGAGCAGGTGACACGTTGTCGCCCTCGCACGTGTAGCGAGCGTCGATGGCCTGCCCGTCGCGCCACGGCGCAGTGGCGGTGCGGTCGTCGATCACCGGCGGAATGGTGACCGAGAGGCTGTCGCCGGGATCGATGAAGGTGGGATCGTCGGTGTTGGCCACGTCGGGGGGCAGCGTCGCGGAGATGGTGGAGTCCTGCTCCTGCTTCGGCGGCCGCAGCGTGCGACCGTCGTCGCGGCACCCGGCGGCGATCATCAAGCCGATGCAGATGGAGGTCAGCAGCACTACTCGTCGCACCGCAGCAGCCTACGCAACGACATCGCCGAAAGGGGTGCAGCGGATATCGTGCTCGTGTGGATGCCTCGCCCCTCTGCCTGCTGACCGTGCACGCTCACCCCGACGACGAGGCGTCGAAGGGCGCCCCCACGCTGGCCAAGTACCACGCCGAAGGCGTGCGCACGGTGCTCGTGTGCTGCACCGGCGGCGAGGAGGGCGACCTGCAGAACCCCAGCCTGCGCGAGCCCGGGCAACCGTTCCACGGGCTCACCCCCGAGCAGGACAAGGCGCTGCTCGCCGAACTGCGCCCGCACGAACTGGCCAGGTCGGCCGAGATCATCGGTTTCGACGTGGTGGAGATGCTGGGCTACCGCGATTCCGGCATGCCCGACAGCGAGGCGAATCAGCACCCCGACTGCTTCCACATGGCGCCGCTCGACGAAGCGGTCGGCCGGCTGGTGGCCATCATCCGCCGCGAGCGCCCGCAGGTCATCATCACCTACGGCGACGACCAGCGCGGCTACCTGCACCCGGATCACCTGCGGGTGCACGACATCTCCGGCCCGGCGTTCGAGCGTGCGGGCGAGGCGGCCTGGTACCCGGAGCTGGGCGAGCCGTGGCAGCCGCAGAAGCTGTACTACTCGATGTGGTCGAAGGCTCGCCTGCTGGCGGTGCACGAGGGCATGATCAAGCATCGCGGCGAGTCGCCGTACGAGCAGGACTGGCTCGATCGCGCCGGCCAGGACCATCGCATCACCACGCGCATCGAGGTCGGCGACTTCCTGTGGGCGCGCAGCGGCTCGCTGCGGGCGCATGCCACGCAGGTGGACCCCAACGAGCCGTGGTGGTTCGGCCTCGACGATCAGCAGCTCGCCGACGTGTACCCGTGGGAGGACTGGATCCTCGCTCGCTCGCTGGTCGGCGAGCCCTCCGCCGAGGCGATCGCCGCGGGCGAGCTCGAGTCCGACCTGTTCGCCGGCGTGCGTTCCGCCGCGGTCACCCCGTGAGCGACGTGAGCATGCAGTACCGCGTGTCGTTCGGGAAGAACGATGAAGCCGTCGAAGGCCCCGACGACGCGGCGGTGGTGGTCACCATCGCCGCGGCCGACGCGGGCCTCGCGCCCACCACGGCGTTCATGATGGGCAAGCTGAAGAACACGGGGCCCACCGGGCCGTTGCTCGACGCGCTGCGCGACGGGTCCGCAGCGGCGGCCATCAGCCGGCTCGCATCGCGTCCCTGAGGCTGCGGTAGCCGATCGGCACCGCACCCGACTCCAGCAGCAGCGTGCGCAGCGTGGCGTCGGCGGTGATCAGCTCGTGGTCGTCGATCCACAACGGCGCCATCTCGGTGATGGCCCGCACCTCCGGCGAATCGATGGCCGGTTGCACGTGGATCTCGGTGACGCCCGCCGGCAACGAGCGCACGGCGTCGTACACGCGCTCGCGACTGCCGGCGCGCCAGTCGTGGTCGAAGTGGTCGGGGAACAGCACGCCTTCCTCGGCGGCCAACCTGCGGAAGGGGAAGCCGGCCTGCTCGGCGGTGATGGTGGACGGCAGGCGGATCGGCAGCTGGAACTCGACCGCCAGCTCGAGGTACACGTCGAAGAACTCGGGGCGCAGGGTGATGGCCGAGAGGTGCGGTGCGAGGTGCGTGACGTCGATGCCCCAGGCGGTGGCCCGCTCGATCTGTGCTCGGCATTCGCGCAGCACCTCTGCCGGGTCGGCGTGCTGCCACAGGTCGTCGACCTCGCGGGGGAAGCCGCCTTCACCCGACAGCAGCGACGGCGCGTGCGTGATGGGGCCTAAGCGGTACGCGGAGTGCTCGCAGTTGAGCGTGAGGTGCACGCCGATGTCGTCGGTGGGTTCGTAGCGCATCGCCGCATCGCGGGCCCACGGCGCTGGCACCATCAGGCTGGCGCAGGTGGCGACACCGTGGCGAAGTGCGTCGTACACGCCCTCGTTGGCTGCGTGGCAGCTGCCCAGGTCGTCGCACGAGATGATGACCAACTTGGTGTCGGCCGCGTACCCGAGACGTTCGGCGAGGGTGCGTGCATCGTCGGCGCTCATCGTGCGAACGCTACCCGCTGCACCCGCTCCACAGGCCGAGATCGGCGGCCTCCGCGTTGCGCGCGGCGGTGACGAACTCGTCGGCGTGCGTGACGTTGGGCGGGTAGGTCAGCGGTCGCGCGTAGCCGCCGGCGATGATCGCCAGGTTCACGAACGTGCCGTCGTCGCTGCGGTACACGTAGGCGAGCAGCCGGCCGTACTGGTCGCGCGCCTCCACGTCGCGCTCCACGTAGAGCGCGGTGCCCTCGGGCAGCAGCGACTCGGTGAACGCAGTGGCCTCCGGGCCGAAGCACTCGACCGGTGAGTCGGGCTTCTTCGTCTCGGGCGTGTCGATGCCGATCAGCCGCACCCGTTCCTCGACCCCGTCGATCTCGACGCCGATGGTGTCGCCGTCGCTCACGAACAGGAGCGTCGCGTTGGGTGCGAAGACGCCTGTGGGTGCGCTGGTCGACGACGGAGCGGCGTCGCCGTCGCACGCGCCGAGCAGCAGTGCCAGTGTGAGCATCGCCGACCGCCGCATCAGCCCGTTCTATCGGGCCGAGGCGGCGGAAGGCGCGACGACTAGAGGCGCTCGATGATGGTGCCGGTGCCGAGACCGCCACCGCAGCACATGCTGATCAGGCCGTAGCGGCCGCTGATGCGCTCGAGCTCGTAGAGCGCCTTGGTGATGAGGAACCCGCCGGTGCCGCCGAGCGGGTGGCCGAGGGCGATCGCGCCGCCGTTGGGGTTGGTCTTGGCAGGATCGGCGCCGACTTCCTTCTGCCAGGCGAGCACCACCGAGGCGAACGCTTCGTTGATCTCGAACACGTCGATGTCGTCGATGCCGAGACCGGTGCGGGCCAGCAGGCGCTGGGTGGCATCGATGGGGCCGGTGAGCATGAGCACCGGATCGACGCCGACGTTGCAGGGGTCGACGATGCGGGCACGCGGCTTGAGGCCGAGTGCCGCAGCCTTCTCCTCGGTCATCAGCAGCACGGCGCTGGCGCCGTCGCTGATCTGGCTGGAGTTGCCGGCGGTGTGCACGCCGTTCTCGCGGCCGACGGGCTTCAGCGAGGCGAGCTTCTCCATCGTGGTCTCGCGCAGGCCTTCGTCGCGGCTCACGGTGTGGAACGTGTCGGCCAGGCTGCCGTCCTCGTTGCGGTCGGGGGCGTCGACGGTGATGTACTGGCCGGCGAAGCGATCCTCCCCCCATGCCTGCGAGGCGCGCTGCTTGCTGAAGAAGCCGAACGCATCGGTGTCGGCGCGGGTGATGCCCCACTTGTCGGCGATGCGCTCGGCACCTTCGAACTGCGAGGTCATCTCGTACT
>CAZWCU010000118.1:2243-12960 GCA_964632715.1 uncultured Bifidobacterium sp. | reverse complement strand
CGTCGACCTCCGCCACGAGTCGGCGGTTGATCTCGCGGGCCACGGGAGGCCCGCCGGCAGCGGCCCACAGGCTCGGGCGGTAGTTGAGGTCGAACGACACGATCGTGCCGTGGCGACGAGCACTGGTGACAGCAGCGTGCACGACATCGGGAGTGTGCGCGCCGAGCGCCGCGAAGATGCCGCCGGTGTGGAACCAGCGCACACCCTCGACACCGAAGAGATGATCCCAATCGACGTCGCCGGGCCGCAGTTGCGATGCGGCGGTGTGCCCGCGATCCGACACTCCGATCGCGCCGCGTACACCGAAGCCGCGCTCGGTGAAGTTCAGGCCGTTGCGCACCGAGCGCCCAAGGCCGTCGTAGCGCACCCACTCCACGTGACTCGTGTCGACACCACCCTGCAGCATCAGGTCTTCGACGAGACGGCCGACCTCGTTGTCGGCCAGCGCGGTGACGATCGCTGCGCGCTGCCCGAAGCACCGCCGGAACGCGCGGGCCACGTTGTACTCCCCTCCGCCTTCCCAGACCTGGAACGACCGGGTGGTTCGGATGCGCCCTTCGCCGGGGTCGAGGCGCAGCATCACCTCGCCGAGCGACACGAGGTCGAATCTGCACTCCTCCGCCGGACGCACCTCGAGTGTTCGACTGATCATCGATCTGCTCCCGTCGTGTGCGCCGCCGAGGCCGCCAGCTGTCGGATCTGGTCGAAGTCGCCGGCGCGGAGCAGATCGCGCCCGACCATCCAACTGCCACCGACCGCGACGACGGCCGGCAGTGCGAGGTACTCGACGACGTTCCCCGGACCGACTCCGCCGGTGGGGACGAACCGCACCGATGGGAACGGGGCGCCGAGGTCGCGCACCGCCGCCGGACCCCCGAGCAGGCCGGCCGGGAACAGCTTGACGACGTCGACGCCGAGGTCGAGCGCGTGCATGATCTCCGTCGGCGTCGCGACACCGGGCAGCACCGGCACGTCGAGCACTCTGCAACGTTCGACGACCGCAGCGCTGAGCCCGGGACTGACGATGAACCGAGCGCCAGCGCCGACCGCGCGGTCCACCTGATCAGCGGTGCGGATGCTGCCCGCACCGACGACGAGATCGTCGCGCTCGGCGAGCACGTGCACCGCCTGCTCGGCGGAGTCCGTGCGAAACGTGATCTCGGCGAGCGGCAAGCCAGCGGCCACGAGCGCGTCGGCGAGAGGCCGAGCACTGTGCGCGTCGTCGATGACGACCACGGGGATCACCCTGTGGCCGTTCAGCAGCGTGATGATGTCGTTCACGGTGTTCCTTCCGAGTGGAGTGCGGCGAGTGTGGATGGCGAGCTCGCGAGCACGTGGTGGACGCCGTCGCTCCACAGCCGCCGCGCCTGCTCGACGACGAGCGCTGCGAGCGCGCGGTCATCCGCACGCAAGAACCCGGGCAGCGCGACGAGCGCGGCGACCGCCTCGTCCGGCCCGGGGTGAGCGGCGCGCCGCCGCATGTCGCCCACCGATCCTCGGGCGAGTGCGTCGTCGGTGAGATCGAACTCGCGGTGTCGGGGACCGACCGCAGTTGCGGCCCACGCCGCGAGCACCTGCGTGCACCGATGGACAGGACGCCCGCTGTCGAGCAGTGCTCTGATCGTGGGCAGCAGACGGACGGGGAGCTTCTGAGAACCGTCGCACGCAACCTTCGTGGTGGTGTACTGCAGGGCCTGGTTGGAGAAGCGGTCCAGCACCTCGTCGGCATAACGCTGCAGATCCCATCCGGCGGGCGTCTGCAGTGTGGGGATGACCTCGCGCTCGAGCATCTCGCGGGTCGCGGCGAGCAGCACCGGGTCTGCCGCCGCCTGCCAGACGAAGCGATGACCTGCGAGCAGGCCCCAGTACGCGAGCGCCGAGTGCGCTGCGTTGAGGATGCGGAGCTTCGCCTGCTCGTGCACGGTGACGTCGCTCACCATCTCGACTTCGACTCGGCCCAGGTCCGGCCGGCCGCCGGGAAAGGTGTCCTCGAGCACCCACTGCCGGAAGGGCTCGGTGACGATCGGCCATGCGTCGGCAAGTCCCGCCGCGCGGCAGCGCGCTCGATCGGCGTCGGTGGTCGACGGCACCATCCGGTCGACCATCGACGACGGGAAGGCGACGTTGCCGGCGACCCACTCGGCGAGCGCGGGATCGCGACACTCGGCGAGGTCGCCCACGACCCGCGCCACCGCCCGACCGTTCGACGGCAGGTTGTCGCACGACGCCACGGTGAACGGGGCGACGCCCGCGGCGCGCCGCCGGACGAGGGCCTCGACGATCAGCCCCGGGAGGGAGCGGGGAGCGGTGGGTTCGACGAGGTCGTGCACGATCTCCGCGCGGGAGGGGTCGAGTGCCCCGCCCGGACCGGTTGCGCAGTAGCCGTGCTCGGTGACCGTGATCGTCACGACCGCGACGGCCGGATCGGTCAGGCGGACGAGCGCAGCCTCGACGTCCTCAGCGGCGACGGTGATGCCCAACAGCGCGCCGACCGCACGGGTCGACTCGCGCGCCGCGGCACTGCTGCCGACCGGATCGGTGCGCTCGACGACGTGGTAGACGAAGTCGTCGATGGCCAGCGAGTCGCGCACGGCCGACGAGCGCATCGAGATGCCCCACACCGCGGCGTCGACGGCTCCGGTGCGCAGGAGGTCGTCGCAGTAGACGGCCTGGTGCGCCCGATGGAACACCCCGGGACCGACGTGGACGACGGACGGGTTCAGACGGCGACGCTCGTACCCGTGGAACTCCACTGCCATCAGCGGAACACCACGGGAAGGCACGACGGCCCGGTGGGCTCGCTCGACTTGTAGGTGAGCACGAACTCGCGATGCCCGAGCGACTCGCTGGCCGTGGGACGCCCCGCCGCGGTCGCTTCGAGGACGTCCATCAGCTCGGCCGCGACCTCGTCGAGCGTCGCGCGACCTTCGAGGATGCGGCCGGCGTCGACGTCCATGTCGTCGCTCATCCGGCGATACGTCTCCGGATTGGCGCAGACCTTGACGACGGGCGAGATCGCGCTGCCGACGACAGACCCGCGGCCGGTGGTGAAGAGCACGACGTGCGCACCTGCTGCGACCAGTTCGGCGATCTCCGCGTTGTCGTTGATGTTCGGGTACCCCCAGCGAGGCTCGCCCTCGGGTACCACGTCGAGCAGGTAGAGGCCGGGCGCTGGGATTCGTTGGCCGGGGGTCACGATGCCGTGGATCGGCCCGCTCCCCGACTTGGAGTACGCGCCGAGCGCCTTCTCCTCCAGCGTCGTGAGGCCGCCGTCGGCGTTGCCCGGCGAGAAGCTGCCGTGCCCCATCGCCGAGTAGTACGCAGCCGCCTTGTCGATGCGGGCGACGATCTCCTCGGCCAGTTCGGCCGTGACGGCACGACCGGCCATGTGCTGCTCGCAGCCGATCAGTTCACCCGATTCCTCGAACACCACCGTGCCGCCGCGCTCGACGAGCTGATCGAACACGCGACCCACCACCGGGTTGGCGGTGATGCCACTCGTGCCATCGGATCCACCGCAGATCGTGCCGACCACGAGGTCGGAGAGGCCGACTCGCGTACGCCGCACGGTCGCGGAGGCCGCGTTGCGCATGTCGGTGATCCAGGATCGTCCGGCCGCGATCGCGGCGCGAGTGCCGCCGACCTCTTGGATGACCAGTGTGGTCACGGGCCGCCCGGTGGCCGCGACGGCGTCGGCGAGACCCTCGCGATCGAACCCTTCGCATCCGAGCGAGACCAGCACGACCTCTCCCACGTTGGGGTGGGTGCACAACTGCTCGAGCATCCGGTGGGCGTACGCGCTCGGATAGCAGCCGCCGAAACCGACGACGTGCACATCGTCGAGACCGGCGGCGATCGAGTCCGCGACCATGCGGGCGCACTCGACGAGGTAGACCACCACCGTCACGTTGCGAATGCCGATCCGGCCGTCGGCGCGCACGTAGCCGTCGATCACGTCGCCCCTCCGCGCTGCGCGAAGGTGACGATGTAGTCGCTGCGGAGGTTGTGCGTGTGCACCCACTCGCCGGTGTCAGCGGGCGCCGACATCGAGCCGATCGGCACTCCGCAACGCACCACTGATTCGCCTGCGGCCAGCGGGCGGGCGGACACCTTGTGCCCCAGCCGCACGAGCTCGGTCACCGCGATCTCCCGACCATCGGAGACACGGTGCAGGCCGGGCTCGAGATCGCGAACGGCGATCAGCACGTCGTCGCCGGCGGCCAGCAGCAACAGGCCCGGGGGCGGTGATACCACCTCGACAGGGTGGTCTGCTGGATCGGCGATCACGGGTGCTCCTGCGTCGGGCCGATCTCGACGACGGACTTCACGATCCGTCCCGGGGCCGCCGAGATCCGCGGCAGTTCGAGGATGATGCCGTCGAGAGTGGTGCGGTGGTTGATCCAACTCGTCGCGTCGAGCGAGCCGTCGCGCACGGCGCTCATCACGCCCTCCCAGTCGGCGAAGGTGGCGTTGCGCGAGGCACGCAGGTCGAGCTCACGCGCGTGGAAGGTCGGGTTGTGGATTGCGATGTCGCCCGTGGTGTGCCCCACGAACACCACGACGCCGCCATGGTCCGCCAGCCCGAGCGCCGACTGCATCGATGCCCGGTTGCCGGTGGCGTCGAACACCATCGTCGGTGGGCGACCGTCGCCGGCCGCAGCGATCCGCGCTGACGCATCGTCGTCCACGAGTACCGCGCGCAGCCCGGATGTCTCGGCGAACGCCACCCGCTCCGGTGCGATGTCGGCGATGACCACGTGGTCGGTGCGCAACCTGGCTGCCTGGGCGATGGCCAGGCCGATCGGTCCGGCGCCCAGGATCGCGATGCGATCCGACGAGGTGGGCTGGGCGCGCGCAACGGCGTGCCAACCGATGCCGAGCGTCTCGACCAGCACCAACTGGTCGTAGCTCAGCGAGGAATCGGAGAAGAGGTGCGTCGCGGGCACCACCATCCGCTCGCGCAGGCCGCCGTCGATGGTGACGCCCAGCACGTTGATCCGCTCGCAGCAGTTCGACCGGTCCCGGAGACAGCCTCCGCACGTACCGCACGAGAGGTACGGCAGCACGGCGCACCGATCGCCGACGCGAACCCGATCGACGTCGACGCCGACCTCGAGCACCTCGACGGCGAGCTCGTGGCCGAGCACCCGCGGATAGGCGAAGAAGTTCTGCTGCCCGATGTACGCGTGGAGATCCGTGCCGCAGATGCCGACCCGGCGCACGGCGACGAGCACGTCGTGCGGCCCTGGTGGCAGCGGCTCGTCGCACTCCTTGAGCACCAAGCTCCCTGGACGCTCGAGAAGCGCCTCTTGCATGGCTTGTCCTTCCCTGAGGAGTCGTCGGGGACGGCGAACGCGGTCGTCGCGTTCACCGTCCCCCGACCCGTGGTCACTGGAACTTGAGGAAGTCCGCTGCGTTGTCGGCGGTGACCAGCTCGGTTCCCGTGTCGATGAACGACTCGACGGTCTCGCCGCGAACCGCGTTGGCCGCAGCCTCGACACCGAGCGAGGCCATGCGGCCGGGGAACTGGGCGATGGTGGCGGTCATGCTGCCGTCGATGATCGCCTGCGCTGCCGACGGGAGTCCGTCGTATCCCATCACGAGGACCGTCTTGCCCTGATCGGCGACCACGGTCGCCGCAGCGATGGCCGGGTCGTCGCAGGCCGAGTAGATCGCGGTGAGGTTCGGCTCACGAGTGAGCAGGTCCTCCGCCACGGTCGCGCCCTGCGCAGAGTCGCACTTGGTCTCGGCGCCGCCCATGATGATGGTGACGCCAGTGCCCTCCAGCGCGTCCTTCACGCCCTGGATCCGTGCATCCAATGCCGGCACGCCGCGCACGCCTTCCATGAGGCCGATGGTGTCGCCTTCCTTCAACACCGACGCCAGGTACTCGCCGGCCAGCTGCCCACCGATCACATTGTCGGTGGCGGCGACCGCCGTCTTCTTGGTGAAGTCGGCGAGGTCGTTGTCGACGAGGACGACCTTGACACCGCTGTCAGCCGCTGCGTCGAGTGCGGGGATCACCTCGACCCCCATCGGTGTGATGACGATCGCGTCGAAACCCTGCGTGACCGCGTCCTCGATCTGAGCGATCTGGCAGTCCGTGTCGGACGGTGACTGGCAGGAGAAGTACTCGATCGCGACACCCGGGTTCTCCGTGGCATAGGCCTTGGCCGAGTCCTCCATCGCCGTGAAGAACTCGACGGGGAACTTCGTGATGAAGGCGATCTCCACGTCCTCCTCGACTGCGACGGTCTCGGGCGGGTCGGTGTCGGGCGGGTCCGTCGAAGGCGCCTCCGTGTCGGGTGGCGGGGCCACTGTCGTGCCGGCATCGGACTCCGAGTCGCTGCCGCACGCCGATGCCGTGAGGACGGCGGCGCAGAGCAGGGCTGTCAGCTTCTTGTTGGATTTCATACGGACTCCTTCGTTTCTGTGGTCGAGGCTGGGATGGGGGGTCATACGGCTCGGCCGCCGACGACGCCGACGATCCAGGACACGAGCTGTGCCTGGTTGTCGGCCGTCGGTTCGGCTTCACCGACCTTGCGGCCACGACGCATGACGATCGCCCGGTCGGCGACCTCCATCACGTGGTCCAAGCTGTGGGAGATCAGGATCACGGCCACGCCGGCGGCCTTCAGTCGACGGATCAGGTCGAGCACGCGGGCCGACTCGCGGAGGCCGAGCGCCGCAGTCGGCTCGTCGAGGATGACGACCTTCGAGGAGAACGCCGCGGCCCGCGCGACCGCGACGGCTTGGCGTTGCCCTCCCGACATCAGTGCCACCGAGGCACGCTGGTCGGGCAGGTTCACCTGCAGCCGATCGATCAGCTCGCTGGTCCGATCGGCCATCTCGCGATGACGCAGCGCCCGCAGCCCGCGCGGGAGCCAGCTGGGGCGAGCGATCTCGCGGCCGGCGAAGAAGTTGGCGGCCGGATCGAGATTGTCGAACAACGCAAGGTCTTGGTACACCGTCTCGATGCCGTGCGACCGCACCGCCATCGCGTTGCTGCCGGTGATGTCGACGCCGTCGAGCAGCACCTCTCCTTCGTCGAGACGGTGCACCCCGCTGATGGCCTTGATGAGCGTCGACTTGCCCGCACCGTTGTCGCCGAGCAGTGCGAGCACCTCGCCGGCGGCGATCTCCAACGAGACACCGTCGAGGGCGGTGACGGCGCCGAACCGCTTGACGGCCCCGCGAACTTCCAAGATGGGCGACGACACGTCGGCGCTCATGACAGCGCCGCCTGGATGCTGCGGAACCGACGTTCGACGTGCCCGCGAACGACATCGAGCTCGACCGCGAGCACGATCACCACGCCGGTGGCGATGTACTGCCAGTTCGGGTCGATGCCGAGCAGGTTGAGCCCGTTGCGCAGCACTGCGATGACCATCGCGCCGGTGAGCGCATTGACCACGGTGCCGCGACCACCGAGGAAGCTGGCGCCACCGATGATCACTGCCGCGATCGCATCGAGCTCGGCCAGGGCACCGGACGTGGGTGAGGAGGCGTGCCCCTTGCCCATCGTGAGCAGTGCCGCCACACCGGCCAGCAGCCCGCACAGGGCGTACACCGACACCAGCACCCAGCCGACGGAGATGCCGTTGCGCACGGCTGCCTCGGGGTTGCCGCCGACCGCGTAGATCCAGCGTCCCCACACGAGTGCCCTCGTGATGACGACCATCAACACTGCGACCGCGACCACCACCACGGTGGCGACGGGGAACCAGCCGATCGACCCGCCGCCGGGTATCCACGAGATGCGCCCGGCACCGATCGTCTCGACGAACGGTGGTGTGCCCTGGATCGTCTTGCTCTTGGCCAGGTACAGCGCGAGGCCACTGGCCGCGGTGAGCATGGCGAGGGTGGGGATGAAGGGGTGCGGCAGCCGGCCCTTGACCAGCAACAGGCCGTTCACCAACCCGACGGTGCAGCCGGTGGCCAGCACCGCTCCGACGGCCAGCACCGAGGACCCGGTGTCTCGCCACACGATGCCACCGACCACGGCGCTGAGCGACAGGTTGGAGCCCACCGACAGATCGATGCCGCGCGTGACGATCACGAGCAACTGGCCGAGCGCCAGCACCGAGATGACCGACGACTGCTTCAGCACGTTGCCGACGTTCTCGAACGACATGAACGCGTCGGACGCGATGCTCAGCACCACGATCAACACGATCAGGATGATCACGGGTCCCAGCCGCATCGCGGTGAGCGTCGCGGTCATCCATCGGGGAGTGGTTCTGGCTCGCTCGGTGCGGTCGCTCGCCATCGGCGGGTCAGCGGAGTCGAGGTCGGAGTTGGCCTGCATGTCGGTTGTCACCGGGCAATCCTTCCCCCTCGTCGCCCTTGCGGGAGACAATATGGCATTTCCTATAGGAAACCGTCAAGGGGATCTTTGGACTACCATGCGGCCATGCGTGTCGCCGCCAGTGCTGCCATCACCACCGCGCACCACACGACCGGAGCGCCGTGAGCGACGCCGACCTCGATCGAGTGGTGCAGACCGCGCAGGGCGAATGGCGCCTCTCGACGCACCCGCCGCTGGTCGACGAAGTCCACGACCTCCTCGTCGACATGCTGATGAACCGACTGGTCGACGAAGGCACCCGGCTCAACATCGACGCACTCGCCCGACGGCTGAGGGTGTCGCCCACGCCGGTGCGCGAGGCGCTCGCGCGCATGGAGGCCGAGGGCCTCGTCGTCAAGGAGCCTCGGCGCGGCTATCTCGTCGCTCGGGTGATCGGGCTCGACGAGCTGCGGTCGATGATCGACTTCCGGCTGTTGATCGAGCCTGCCGCGGCCGCCGCGGCCGCCGAGCGTCGCTCCGAGGCCGAAGGCGCAGCCCTGCTCGAACTCGCGCGCAGCGGTGGCAGCGGCGACAACGACGCGGCCGCGAACCGCGTCGACATGATCTACGACGCCAAGTTCCACGACACCATCGCCGCGCTCAGCGGCAACCCGTGGCTGCGCGAGTCGCTCATGCGGCTCCGCAGTCACCTGCACATGTACCGGCTCTACCACCACGCGCAGCACGCTGCGGCCACCACTCCCGAGCACGAGGAGATCGCCGAGGCGATCGCAGCCGGTCAGCCCGACCTCGCCGCCGAGGCCATGCGCCGACACCTGCACACGGCGATGCGCCGCCTCGACGCAGTGTTCGCGTCGGGGAAGCTCGCCGACGTGGACCGAGCCAGCGACCGATGACCGGAGTCGTCGACGCGCACGTGCACGTCTGGGATGCTCGCCGCGCCACCTATCCGTGGCTGGCCGAGACGGCACTGGCGCCGGTGTTCGAGCTCGCGCAGGTGCGCGACGAGCACGAGGCCATCGGCGTCGATCAGGTCGTCCTGGTGCAGGCCGCCGACGATCTCGCCGACACCGAGCACATGCTCTCGGTCGCCCGCTCCGAACCGCGCGTCGCCGGCGTCGTCGCCTGGGCTCCGTTGGACGACCCTCGAACGGTGGCCGCGCTCCTCGACCAGTGGACGGAGCTGCCGGTGGTCGGACTGCGCCACCTCGTTCACCGCGACCCAGACCCCGACCTCCTGCTCGACGGGCGAGTGCAGACGTCGCTCGGGTTGCTCGGCGAGCGCGGTCTCACCTTCGACATCTGCGCGGAGAGCATTCATCTGCTCTCGCTGGTGACGGCCGTCGCGCGCCGCCTACCCGACACGCAGTTCGTCATCGATCATCTCGCCAAGCCGCCCATTCGCGAACGAGGCTGGGAGCCGTGGGCCGGCCTGCTCGCGGCCGCGGCGCAGTGCCCGAACGTGGTCGTCAAACTGTCGGGACTGAACACTGCCGCTGCCGACGGATCGACGGCCGCCGACTTCTCCCCGTACGTCGATCACGCACTGGAGTGCTTCGGCCCCGCGCGGATGATGTACGGCGGCGACTGGCCGTTCGCCCTCCTGGCCGCGTCGTCGTACACGCAGATCTGGCAAGGGCTACGCCCCACCCTCGATCAACTGTCGACCGACGAGCGCGAGCAAGTGCTGTCCACCACGGCGCGCCGCACGTATCGCCTCCCCACTCCCTGAACCCGACTCAGCGGCGCGACTGCAACAGCGCGGGTTGCTGTCGGCCTCTCCGCTCCGGAACTGCGGTTTGCGTCATGGCCTGAGCGAACAATCCTCGGTCGCTCGCTGACGCAGACCGGGGAACTGGGCGACGCCGGCCTCCTCGCAACCTTTGAGCGACCTGTTGCGCTCGCGTACCATCAACGGATGGCAGACATGCTCACGGCCACGGCCGGCCATCCAGAGGTGATGTTCGACACCGGCGATGTCGTGATGACCGAGGGCGGCGTCGACGGCGCGATCTGGGTGCTCGTCTCCGGTGCGCTCAACGTTCGCAAGGGCGACGTGACGGTCAACGTCGTCACACAGCCGGGCGCGATGCTCGGTGAGGTCTCGGTGCTGCTCGGCATCGGGCACAGTGCCACGGTCGAAGCGACCGAGCCGAGCGTGTTGCGACGCATCGCCGACGGCGACGCCCTGCTCTCCCGCGAGCCCGATGCGATTCGTGCGGTCGCGGTCGGCCTCGCCCAGCGACTCAACTTCCTGACGACCTACCTGGCCGACCTCACCCATCAGTACGGCGATGCTCCCGGGCTGACGATGGTGGCCACCGTGCTGCGTCAGCTCGAGCAGCGATCCGGCACGACCGCATCTCCTGGCTCCCTGCGAGATCCCGACCCCGAGTACTGAACGGCGCC
>CAZWCU010000118.1:0-2143 GCA_964632715.1 uncultured Bifidobacterium sp. | reverse complement strand
GTGCGCAACGGCGGCGCCAGGTCGCCGAGGTCGACCGATTCCGAGCCCATCATCGACGACCAGATGGCGGTGCCGGCCGCAAGGTCGAGCTGGATGTGCGCCGGCACCGGGCCGATCTGCCTGCCGGCGTTGAAGACCCACGTCGCGCCGATGCGATCGACCCACGAGCCGTCGGGCTTGAACGGCGGCTCGTGCACGTGGCCGGTGAGGACGACGTCGGGCTGGTGCTCGTCGATCCAGCCAGCGAGATCGGCGTCGCCGTAGTGGCGCCGGCCCGTCCAGCAGGTTGGCGACCCCAGCGGCGGCCAGTGGTAGATCCACACCCATCGCCGCGGGCGTCGTGCGGCATCGGCGGCGAGTTGCGCCTCGACCAGTGCGCGCCCGGCGGGACCGTCCCACCAGGGGCAGATGGTGATCAACGTGTCGTCGACGAGGATCGAGCCCCAGTCCGTGGAGATGCCTTCCCGGCGCGCTTCCGCGAGCCAGAGCGCGGCACGTTCGTCGTTGTCGTCGGGCCCGGTGAGATCGTGGTTCCCCGAGCTGACTGCGACCATCGTCGACTCCTGGATGAGCGCGAGGTAGCGCAGCACCACCACGATCTGCGCGTCGAGCGACACGCTCGAGCTGATGTCGAGGTGGTCGCCGGCCAACACCACCAGGTCGAAGTCGGCGGCGGACTCGACGACCCAATCGAACTGCCGCAGCGAGTAGTGAAGGTCGGACACGAGGAGTATGCGCAAGGAGGCCGCCGCTCGAAGAAGGAGTTGAGCGAGCCTACAACGCGACCCCTGGGCCGGTGCTCTGCGTGAAGGCTCAGGCGGGCTGCGCCGTGGTGGGCAGCAGGTTCTTGTGGATCTCGCCGTTCTTGATGATGACCGACAACCCCGTCGCCGGCGCGGCGAGGAGCTCGATGTCGTCGAGCGGGTTGCCGTTGACGACGAGCAGGTCGGCGAGCGCACCCTTCGCGACCACGCCGAGCTTGCCCGGGTACGGGTTGCGCGGACCCGACAGGCCGCACAGCTCGGCGTTGTCGTGCGTCGCCATCCGCAACACCTCGACCGGGGTGAACCAACGAGTCATCTTCGCCAGCTGTGCGCCCTGCCGGGTCGCCAAGTGGGCGTCGAACAGGGTGTCGGTGCCCCACGCCAGCTTCACCCCGTGCTTCTTCGCCAGCCCGTAGGCGCGATCGGTGCCGTCGGTGACCATCCCCTGCTTGTCGCGGCTGGCGGCCGGAACCGGGATCGCGTCCTCGTCATCGAGGAACGGTTGCAGGCTCCACCACGCATCGTGCTCGGCGATCATCGCGACCGTCTCGTCGTCGAGGAGGTGGCCGTGGTCGATGCACTTCACTCCTGCCCGCAACGCTTGCTGCACCGCACGAGGTGTGTACGCGTGCACCATCACGTAGGTGCCCCAGTTCGCTGCCGCTTCCACACCGGCACGCAGTTCGGCCTCGGTGTACTGGGTGACGTCGATCGGGTCGTACACCGACGACACGCCTCCCCCGGCCATCATCTTGATGTGCGACGCACCGAGCATCAGCTGCTCACGCACGCCGCGCAGCACCTCGTCGACGCCGTCGGCGATCACCGTCCCGCCGATGCGTTCGGTGTGGGCGAGATGCCCGCACACGCCGCGCGGCAGCTCGTGCGTCGCGCGGAAGTCGCCGTGCCCGGAGGTCTGCGAGATCATCGCCCCCGCCGGGTAGATCCGCGGGCCGCTGATGATGCCTTCGTCGATCGCTCGTTTGACACCGAACGTCGGCCCGCCGGCATCGCGAACGGTCGTGAACCCGCGCAGCAGCGTCTGCTCGGCGGTGCGACCGGCGACCAGGTGCACGTAGCCGATGTCTGCCGTCAGCAACGCCGACACAGGTAGCGCGGCGAACGCTGAGTGCCAGTGGGCATCGATCAGGCCGGGCATCAACACCCGACCACCACCGTCGATCTCGCAGCCGCGCTCGCCCTCGGCCAAGTGGAGCGGCTGGCTCGAGATCGCATCGATCACGCCGTTGCGCACCAGCACGTCGGACGGATCGGAGACGGACTCCGACGTGCCGTCGAACACTCGGACGTTTCGGATCAACGTCGCTGACGCAACCTCGCCACTGTCGGACATGGGTTCCTCCTCGCGCCGAAGACGC
>CAZWCU010000117.1:0-13060 GCA_964632715.1 uncultured Bifidobacterium sp. | reverse complement strand
GCTCCCGTGCCGCTGTTGGAGGGTCTGGCCACCACGCGCACCATCCGTCGCTACACCGACGAGCCGATGCCCGACGCGGATCTGGCCGCCATCCTGTGGCACGCCACTCGCGCTCCCAGCGGCAGCAACCGGCAACCGGTGCGCTACCTGGTGCTGCGCGACGGTCCCTCGGCGCAGCAGGCGCGTGCGCTGCTGGGCAACTCGTTCCGCTCGTCGTGGGCTGCGAAGCGTGCCGCCGACGGGTACGCATCCACCGATACCGCGGTCGCAGACACGCCGAAGGCTCGTATGGCGGCAACGATGCAGCACTTCGTCGACCACCTCGAGTCGGTGCCGGCCATCGTGCTGGTGTGCCTGCAGCGGTACCGCGGCCCCAACCCCTATGAAGGCGCGTCGGTGTATCCGGCGGCGCAGAACCTGCTGCTCGCGGCGCGGGCCATGGGTTACGGCGGCGCTCTGACGATGTGGCACCAGATGGTCGAGCCGCAGCTGCGCGAGCTGCTGGCCGTGCCCGACCAGGTGGCGCTGTCCGCCTGCATCACGCTCGGCCGCCCCGCCGGTGCGCATGGCCCGGTGCGGCGGCGGCCGCTGCACGACGTGGTGTTCCAGGATCGGTGGGGCGACAGTCCAGCCTGGGCGGTCGATCCGCCCGGTACCGAGCACACGCACTGGAAGTAGGGTCGCAGTCATGCAGGTGGTTGCGGGAGTCGACTCGTCGACGCAGAGCACGAAGGTCGAGATGCGCGCACTGGAGTCCGGTCGCGTGGTGGGCAGCGGCTCGTCGCCGCACCCGGCCACCACACCTCCGCGCTCCGAGCAGGACCCTGGCGCGTGGTGGGCAGCGTTCCAGCGTGCCTACGACGCCGCGCTGGCGATGGCGGGCGAGCAGTCCGACGACGTCGAGGTGGTCGGCATCAGCGTCGCCGGCCAGCAGCACGGCATGGTGGCACTCGACGAGGCGCGGCAGGTGGTGCGCCCGGCGAAGCTGTGGAACGACACCGAATCCGCCCCCGACGCGGGTTGGCTGTGCAAGCAGCTCCCCGGCGGTGCCTCGGACTGGGCTGCGGCCGTGGGCAGTGTGCCGGTCGCCGCGTTCACGGTCTCGAAGCTGTCGTGGCTGCATCGCAGCGAACCCGAGGCGTGGGCGCGCATGGCACACGTGGTGCTGCCGCACGACTGGCTCACGATGCAGCTCACCGGCTCGCTCACCACGGACCGCGGCGACGCATCCGGCACCGGGTACTGGTCGCCCGCCACGGGCGAGTACCGCTGGGACCTGCTGGCCATCGTCGACTCGGCTCGCGACTGGTCCGAGGTGGTGCCGCGAGTGGCCGATCCGTACGAGACGGTGGGCGACTGGCACGGCATCCCTGTGGCCTGCGGTACCGGCGACAACATGGGCGCCGCACTGGGGCTCGGCCTCGCGCCGGGCACCGCGGTCATCTCGCTGGGCACGTCGGGCACCGCGTACGCGGTGTCGGCCGGCCCCACCGCCGACCCCACCGGTCACGTGGCCGGCTTCGCCGATGCCAGCGGCGGCTACCTCCCGCTCGCCTGCACGCTCAACGCCACCAAGGTCACCGACACCATCGGTCGTCTCCTCGGTGTCACGTACGAGCAGTTCGATCAGCTCGCGCTCGCCGCCCAGCCGGGCGCCGGCGGCGTGACGTTGCTGCCCTACTTCGACGGCGAACGCACGCCCGACCTCCCGAACGCCACCGGGTGGTTGAGTGGCCTGCGCAGCGACGCCACCCGCGAGCAGCTGGCCCGCGCTGCGGTGGAAGGCGTGTGCTGCTCCATGCTCGACGCGCTCGACGCAGTGCGGCAGCTGTCGCCGGTGGAGCGTGTGGTCCTGGTCGGTGGCGGCGCGCGTTCCGCCGCATATCGACAGGTGTTCGCGTCGCTCTGCGATCTGCCGGTCGGCACGGCCGACGAAGCCGAAGCGGTGGCCACTGGCGCGTGCGTGCAGGCGGCGGCCGTGGCGTTGGGCGAGTCGCACGCCGACATCGCCGCGCGCTGGGGCCTCGGCGAGACGGTGTCCATCGAGGCCGAGCCATGCCGCGACGTGCGCCAGCAGTACGCCGCATTGCGCGAGGCGGCCACAGCCTCCATCACCACTCGGTGAGGGCGGTCACACCGTGAGCAGCGACCCGTTCGAGGTGCTGGGCGTCGCCCCCACTGCCTCGCTGCAGGAACTGGCCGCTGCCCGCCGGCTCCTGGCGCAGGCGCACCACCCGGACCTCGGCGGCGACGTGGGGGCGATGCAGGCGGTGAACGCCGCCTATCAGCGAGCGGTCGAACTGCGTCGGGCCGCGCCGCCGGTGACCGCGCCGGTCGATGCACCGGTGCCGCCACCGCCTGCTCCGTCGCGGCACCGACGGCCGGTGCGAGGCGTGCAGCACGACGCGCCCTCGTTCACCATCGACGTGCTGCCGGTGGAGGCGTTCGAGGCGCTGCTGATCGTGACGTCGTGGATCGGCGAGGTGCTGGTCGACGATCCGCCGTACGTGCTGGAGGTGTTCCTGCACGATCCATCACCCTGCTGGTGCCGGCTGGACCTCGTCCCCGACGCA
Organism: uncultured Bifidobacterium sp.; assembly: GCA_964632715.1. Classification (GTDB taxonomy): domain Bacteria; phylum Actinomycetota; class Acidimicrobiia; order Acidimicrobiales; family Ilumatobacteraceae; genus UBA668. The sequence goes on along the minus strand of CAZWCU010000117.1, from coordinate 10,487 downwards.
GGAGCCACCACGGTGAGCCTGACGGTGGCGGCAGTGGAGGGTGAACCCGCACCCGACATCGACGCCGTGCGCGACGTGTGGGTGGCGAACCTCAACCAGCCGCTTTGGTGAGCCGGTCGCGAATGGCATGCCCGATGCCGGCCGCCGGTGGCATCACTGCCACCACCACGGCCACCCCGCGGTTGTCGGCATCGCGCAGGTCTGCGTAGAGCATGCGGGCGGAGGCGACAAGGTCGTCGGTGCGGTCGAGCACCCAGCTGCCGGGCGTGCCCGCCGCGACGCGCTCGGCCTCCACCAGGGAGTCGACGAGCACGACTCGTGCCGCAGGCGCGTAGTGCGAGGCCATCATCCCGGCTGCACGGCTAGGCCCGCTGGCGGCGGCGAGATCGCCGTGCAGCAGCAGTTCGATCTGCTCCGTCGCGATGGCGCCCGGCCGTAGGATCTGCGCCGGTTGCACGGTGCAATCGACGATGGTGCTCTCCACTCCCACCGGGCACGCGCCGCCGTCGAGCACGTAGTCGACGAGATCGCCGAGGTCGGTGAGCACGTGCTGCGCGGTGGTGGGACTCACCTTGCCGAAGCGGTTGGCCGAGGGGGCGGCGAGGCCACCGCCGAGGCGTTGCAGCAACTCGCTCGCCAGCGGGTGTGCGGGCACGCGCACACCGACGGTGGCGCGCCCGCCGGTGACCACGTCGAGCACGTGTGCGGCGCGCGGTACCAACAGCGTGAGCGGGCCGGGCCAACAGGTGTCGGCGAGCACCGCCGCGGCCGGTGGGATGGTGGCCGCCCAGTCGGACAGCTGTTCCGCGTGCGCGACGTGCACGATGAGTGGGTGGTCGGCGGGGCGGCCCTTCGCCTCGAAGATGCGGCGCACGGCATGCTCGTTGGCGGCGTCGGCAGCCAACCCATAGACCGTCTCGGTGGGCAACCCCACCAGCCCGCCGTTGCGCAGCACGTCCAACGCCCGCTCGACCGACGTGCCGAGGCGGGACCGATCCGTCATGCGGGGACGGCGTCGATGAACTCGAGTGTGGCGTCGATGAACGAGAACGCTTCCGGCGTGGCGAAGTGATCGACGTTGCGCAGCACCTTCAGCGTGGCGTCGGGCAGCGCCTCGGCAAGCGGGTCGCCGGGGCCGGCGAAGTCCTTGTCGCCGATGACCACGAGGGTGTGGCACGTGGCCGTGGCGACGGCGTCGGGCGTGAACTCCGCGCCGCGTGCGCGCTGCATGACCGCGGTGAGCGCGGCGAGGTCGTTGCCCGGCTGGTTCGCGTAGTTCACGAACATGCGAGCGATGTTGTCGTCGGGGTCGCCGGTTCCCTGCAACGCGGCGACGATGCGCTCGCCGGCCGCGTCGTCGCGCTCGAACAGCGTGGCGCCGATGCCCGCGAGCACCAGGTGACGGAAGCGGTGCGGCTGCGCGCACGCGATGCGCAGGAGGGTGATGGCACCGAGCGAGAACCCGACCGCGTCGACCGGTTCGTCGGGGAGCGCGTCGAGCACTCGTTCGGTGAGGTCCGTGTAGGCGTCTGGGTCGTGCGGCTTGGGCGCGGTGCCGTGGCCGAGCAGATCGACGCCGATGACGGGTCGGCCGGCGTCGGCGAGCAGTTCGGTGAACCCACTTCGCTGCCAGGTGCTCTCGAACGAGCCACCCCAACCGTGCACGAGAACCACCGGCGTCGTCATGGTCGCCACGGTAGCCTTGGGCGGCTGTTTCAACCGAAGGTAGCGAGCACGATGAAATTCCTCCGCAGTACCCCGCCGTACGACCTCACCTACAGCGACGTGTTCATGGTGCCCAGTCTCAACGACGTCGCATCACGATTCGACGTCGACCTCACCACGCCCGATGGCCTCGGCACCAGCATCCCCGTGGTGGTGGCCAACATGACCGCGGTGGCGGGTCGACGCATGGCCGAGACCGTCGCCCGTCGCGGTGGCATCACCGTGCTGCCCCAGGACATCCCGCTCGACGTGCTCGAGTCGGTCATCGACTACGTGAAGTCGCGCCACCTGCTCTACGACACGCCCATCACGCTCAGCGCTCACCACACCGTCGGCGATGCACTCGGCCTCATCCACAAGCGGGCGCACGGCGCGGTCGTGGTGGTCGACGACGCCGGCCGACCGGAAGGTGTCTTCACCGAGCACGATGCCGCCGGCTACGACCGGTTCACCCAGTTGAAGAACGTGATGAGCCGCGAACTGGTGCTGCTCGACGACGGCACCGCGCCGGCCGAGATCTACGAGCGCCTCAGCGGGCAGCGCCTCAGCATGGCACCGGTGGTCGACGGCGACGGTCGCCTCATCGGCTGCGCCACCCGCACCGGCGCGCTCCGCAGCACCATCTACCGTCCCGCCGTCGACGCCGATGGTCGGCTGCTGGTGGCCGCCGCGGTCGGCATCAACGGCGACCCCGCGACGAAGGCGAAGTCGCTGGTGTCGTACGGCGCCGACGTGCTGGTCATCGACACCGCGCACGGGCATCAGACCCGCACGCTCCGCGCCATCGAGGAGGTGCGCGCGGTCGCACCCGACGTGGTCATCGTGGCCGGCAATGTGGTCACCATCGATGGCACGCGCGATCTCATCTCTGCCGGCGCCGACATCATCAAGGTGGGCGTGGGGCCGGGCGCGATGTGCACCACTCGCATGATGACCGGTGTCGGTCGACCGCAGTTCAGTGCGGTGCACGACTGCGCCGGCGAGGCAGCCAAGCACGGCAAGGTCATCTGGGCCGACGGCGGCGTGCGGCACCCGCGCGACGTGGCGCTGGCGTTGGCGGCGGGTGCCGCGAACGTGATGTTCGGCTCCTGGCTGGCGGGTACGTACGAGAGCGCGGCCGACACGCTGCGCGACCCCGACGGTCGCCTCTACAAGGAGAGCTTCGGCATGGCCAGCAACCGTGCCGTGAAGATCCGCAACCGCAGCGAGACTGCGTTCGAACGTGCCCGCAAGGAGCTGTTCGAGGAGGGCATCAGCAGTTCGCGGATGTACCTCGACCAGTCCCGTCCCGGGGTCGAGGACATCATCGACGACATCGTCGCGGGCGTCCGGTCGGCGTGCACCTACGCCGGCGCCGCCACCATCCCCGAGTTCGCCGAGCGCGCCGTCGTCGGTGTGCAGAGCGCCGCCGGGTACAGCGAAGGTCTGCCGCAGGGAACGAGCTGGTAGTGCGCGTCATCGCCATCGACGGCCCGGCAGGCGCCGGGAAGAGCACCATCGCGCGTGCGCTCGCGCAGCGCCTGGGCCTCGAGTACCTCGACACCGGCGCGATGTACCGCGCCATCACGTTCGCCGCGATGCGGCGCGACATCCCGCTCGACGACCAGGCGGCGGTCGGGGCGTTCGCCCGCACCGCATCGCTCGAGGTGGGCGAGCGCGGCGTGTTCGTCGACGGTGCCGACGCCACCGCGGCCATCCGCACACCGGCCGTCACCGCCGCGGTCAGCAAGGTGGCCGCGAACAGCGAGGTGCGCACGGAGATGCGGGCGCGCCAGCAGGCCTGGGCGGCGGAGCGCGACGGGGGAGTGATCGAGGGTCGCGACATCGGATCGGTCGTGTTCCCCGAGGCCGAGCTGAAGCTGTACCTCACCGCGTCGCCGCGCACCCGCGCCGAACGCCGAGTGGCGGAAGCGGGTGGCGACGTCGACGAGATCGAAGCTGCCATCGCGGCCCGCGACCACTCCGACAGCAGCCGAGCCGACAGCCCCCTCACGCTGGCCGACGGGTCCACCGTGGTAGACACGACTGGCTTGAGCATCGACGAGGTGCTGGTGCAGATCGAAGCGCTCATGCAGACGGAGCCGACGGAGTAGCAGACGGAGCAGGTCGTGACGAAGATCTCCACGAAGTTCGCGGGACAGTCGAGGGTGGATCGCGTTGCGTATCACACGGTGCGCACCATCGTGACGGTGTTCTGCCGTGTGTGGTGTCGCATGCAGATCGAAGGTCGCGAGAACCTGCCCACTTCGGGTCCGTTCATCCTGGCGCCCACGCACCGCAGCATCATCGATTCGCCGGTGGCGTCGGGTGTGCATCGCAAGCGCATGCGCTTCATGGGCGCCGACAAGTGGTGGAGCAACCGCTGGTTCGGGAAGCTGCTCAGTGCGCTCGGCGGCTTTCCCGTCAGCCGTGGCACCGCCGATCGGGAGGCGTTGAAGCGCTGCATCGCGGTCATCGAGGGCGGCGAACCTCTGGTCCTATTCCCGGAGGGCGAGCGCAAGTCGGGGCCGGAGGTGCAGCCGTTGTTCGACGGTGCTGCCTACATCGCGGCCAAGACCGGTGTGCCGATCGTGCCCGTCGGCATCGGTGGCAGCGAGCGGGTGATGCCCAAGGGGGCGAAGTTCATCTACCCGCGCAAGATGTACGTGGTCGTCGGACCGCCGCTCTCGGTCGCCGTCACCGACACGCCGAAGGAGCAGCGAGCGGCGGCGCGTCAGCTCACCGCCGACCTGCACTCGGAGTTGCAGCGGTTGTTCGACCAGGCCAACGCCCGAGCGCACCGCGAACACGCGGTGCCGCAGCTGATTCAGGCGCCGTCGAAGTAGCCGCGCAGGCCCTGCGCCAGCCACACGGGGTCGCGGGTGCCGCACAGCTCGCGTGCGGAGTGCATGCTGAGCTGCGGGATGCCGACGTCGACCGTGTCGATGCCCAGGCGCGTGGCGGTGATCGGCCCGATGGTGCTGCCGCACGGCATGTTGTTGCGGCTGACGAACACCTGCCACGGCACGTCGGCCGCGTCGAACACGCGCTGCACCATGGCTGCGCCGACGGCCGACGTGGCGTAGCGCTGGTTGCTGTTGAGCTTGATGGCCGGGCCCTGGTTCACGATGGGACGGTGGCCGGCCTCGTGGCGCTCGGGGTAGTTGGGGTGCACGCTGTGCGCGTTGTCGGCCGAGATGCAGGTGCTGTTCGCGAGCTGCGTGAGGTACTGCGCGCGGGTGGCGCCGTGCGCGAGCGCAAGACGCTCGAGCACGTGTTCGAGCAACGGTCCGGCGGCCCCGGTGGTGCTCTCCGAACCGACTTCCTCATGGTCGAAGAGCGCGATGACCGCAGTGGCAGCGTCGGAGGGCGATGCGTCGGCCAGCGCACGCGTGGCCGCCCAGCAGGAGAGCTGGTTGTCGAGCCGACCGGCGGCGAGCAGGTCGCCGCCGAGGCCGAGCACCTGCGCGGTGGTGCGGTCGAACAGGCACAGGTCCCAGGTGGCCACCGACCCCGCCGGCGCGGCGGCGTGTGCCGCGATCCAGTCGGCGAACTCGCCCGCCACCGGCGAGCCGACGCCCCACACGGGCGCGACGTGCGCCTGCTTGTCGAGCACCAGACCCTTCTCGTTGACGTCGCGGTCGAGGTGGATGGCGAGTTGCGGCACGCGCGCGACCGCGTCGTGCACTGCGACGAGCCGGGTGCTGCCATCGTGCAGCACGAGCTGGCCGGCGACGCCGAGATCGCGGTCGAGCCACGAGTTGAGCAGCGCGCCGCCGTACACCTCGACGGCGAGTTGCTTCCAGCCCGAGCCGCCCGCGTCGGCGTTCGGCTTCACCTTCAGGCACGGCGAATCGGTGTGGGCGCCGACGATGCGCAGCGGTGACTCGGGACCGGCCTGTGCCCCGCGATGCCATGCGACGAGCGCCGCGCCACGCTGGACGAAACCCTTGGGCGGCACGTCGGTGTTCGAGTCGCCGAGCTCGACCTCGGTGAAGCCGGCAGTGCGCAGCCGCGCCGCAGCACTCGCGGCGGCGTGCCACGGCGACGGCGACGCGTCGAGGAAGTCGATCAGGTCGGGGAGTGCGGTGAACTCGCTCATGATCGCTGCATCAGACCCATCGGGAGACCGGTGCCCCGCAGGTGCGCGGTCTCGTTGACGGTGACCACGCTGCGGTGCCCACCGCGGCTGGCGGCGATGCGGTGGATGCTGGTGTAGTTGGGGTAGAAGAACCCCTGTCCGACGGGCAGGCCGAGGATGTGTGCGAGGTAGGCGTTGATGACGCCGCCATGGCACGAGACGGCCACCTGCTGGCCCTGATGCGTGTCGATGATGACCTCCAGCGCGCCGATCACGCGGGCCGAGAACTCCTCGGGTGTCTCGTCGTGCGCGTTCCACTCACCACGAACCATGGCCTGCCAGCGCGGATCGTTGGCCGCCTTCAGCTCCTCGATGGGGATGTACTCACTGGCGTTGCGGTCCCATTCGGCCACGTTGTCGACGATGGTGATCGGCAACCCCTTCGACGCAGCGAGCGGCTCGGCGGTCTGCACCGCACGCCGCAGCGGGCTCGCGTAGACGGCATCGATCGACTCGCCGACGAGGTAGTCGGTGAGGTGGCGAGCCTGCTCGTGACCCGCCTCGGACAGCTCCGGATCGGCGATTCCCTCGATGAGCTCTCGCCGTACTGGTAGACCATGCCGTATCAACATCAACTCCATGGCGACTAGATAAGCACCTGATGACCCCACACACCGACACTCGAACGAAGATCGTTGCCACGCTGGGGCCCGCCAGTGCCACCGCGGAGGTGCTCGACGAGTTGCTGCTCGCCGGCGTCGACGTGGTGCGCCTGAACCTCAGCCACGGCACGCTCGAGTCCCATCTCGAGCGCATGCAACAGGTCCGCGAAGCGGCTGCCCGCACCGGACGGGTCGTGGCGGTGCTCGCCGACCTTCCCGGTCCGAAGGTGCGCTCCGGCCAGTTCCCCGAGGGTGGCGGTGTGCTCGTGGGCGGTGCCTCGGTGGTGCTCACCACCGAGGAGGGCCCGTCCACGATCGACCGCATCACCGTCGACTACCCGACGCTGCTCGCCGACCTGCAACCCGGCGACCGCATCGTGCTGGGCGACGGCGCCATCTCGCTGCGCGCCGACGCGGTGAGCGACACGTGCGTCGACTGCGTGGTGCTCACCGGCGGCACGGTGCAGGGACGACCCGGTGTGCACCTGCCGTCCGAGCGGCTGCGGCTCACCACGCCCACGGAGGACGACCTCGTGCTGGGACGCGCGATGGCCGAGGCCGGCGCCGACTTCCTGGCCGTCTCGTTCGTGCGCGCTGCCCACGACCTGCGGGTGGTGCGCGAAGCCATCCTGCCGTACACCACCCGACTGGTCGCGAAGATCGAGACGATGCCGGCCGTGGTGGCACTGGAGGCCATCGCCGCCGAGGCCGATGCCGTGATGGTCGCCCGTGGCGACCTCGGCATCGAGTGCCCGCTCGAAGACGTGCCGCACCTGCAGAAGCGCATCATCCGCCACTGCGTGGAGGTGGGCGTGCCGGTCATCACCGCCACGCAGATGATGGAGAGCATGATCACCTCCCCGTCGCCCACGCGAGCCGAGGTGAGCGACATCGCGAACGCGGTGTTCGACGGCACCGACGCGCTCATGCTGTCCGCCGAGACCGCCATCGGTGCCGACCCCGCTGCGGTCGTGCGCTCGATGGCGCGCATCGCGGGCCGCGCCGAGTCGGAGGCGAGCTACGCGCAGTGGGCCTCGCGGCTGGGTCGTTCGCAGCGCGAGCAGTGGCCCGACGGGCCGAGTCGCATCACGATGGCCATCACGCACGCGGCAGGCATGGCGGCCGCCGATGCCGGCGCCGCGGCCATCCTGTGCTGCACCACCACCGGCCGCACTGCTCGCGCGATGGCCCGATTCCGCCCGACTCCGACGCTCATCAGCCTCTCGCCCGACCCGGCCACCGTGCGGGCGATGGCACTGTCGTGGGGTGTTCGGTCGCTGGCCGTCAGCACGTACCACAGCACCGACGACCTCGTCTGGTTCGCGGTCGAGCGTGCCGTGCAGAGTGGACTGGTCGAGTCCGGCCAGACCGTGCTCGTGCTGGCCGGGGCGCCCGACCGCCCGAGTGGGGCCAGCACCGACGTGTTGCGTATCGTTCGCGTCCTGTGACCCCCATCTGGGCCGAGGAGGCCGGCGATCCGTCGCACCCGCTCATCGTCCTCGTGCACGGCGCGATGGACCGCTCCGCAGGGCTGCTGAAGCTGAGCCGCCGCCTCGACGACCAGTTCCGCGTGCTGCGCTACGACCGGCGCGGGTACGGTCGGTCGGTGCCCGCCGGAGGGAGCCACGAGGGGCCGTTCGACATGGCGAGCCAGGTGGCCGACCTGGTGCACGTGCTCGACGGTCGCCCCGCAGTGGTGGTGGGGCACAGCTACGGCGGCAACGTCGCGCTCGCCGCCGCGGTCCGGCATCCGGAGCTGGTGCTCGGCGTCGCCGTGTACGAGACCCCGCTGTCGTGGGAACCGTGGTGGCCGGGAACCACCGCCGGCGCCAGCGCGATCAAGGCGGCCGGTCAGCCGGAGGCCGCGGCCGAGGCGTTCATGCGCCGGTTGATCGGCGACGCGCGATGGGAGGGTCTGCCCGAGCGCACACGCGCCGGCCGGCGTCGAGAGGGCGTCGCGCTGGTCGAGGAGCTTGCCGATCTGCGCGAGCACTGCCCGTGGCTGGCCGAGCAGGTGCACGTGCCGGTGGTCGTCGGCTATGGCACTCGAGGCGCCGACCACCATCGCAAGGGCATGGCCCACGTGGCCGCCACCATCGAGGGCGCGCAACTGGTGGAGCTGGAAGGCTGTGGCCACGGTGCGCCCAACAGCGACCCCGATGTGTTCCGCCATCAACTCGTCGACCCGCTGCTGGTTGCAGTCGGGGCGCCCTACGCCTGAGGCGGTAGGCCGTCAGGTACCGACTTCCACCTCGGTACCGAAGAAGGTGCACGTGATGGCGGTGGTGTCGAGCGCTTCGGCCTGCTCCTTCGCCTTGGTGGCGCAGTCCTGCAGGCTGGTGCGCTGCGTCCAGACGCCCAGCGCGAGTGCAGCCATCAATGCCACCATGATGAGCTTGGTGGTGACGTTCTTGATCACCCACGCCGAGATGACGGCGAAGGCCAGGAAGGCGAGGACGACGACGATGGCGATGGTCTTCGCCGTTTCCAACGACAGGGCAGTCATGCCCACGACCCTACGCAAGCGGCGAACGCCGTAGGGTGACCCCGTGAGCGACCAACCGATCCTGATGACCTCCCAAGGCCCGCCGCGCACGGTGCTGCCGGCCGAAGCCGACGCCATCCGCGCCGCGGCCGCCGCGGCGCTCGCCGCGCCTGCTGGCGAGCAGCGTGCGCTCGCGGCCGAGATCGTGGCGCAGCACCCGCGTTCGTTGCTCGCGTGGTGCACGCTGGGCGACGTGGCCACCGACACGGTCGAGCGATACGCCGCCTACCGAGTGGGCTACCACCGCGGCCTCGACACGTTGCGCGCCAACGGGTGGCGTGGCTCCGGCTACGTCCGCTGGGCCGACGAGACCAATCGTCCGTTCCTCGGCTGCCTGCGCGGCCTCGGTGCCATGGCGGCCACCATCGGCGAGACCGACGAGGCCGAACGCATCGCGCTGTTCCTCGCCCAGCTCGATCCTTCGGGCGGTGCCGCCTGAGCCAGCCGGTGCTGTGCGGTGCAGTGCTGTGCGGTGGCGCCAGCCGGCGGATGGGCACCGACAAGGCGTTGCTGCCGGTCGACGGCGTGCCGATGGCAGTGCGAGTCGCCACCGCGTTGCGTGCCGCGGGTTGTGATCCGGTGGTGGCCATCGGTGGCGACATCGAGGCCCTCGCGGCGCTGGGTCTGCGGGTGGTCCCCGACGAGTTCCCCGGCGAGGGGCCACTCGGCGGTGTGATCACCGCGCTCGGCCACTTCCAGCAGGCGGATGCCGTCGTCATCGTGGCGTGCGACCTCCCGCATCTCACGTCGCGTTCCGTGAGCGCGTTGGTGACTGCCCACCACGGCTCGCCCGACCATGCCGTCGATGTCGCGATGGCGGGAGCCGAGCGCACACAGCCGGCGTGCGCGGTGTGGTCACCGCGAGTCGTCGATCTGCTCCGCTCCGCCTTCGACGGCGGCGAGCGTCGGTTGACCGCCGCCGTCGACTCGATCAACGCCGTGGTGGTGACGGTGGATCCTCAAGATCTGGCCAACGTCAACACGCCCGGTGACCTGTCGCAGTAGCGTCTGGTGCCATGTCGATCAACGAAGTCAGCGTCGCCGAGCTGGAGGTGGCCCTCGCGAACGGTGCCCGCCTCGTCGACGTGCGCGAGACCGACGAGTACGCCGCTGGGCACGTGCCGGGTGCCGTGCACGTCGCGCTGGCCACCGTGCCCGAGCACCTCTCCGCGTTCGAGGACCAGAGTGTCGATTCCGCGTTGCGCCAATCCCCACGCGAGCGTGCCACCACCCATGCCGCTTCCGACGATGACAACCTGGGCAGAGTCGGTGACCACGGAGCCAACCTATCCAGCCGGGACCTCGGCGTGCCGCTCCAGCACGGTCTCCACCTCGTCCTCCTGATCGGCCAGAGCCTTGACCGCCCGCTCGTCGAGCTTCCCGGCATCCACGAGTCGATCTAGCTCGCCGAAGGCGTCCTCAGGAGTCCAGGCCGGCTTGTACGGGCGCGCACTCGTCAGCGCGTCGAAGATGTCGGCGACGCTCACGATCCTCG
>CAZWCU010000116.1:0-13166 GCA_964632715.1 uncultured Bifidobacterium sp. | reverse complement strand
TCGGTGAGGCCTTCGACCATTCCCATCTCGACGAGTTGGGCGAGTGCCTCGTCCGACGGGAACGTCGATTCCACGATCATCCGAGTGCCGCCGTCCGCGTGCTCGTCGAGCGTCACGCGTGTCGTCGTCACCGGCATGTCGGGGCTGGGGGTGCCCGAGCTGTCGGCGAAGCCGTCCTCGAACTCGATGCTGGTGGGGGCGTCGGCGCGGACGACGTGCCACCAGCCGTGGTGCTGGTCGCCCTCCGGTCCGGTCATGAAGTAGGTGACTCGGCCACCGGCGCGGAGGTCGTGCTGCACCATCGTGGCCGGGTAGGTGGGCGGGCCCCACCAGCGCTCGAGCTGGCGCGGGTCGGCCCACAGCTGCCACACGCGATCGATCGGCGCGGCGAACTGCGCGGTCAGCGTGAGGGTCTTGGCTTCCTTGTCGGTGAGCACGTTGGTGACGGTCATGGCTGGTTTCCTTCCTGGGCGGCGAGTACGTCGCCGAATCGGTCGAGGCGGTCGCGCCAGAGCGCGGCGAACTGGTCGAGCAACGCCGAGGCGTCGCGGACCGTGTCGAGTCGGCCACGCACCAGCTGCTCTCGACCGCGCCGGCGCTTGGAGACGAGCTGGGCGTGCTCGAGCACGGCGACGTGCTTCTGCACGGCCGCGAAGCTCATCGGGTAGTGGCGGGCCAGCTCCGACACGGAGTGCTCACCCTGCATCGCGAGCCGCACGATGTCGCGTCGGGTGGGGTCGGCGAGCGCGTGGAACACGAGGTCGGTCCGGTCCTCGTGTCGCTGCAGATGTACAACCATATGGTTGTAGATTAGGCGCGGTCGGACGGACGCGCAAGGGGAGGATCACTCCGGGCGGGGAACCTGGCCGTCGAGGTCCATCGCGTGCACCACGCCCCACGCGGCCGACGTGGAGGTGTCGCTGCCCGTGACCGCGGTGAGGAACGGCACCCGCTCCACGGCCAGCAGGTGGCCGGCGCCACGCGCGGTGACGGTGGCGGTGCGCGGCACGTCGGCCAGCAGCGCCACCTCGCCGAAGCAGCTTGCACGCTCCGCAGCGCGGATGTGCTCGCCGCTCATCACCACGTCGAAGCTGCCGTCGACGACGGCGTAGAACCGGTCGCCGTGGTCGCCCTGGCGCACGACCACCTCGCCGTCGGCGACGCTGATGTGGTCGGCGACGCGTGCCACGGCCTCCAGCGCCAAGGGCTGCATCGGTGCGAACATCGGGAGGCGGGCGAGCAGGCTCATCTCCACGATGGGCACGTCGGCGGTGGCGTCGGCGCGCCACAGGGAACGAGCGGTGCTCACGAGCACGAGCAGGAAGAGCGCGGCCATGCCGTAGAGCGCGGCATCGGTGCCGCCGGCGAGCACCAGCAGCTGGGCGATGCCCGACCCGGCCAGCACTCCCACGCCGGCGACGAACTCGACCGCGACGAACGCAGATGCGAGGGTGCGCGGATCGACCGAGCGCTGCACGAGCATGCGAGCGAGTCCGTCGATCATCGACGCGGCGGCCCCGAGCAGTGGCAGCACGACGATCGCGGTGGCCACTTCGGTGACGGCGGCCAGCACCGCGCACAGGACGGCGGCGCCACCGACGGCCGCCAGCACCGCCGGCGCCAGTCGCGACCGTCGAACGACCACTGTGGTGAGCGCCGCGCTGAGGAGCGCGCCGACGCCGACGAGCGACGTGAGCAACCCGGGCCCGCCGGACCCGAGGTCGAGTGCGTCGAACGCGAGGAGCACCGTCAGCACGTCGAGAGCGCCGATGAGCGCACAGCGCACCCAGATGGTGGCGAAGATGCGCAGCGTCCACGGACGCGACCGGAGGTGGTCGATCGATCGCCGCCATCCACGTCGTGCGCCGTCGATCTCATCTGCTCGCGCTGCAGGCGGGCCGTGGCGGGCGGCGCCCAGTGTCGCGACGAACCCTGCCCCCGCGAGCGCGGCGCACGCCGCGAGCACCGCGCTCGGTCCGCCGGCCCACAGCAGCGCCGCCGCGGTGAGGGGACCGACGAGTGCACTGGCGTTGTCGCAGTACGCAACCTGCAGTGCGCCCTGGGTGAGCTCGCTCGAGGACCGCGCGAGCGCGGGCAGCAGCACGGCCCCCGTGGGCCTCAGGGTGCACAGCGCGATGAGGGCGAACACGATCGGAGCCACGACGGCCGCCACCGGTAGGTCGAGCGCGATCGCGCCGGCGGCGAGTCCGTAGCCGATGCCCTGAGCGGCCAGTCCGAGCAGCCGCACCATCGCCGGCCGCCGGCCGTTGACCAGTGCCGCTGCGATCGGTGCACCTGCCACCGAGGGGGCGAGCACGCACAGCGAAGCAATGCCGGTGGCCGTGGCGCCGCCACGTTCGTACGCGTACACGAGCGCGCCGACGACCGACGCCCACTCGGCCACCACCGCAGCGACGTGCGACGCGAGGACGCGGCGCAGCGCTCCGTTGGCCGGCCCGCGCACTGCTCGTGTCCGTCGACTGACCGCCAACGTGATCGCTCCCCTGTTGCGCGGCCCGGTCGTCGGGCTGCGGTCTGTTGTCCTACCACACGAGTCGCCGCCGGACCCTCAGCATCCGAGGGGTCCTTCGCTGCTGGCTAGTCTGCCGCCGATGGATGGGGCCCCGACGGCGAGCATCCGCGCCGTGCTGTTCACCGACGTGGTGGGTTCGACCGAGCTGCGGACTGCACTGGGAGAGCTCGCGGCCGACGTCCTTCGGCGCCACCACGACGAACTGCTGGGGGCCGTCGTCGACGCCCATGCCGGCCGGGTGCTGCGCTGGACCGGCGACGGTCTGAAGGCCGAGTTCCCGCTCGCATCGGCGGCGGTGTCGGCGGCGATCGACATGCAGCGGGCAGTCGCGAAGTACTCGCGATCGGCGGCGGCGGTGGCTCCCTTCCAGATCCGCATCGGCGTCAGCGTGGGCGAGGTCTCCGATGACGATGGCGACCTCCATGGGGTGGCCGTCATCGAAGGAGCGCGTCTGGAGGCGCTCGCGGCGCCGGGTGAGATCCTCGCCACCGATCTCGTCGCGCGCCTCGGTCGCCGGCGCGTCGACGCCGGCTTCGAGGAGGTCGGCCCGCGCGTGTTGAAGGGTCTCGATGATCCGGTGCACGTGGTGCGCGTCGTCGATCTCGGCGCGGATGGCGCGCCGCCGGTGCCGATGGCACTGACGCTCGACCGCCGGTTCCCGCTCGTCGGCCGCGCCGAGCCGCTGGCGACCCTCACCCACCGATGGCAGCAGGCGTGCGCCGGCACCACCTCGACGGTGCTGCTCGCCGGTCACCCCGGCATCGGCAAGTCGCGCCTCATCGCGCAGATGGCCGATGCCGCTCATGCCGAGGGCGCCCTCGTGCTCGCCGGCATCTGCGACAGCGAGCTGTCGCGTCCGTACCAGCCGTTCGCGATGGCCTTCGGCGAGGTGCACGCGCTCGACGAGGAGTTGGGCGAGGCGGTCACGCGCGGTCTCGGTCCGCTCGCGCCGTTGTTCCCTTCTCGCCGCGCCGGCCGCTCCGACGAGGCCGGCGCCGCTGCTCGCTTCGAACTGTTCGACGCGGTGGTCGACCTGGTCGAGCGCCTGTCGGCCGAGCAGCCGGTGGTGCTCGTGCTGGAGGACCTGCAGTGGGCGACTGCGCCCACCGTGCAGCTGCTGCGCCATCTTGTGCGCGAAGCGAAGACGGCGAGGGTGCTCGTCCTCGGCAGCTACCGCGTCGACGAGGTCGGCCCCGCGCACCCGATGAGCGACGTGCTCGCCGAAGTGCACGCGTCGGCGGTGGCATCGCGGATCGACCTGCGCGCGCTCGACGTCGACGACGTGTCGCTGCTCGTCCTCGCGCGAGTGCCGGATGCTCCGGCGGTCAACGTGCAGTCGTTCGCTCGTCGAGTGCGCGACGAGAGCGGCGGCAACCCGTTCTTCGTGTGTGAACTGCTCCACCACCTGGGCACGACCGGAGAACTGGAGCGGCTGATCGGCAGCGCCGACGTGGATCGCCTGCCCATCCCCGACTCGGTGCGCGACGTGGTCGGGCAGCGGTTGGCGCGCTTGGCCCCGGAGACCGGCAACGTGCTCGCCAGCGCGGCGACCATCGGGATGTCGTTCGACCTGGAGCTGTTGGCCGCACTGGTCGACCAGCCCGCCGAGACCGTGCTCGGTGTGCTGGAGGACGTCGCGCGCGTGGCGCTGGTGCAGGAGTCCGCGGCCGGTCGCTTCTCGTTCGCCCATGCCATCCTGCGATCCACGTTGCTCGACTCGATGACCGCCACCCGACGGTCGCTGCTGCACCGCAGGGTCGCCGAGTGCATCGAGCTCTTGCGCCCCTCCGACCACGACGAGCTCGCGCACCACTGGCAGCTGGCGGGCAACGAGAGCAAGGCCAACCAGCGACTCGAGCTGGCGGCACGTCGCGACCTGGAGGCGCTCGCCTACGAGTCGGCTGCGGAGCGCTACCAGTCACTGGTCGACTACTACGGCCGCGCGCCCGATCAGCACGCCGCGCTCGCGCGCTCGTGGCTCGGGCTGGGGCTCGCTCGCCGTGCGCTCGGCATGCCCGACTACCTGCCCGCGGTGATCGAGGCGGGTCGGCTCGCGCGCCGGCTGCGCGACGCCGATCTCATCGCCGACGCCGCGCTGGCCAGCATCTGGCCCGGCACGTTCTTCATCACGGCAGGCGTCACCGATGCCGGGCTGGTCGAGCTCACCGAGGACGCACTCGAGTCCATCGCCGACGACGACCCGCGTCGCGCGCGGCTGCTGGCCACGTTGGCGTCGCACCTCACGTTCCACGCCGATCGCAGCCGGCGCTCGGCCGTGATCGAAGCCGCCCACGCGCACGCGCGCGGCGCTGGCGATCCGGCGTTGATGGGCACGGTGCTGGTGGCCGAGTACCTCGCGCTGTGGGATCCAACCACGTTCGATCGTCGTGGTGAGATCGCCAAGGAGCTGGCGCGAGCCGCGCGCGCGTCGGGCGACGCCGAGCTGACGTTCTTCGCCGGGTTCTTCGCGGCCATCGGCGCGGTCGAGCGCGGCGACGTCGCCGCGGCTCGCCGCCACCTCGCGGTCCTCGACGATCCCGTTCGGATGGCGCGCAACTTCTACCTCGGGTTCCTCGCCGAACGACTGTCGACCTCGCTCGACATCCTGTGCGGTCGCGCCGACGTGCAGGTGGCCATCGACGCACTCGCCGAGCGCTACGCCGGCACGCATGCCGACACCATCGGCACGTGGTCGGTGCAGACGGGTGGTGTCGCGTGGCAGCGAGGCGGTCTCGGCGCGCTGGTGCCGACGGTGCGCGACCTGATCGGCCAGGGCTCGGTGTCGAACTGGTTGGCGGCCTACGGCTTGGCGATGTTCCATGCCGGTGACCGCGACGGTGGGATGGAGGTGCTCGACGGCTTCGTGGAGCCGACGCTCGACTACTTCTGGCTGACGACGATGCAGGCGTACGCCGAGCTCTCGGTGGCGCTCGACCGTCGCGACATGGCGTCGCACCTGTTCGCCTCGCTGATGCCGCACCGTGGCCAGTTGGGCGTCACCGCGTCAGGTTCGCTCTGTCTCGGCCTGGTGAGCACCAGCCTCGGCGAGCTGGCACTGGCGACGGGCGATCACCTGCTGGCCCACGAGCTGCTCGTGGAGGCGCGGCAGGCCGCTGACGCGATGGGCGCCCCGTTCGAGTCGACCAAGACTCGCCGGTTGCTCGCGGCCGCGCTCGCCGCCGCGGGCGAGACCGAGGAGGCCGCGGTTGCCCGCGCTGAGGCGTTGGCGCTGGCGGACCGCCACGGGTTCGACGGCGAGCGCCGGCACCTCGAGGCCGCGCTGGCGATGGAGTAGGCGGCTCAGTTGCCGAAGTCCCAGCCTTCGCCCTTCGCGTACTGGCCGAGCACGTTCTTGGCGATGAGGATCTTGTGCACCTCGTCGGGTCCGTCGGCGATGCGCAGCGTGCGCGCTCCCTGGTACATGCCCCACAGCGGCAGGTCGTTGCTGACGCCGGCGGCACCCCAGATCTGGATGGCACGGTCGACGACGCGTGTGTACGCGTTGGGCACGTAGACCTTGATGGCGGAGATGTCGGTGCGGGCGGCCTGCAGGCCCTGGTCGATCTTCTCGGCGGCGTGGATGGTGAACAGCCGCGCGGTCTGGATGTCGATGTAGCTGTCGGCGATGGCGCCCTGGGTGAACTGCTTGTCGGCGAGCAACCCGCCGTGCACCTCGCGGCTGGCGGCGCGTTCGACCATCATGTCGAAGGCCCGCCACATCTGACCGATGCTGTTCATGCAGTGGAAGATGCGGCCCGCACCGAGTCGGTCCTGCGCGGCCTGGTGGCCTTCGCCGACGCGACCGAGCGCGTTGGTGACGGGCACGCGCACGTTCTCGTACTTCACCTCGCAGTGGTCGCTCTCCTTGCGGCCCCACACGCCGATGCCGCGCACGATGTTGACGCCCTTGATGTTCGCGGGAACGATGATCTGCACCATCGGGCCGCTCCGGGGGTCGGTTGCGTCCTTGTCCTGCCCGCGGCCCATCACGATGAAGAAGTCGGCCTCGATGCCGTTGCTGGTGAACCACTTGTGACCGTTGATCACGAACTTGTCGCCGTCGATGACCGCCGCGGTGGTGAGCGAGCGCGGGTCGCTGCCCGCGTTGTGCGGCTCGGTCATCGAGAAGCCGCTCTCCATCGTGCCGTCGATGAGGGGCAGCAGCCAGTCTTGCTTCTGCTGCTCGGTGCCGTACTTCACCAGGATGCTCTGGTTGCCGGAGTTCGGCGCCACCACACCGAACAGCGAGGCCGCGCCGATGGCGTACGCGAGCACTTCGTTCATGTACGCGTGGGCGAGGAAGTCGAGGCCCATGCCGCCGTACTCGGTGGGCAGGTGTGGCGCCCACAGCCCGGCCTTCTTCACCTTCTCCTTGATGTCGGCGCGTAGTTCCAGCACCTCGGTGCGTTCGTGGAACGTCTCAGCTTCGCGACGCTCGGCCCACAACCGGCTCTCGTTGGGGATGATGTCGGTGTTGACGATCTCGGCCGTGCGCATGCGAATGTCGTTGATCCGCTCGTCGAGTGTGGGCACGGGCTTGCAGTTCATGGCCATGGGCGCGACCGTAAGCCTGCGACCCGCCCGCTCATAGAGTCGAACGGCCCGGTGGGACGCCTACAGTGCTGGCGCTGACGGGAGGAGGGGCGCCGGTGACGGCAATCGGAGTGCACGATGCCGCACTGCCGCGACTCTCGGTGGTGGTGCCGACGGCCGGCGGCTGGGGCCACCTCGACGACGTGCTCGACTCTCTTGCGGCCGCCACTGCCGAGTTCGACGTGGAAGTGGTGGCGGTCAGCGGTGGCGACGACGGGTGTGCGCCGCACGCGCGACGAGGCGTCACCTACCTCACCGTGCCGGAGCCCGACGTGTTCGCGTGCCGGGCGTGGGGCGTGGCGCATGCGCGGGGAGACGTGGTGTCGCTGCTCGAGGATCACCTGCGCGTCTCGCCCACCTGGGCGGGCGAGCTCATCGCGGCGTGGGCGGCGCGGCCCGACGCCGATGCGCTGGTGCACTCCATCACGACGACGCCCGATGCAGGTCAGTGGGAGATCGCGCTGTTCACCATCACCTCCGGCCCGTTCGTGTCGGTGGCCGAGCTGCCGACGGATCGACTGCCGGTGCCGGGCATCGTGTCGTTCCGCCGGTCGCTGGTCGGTGCGTGCGTCCCCGCGGGCGGATGGCTCGAGTACGAGCTGCTGGCCGAGGTGCAGCGCAGCGGTCGGATGGCACTCGTCGACGTGTCGCCGCCGATGCACGTGCAGCCGGTCACGTGGCGTGCGCCGCTGCTCGCGTTCCACTCGGGTCGCATGTTCGCCGGCTCGCGAGCCGTCGACCGTGCGATGCCGCGCCGTGGAGAGCTGCGCCGGCTGCTCCGCGATGGGTGCACCATCTGCCGTCAGACCGTCGCCGCTCGACGTCGCACTAACGGTGGCCGGCTGGGTGTTCGGTTCGCGGTGTGTGCCATCGTGCTGGTGTGTGCACAGGTGACCGGTCAGCTCGTCGGCATCGTCACCCGGTCGCCGGGTTCGAGCGCCCAGCATCTGGACTGACCGCGTGACCTCCGTGCTCGCCTGCCCCCACTGTGCGCTACCGCTGGTGCTCACCGACGTCGTCGCGTCGTGCGCGGGCGGCCACTCGTTCGACCGCGCTCGTGGCGGCTACTTCAACCTGCTCGTCGGCGGTCGGTTGGGGCCCACCGTCACGCCCGGCGACACGCCCGGCGCGCTGGCCGCGCGTCGCCGGTTCCTCGGTGCCGGTCACTACGCGCCCGTCGCGGCCGCGCTGGCGGAGGCGGTCGGCAGTCCCGATGGGCCGCTGCTCGACGTCGGCTGCGGTGAGGGGTACTACCTGTCGCAGCTGCCGGTCGCCGACCGGTTCGGGCTCGACGTGTCGAAGGCCGCGGTGCAGATGGCGTCGCGCCTGTTGCCGGCCGCGCAGTTCGTCGTCGGCTCGGCGTATCGACTGCCGGTGCTGCCCGAGTCGGTCGCCGTGGTCACCTCCGTGTTCGCTCCGCACCCGTTCGAGGAACTCTCCCGCGTGCTGCGGCCGGGCGGGCGCTGGGTGGCGGTCACTCCCGGTCCGCTGCACCTGCGCGAGCTGCGCCCGCCGTTGCAGGGCGAGAGCGAGCGCAAGGACGCAGAGCGGCTGGAGCGCCGAGCGGCCGCACCACCGGAAGCCGTCTGGTCGCGGCGAGTGCAGTTCCCGCTCGTGCTGACCGCCGACGCGCTGACCGACCTGTTCCACATGACCCCCATCCGCTGGCAGTCCGGGTCCGCCCCGGTGGTCGCCGCCGCCGCTGCGTCCGGAGTCACCACCGTCACCGTCGACGTCTGGCTCTCCGCCTCCGCCGCCCCATGAACCCGGGCGGCTACTCCTCGATGCGGGCCGGCAGGCCGAACTTCGTGAACCAGTCCGGGCACAGGAAGTTGTGGTGGCTCACCAGCTTGCCGCCGGCGAACTCGACCACCTGCAACGCGAACGGCTCCCACAGGCCTGGCCGCGTGGGCTTGTAGCTGGCGAAGCCGTCGGAGCCGTTGAGGGCGATGGGCAACAGCCGCGACCCGTCGCAGCCGATGCCCTGGTTGAGATACCAGTGCGCGAGGTTCTCGGGACCCTGCAGCCACGTGTCGAACGGCGGCATGGTGAGCACGACGTCGTCGCGCATCATCGCCACCAGCGCGGGCACGTCGTATCGCTGGAAGGCGTCGACGTAGCGCTCGACGAGCGCGGCGTGCTGCGGGTCGGCCACGGGGTCGAGTTGCGCGACGCGCGCGGTGGTCATGGTGGCGCGTGCGCGTTGGAGTGCGCTGTTCACCGACGCCACCGAGGTGTCGAGCGCCTCGGCCACCTCGGCAGCCGACAGGTGCAGCACGTCGCACAGCAGCAGCGAGGCGCGTTGCCGAGGTGGTAGGTGCTGCAGCGCGGCGACGAACGCGAGGCGGATGGAGTCGCGTGCCACCGCGACCGTGGCCGGATCGCCAGTGGTGTCGATGACGCGCTCGTCGGGAACCGCGTGCACGAAGGTGCCCTCGCCGTGATGCTGCCCCGGTGTGCGTCCGGGCGCCGGCTTCGCCTCGCTCAGCTCCATCGGCATGGCCCGCCGCTGCGGGCTGCGGTGCATGTCGATGCACACGTTGGTGGCGATGCGGTACAGCCACGTGCGCAGCGACGACCTGCCCTCGAACGCACCGGCGGAACGCCAGGCGCGCACCATCGTCTCCTGCACGGCGTCTTCGGCCTCGCTGTTCGCGCCGAGCATGCGGTAGCAGTAGCCGGTGAGCTCGCGCCGGTAGTCGGCGAACGTGGTGTCGAGGTCGAACGTGGCGGTGGCTGACATCGGTTCCAATCCTAGGTTCGGGTCATGTTCCGACGGATCGCGGCGGCCCAACTCATCGGTGCACTCATTCGGATCTCTGATCGTGTTGATGGCTGATTGCGATTGCTCACCCGCGGTCGATGATGTCAACCTCGCTCGCGTGACCAGACGTGGGTGGATCCTGTTCGTGGCGATGGCCTTCATCTGGGGCATCCCCTACCTGCTCATCCGCGTCGCGGTGAAGCAGCTGGAGCCGGCGATGGTGGTGTTCGGTCGCACGTCGCTGGCCGCGCTGGTGCTGCTGGCCATCGCCCACCGCGCCGATGCCATCCGGCCTGCCCTGCGCCACTGGCGCCCGATCGTCGCGTTCGCCATCCTCGAGATGGCCATCCCGTGGATCCTGCTCGCCATCGCCGAGCAGCACCTGGCGTCGGGCCTCACCGGCCTCATCGTCGCGACCGTGCCGATCATGGGTGCCCTCACCGCCTTCTTCCTCGGCGACCGGTCGGCGCTGCGTGCCGTACGGGTCGTCGGCATGGTGGTGGGTTTCGCGGGTGTGGCGTTCTTGGTGGGCAACGACCTGCGCGGCGACTCGGCGCCCCCGTGGTGGAGCGTGGCGATGGTGCTGCTGGTGTGCGTCTGCTACGCGACCGCTCCGTTCATCATCGATCGCAAGCTGGCGGGCGTTCCGTCGTTCGGCGTCATCGCACTCTCGCTCGCGCTCGTCGCCGTGATCTACGCGCCGATCGCCGCGGCGTCGCTGCCCGAGAACCGGCCGACCGCCCGCTCGGTGCTGGCCGTGGTCGCGCTCGCGCTCGTGTGCACAGGCCTTGCGTTCGTGGTGTTCTTCAAGCTGCTCGAAGAGGTCGGCCCGGCGCGTGCGCCGCTGATCACGTTCGCCAACCCCGTGGTGGCCGTGTCGCTCGGTGCCGTGTTCCTCGACGAATCGGTCACCGGCGTCACGCTCGTGGGTTTCGTGTTGGTGATGACCGGCTGCTGGCTCGCCACTCGCCCGAGCAGGTTCGCGGTCGCGGTGCCGCACGCCGAGGCGCAGCCCGGCGACGAGCTCGACGGCGTCGCCCTCCCCACCGCCTGACCCCCGCGTTCGCGCGCCATCGCCCGCCATGCGGGCGGCAGTGCACACACGCGATGAGATTCGGCGCGAGCGGGCGTCCATCGTGCGTCACGGCAACACTCACGGAGGACCACCATGGCTGCGTCCCGCAAGGCCTTCATCAACCTGTCGGTCAGGAACCTGCCCGAGACCATCAGGTTCTGGACCGCGCTCGGCTTCGAGTTCGATCACCGCTTCACCGACGACCACGCAACGTGCATGGTGCTCAGCGACGACGCGTTCGTGATGCTGCTCGACGAGCCGCGCTTCCGCGACTTCGTCAAGAAGGACATCGCCGACGCGTCGACGCACACGGAGGTGATCGTCGCGCTGTCGGCCGAGAGCAGGGACGAGGTTGATCAACTGGTGCGCGCCGCGCTGGTCGCCGGTGGCACCACCGCCAACGATCCGATGGACTACGGGTTCATGTACGGCTGGAGCTTCCAGGACCTCGACATGCACCAGTGGGAAGTGATCTGGATGGACCCGGCCGCGGTGGAGTGAGCGACGTCGTGGCATGATCGAGGCACCGCCACCACCCGAGGAGCCTGCGTGCCCGACACGATCCCCACCGTCGATCTCGCCGCCAACGACGCCGCAGCGCAGTTCCTGGAGGCGTACTCCACCGTCGGTTTCGCCTACGTCGTGAACCATGGGGTCGCGCCGGAGCTGGTGGCGGGAGTGTTCGAGGCGTCGCACCTGTTCCACGGGTCGAGCCAGGAGCAGAAGTCCACCATTGCGCTCAACAGCTCGCATCGCGGGTTCATCCCCATCAACACCTCCACCACCCGCCACTCCACACTCGCGAAGGTCACCAAGCCCAACCAGAGCCAGTCGTTCATGATGATGCGCGACGACGCCCTCGACTCCGAGCAGGTCGCGGCCGGCCACTACCTGTCGGGGCCCAACGTGTGGCCGGAGTGGTTGCCCGACTTCCGTGGCCCGGTCGAGCGCTACCACGACGAGATGGTGCAGCTCGGCATGCGCGTGGTCGCGTTGGTGGAAGCCGCGCTGAGCGCGCCGCGCGGCGCCCTCTCCGCGAGCTTCCACCCGCCCACCTCGTGGCTGCGCCTGCTGCACTACCCGCCGCAGCCGGCCACTGCGCCCGACGACCTCTACGGCTCCGCACCGCACAGCGACTTCGGGTTCATCACGCTGCTCGCGCAGGACACCGTCGGCGGGCTGCAGGTGATGAGTCCCGACGGTCGCTGGCTCGACGCGCCACCGATGGAGGGTGCGTTCGTGATGAACGTCGGCGACATGCTGCACCAGTGGAGCAACGGCCTGCTGCGCTCCACGCCACACCGGGTGATCAACCGTTCGGGAGTCGAGCGTTACTCGTGCCCGTTCTTCTTCGACCCGCACGTGTCCACCACCATCACCCCGCTCGACAGCTGCATCCGGCCCGATCATCCGGTGCAGTACGAGCCGGTGCACTTCGGTGAGTTCCTCCGTGGTCGGCTGGAAGGTTCGTACCTGCAACACGAACGCAAGTAGCCCGCGCCTACGGTGGCCACCGTGATCGACGGCCACAACGACCTTCCGTGGGCGATGCGGATGCACTTCGAGTACGACCTCGACGTCGCCGACCTGGCGCTCGGCGTGCCCTCGCTGCACACCGACATCCCGCGCCTGCACGCGGGCGGGGTGACCGGCCAGTTCTGGTCGGTGTTCGTGCCCTCGACGTTGGCCGCGGGCGACGCCGTGCTGGCGACGCTCGAACAGATCGAGTTCGTGCACCGGATGGTGCAGCAATACCCGAACGACTTCGAACTCGCGCGCACCGCCGACGACGTGTCGCGTGTACGTGCCGACGGCCGCATCGCGTCGATGATCGGCATGGAGGGTGGCCACTCCATCGGCGGCTCGCTCGCGGTGCTGCGGATGATGTACGACCTCGGTGCTCGCTACATGACGCTCACGCACAACGACAACACCGAGTGGGCCGACTCGGCCACCGACGTGCCCGTGCTCGGCGGGCTCAGCGCGTTCGGTGTCGAGGTCGTGCGCGAGATGAACCGGCTGGGCATGCTCGTCGATCTGTCGCACGTGTCGGCCGACGTGATGCGTCAGGCGCTCGCCGTCTCGTCGGCGCCGGTGATGTTCAGCCACTCGTCGGCTCGCGCCGTGTGCGACGTGCCGCGCAACGTGCCCGACGACGTACTGCTGCAACTGCCCACCAACGGGGGACTGTGCATGGTCAC
>CAZWCU010000115.1:0-13190 GCA_964632715.1 uncultured Bifidobacterium sp. | reverse complement strand
CGGTGGCGAACACGCGGATGCCCCCGAGCGCGGCGACGCGCATGGTGGCGGCGACGGTGGTGGCGCCGGTGCGGCGCGTGGCCACCAGCCACGGCAGGTCGCGGGTGGTGGCCTTGAACACACCCTGCTCGGTGCCCAGCCGCTCGAGCTGCTCGGACGACAGGCCCACGCAGCACACGCCGTCGAGCACGGCGATGGTGGCGGGTGTGGCCCCGTTGGTGCGCACGATGGCCTCCACCTCGGTGGCCATCTCCACGTTCTGCGGGTACGGCATGCCGTGGCTGATGATGGTGCTCTCCAGCGCCACCACCGGTCGCCCGGCAGCGAGCGCCTCGGCCACCGCGGGCAACACGGCCAGCGTGTCGTGGACATCGGATCGAACGGTCATCATCGGGCTCCCCAACTGAAGGTCTGCTTGAACAACTTGAGGCACACGAACGCCTCTGCTTCCAGGATGTCGTCGCGGCTGCGCAATCGTGAGAGCAGCTGCATCAGATGTGTGTCGTCGTCGGCGACGACTTCGAACATCAAGTCATACCGCCCCGTGGTGGCAACGAGGTACTCGACCTCGTCGAGCAGCACCAAGGCGGCCGCGGTGGACTCGGCGTCGCCGCTGACGCGTGCGCCGACCATCGCCACTCGTCGCATGCCCAACGACAGCGGATCGGTGACTGCGACGATCTGCATCACGCCCGCGTCGGTCAGGCGCTGCACTCGCTGGCGGATCGCGCCTTCCGACAGGCCGACCTCTGCCGCGACCTTCGTGAACGGCATGCGTCCGTCGGCCTGCAGCAACTCGATGATGGCGCGGTCGGTGTCGTCGAGTGGCGAGGTGGTCATCGTGTGCCTCGGCCGGCGAACTCGCGGCTGGCATCGGTGAGCGCAGTGCGCAGCGTGGACTCGATGAACGCGAACTCCTCCTCGCCGGCGATGAGCGGCGGCGACAGCGTGATGACCGGTTCGCCACGGTCGTCGGCGCGGCAGATGAGCCCGGCGGCGTACAGGCGTGGCGAGAGGTAGCCGCGCAGCAGCCACTCGGCTTCCTCGTCGGTGAACGTGCCGCGGGTGGCCTTGTCGGGCACCAGCTCGATGGCGAGGAAGTAGCCGTCGCCGCGCACGTCGCCGACCAGCGGGATGTCGAGCAGCCCTTCGATGAGCTGCTTGAAGCGGCCCTCGTTGGCGAGCACGTGACCGCAGATGTTCTCGCGCTCGAAGATGTCGAGGTTGGCGTTGGCCACGGCGCACGACACGGGGTGTGCGCCGAAGGTCTGGCCCTGCAGGAAGGTGGTGGTGTCGTTCAGGAACGGCTCGGCGAGGCGGTCGCTGATCATCACGCCACCCAGCGGGGAATAGCCGGACGTGAGGCCCTTCGCGAACGTGATCATGTCGGGTTGGTACCCGTAGCGCTGGCTGCCGAACATGTGCCCGAAGCGGCCGAACGCGGCGATGACCTCGTCGCTGACCAGCAGCACGTCGTAGTGGTCGCAGATCTCGCGCACTCGCTGCCAGTAGCCATCGGGCGGCGTGAACGCGCCGCCGGTGTTCTGCACCGGCTCCATGAACACCGCGGCGACGCTGTCGGCGCCCTCCATCTCGATGCGCAGGGCGAGGTCGTCGGCGCAGCGCAGCGTGCAGCCGTCGAGGTGCATGCAGTCGTTGCAGCGGTAGCGGTACGGCGTCTGCACCTTGATCGCGCCCGGCATCAGCGGCTCGAAGGTGGTCTTGATGGACGGCACGCCGGTGAGGCTGAGCGCACCCATGCTGGTGCCGTGGTAGGCGAGGTACCGCGACATCACCTTGGTCTTGCCGTGCTGGCCGCGCAGCTTCCAGTACTGGCGCGACAACTTGATGGCCGTCTCCACCGCGTCGCCACCGGTGGGCGTGAAGAACACGCGGTTCAGGTCGCCGGGCGCGAGCGCCGCGAGGCGAGTGGCGAGCGTGATGGCGGGCTCGTGCGCGAACGACCACACCGGGAAGTAGGCGAGCGTCTCGGCCTGCACGCGGGCTGCTTCGGCGAGCTCCTTGCGGCCATGGCCGACCTGCACGGTGAACAGCCCGGACAGACCGTCGAGGTAGCGCTTCCCCGACTGGTCGTACACGTAGCACCCCTCGCCACGGGCGATCACCGGCACCTCGTGGTCGGTGAACGCGCCGAGGCGAGTGAAGTGCATCCAGAGATGACGCTGCGCGTCATCGGAGAGCGTGGCCATGTGCGGCTCCGATTGTCGTAGTGAACTGCTACGACAATCGTAGCCGATGGGCGTCAGACGCCGCAGTACGCGTTGACCCGCTCGCCCGCGAGGGTGAACTCCTCGGACGACAGGATCTCGGTGAGCTGGGGGTCGGCGAACGCCAGGTTGACGTCCCAGCCGTTCTCCTCGAGCACGGTGCCGAACTCCTGCACACCGTCGATGAGCGTGGCGACGTCGTCCTCCAGTTCGGGCGGCGTGACGTCGGTGAGTCGGTTGAGTGCATCGGGGAAGAAGGTGGTGAAGTACTCCTCGATCTCCGCCGGCGTGGCCGTGCCGTCGAGCAACTGCGCCTCGTTGAGCTCCTGGTTGACGTTGCAGAAGTCGCTGCCGGCGCCCTCGGCGGGCAGGGAGGCCTCGCCACCCGCGACGGTCGTGTCGGCGCCGGTGTCCGGCGGGGCGTCGGTGGAGCCGGGTGCTGCGGTGGTGGAATCGGTGGGGCCGTCGGACGACGAGTCGCTGCTACAGGCAGCGAACCCGAGCAGTGCGACGGTGGTGATGAGCGCGAGGCGTCGCATGCCGTGGGCTCAGCTCTCCGTCGCGATGCCGCAGGTGGTCTCGGAGTACTCGGTGAGGCGGTCGCTCGCTGCCTGCATCTCAGGGCCGGCGAGGTCTTCCTGCAGCTGTGCGAACTCGGGAGCCGCGGCGAGCTGCGTGAAGCTCCAGTCGTACTGGTCGAAGATGGCGACGACGCTGTCGATGGCGCCGGCCATGGTGCTGACATCGGCGGCGATCTCGGAGGGCGCGCCGTCCTTCAGGTCGTTCACCATCGACTGCATCGCGGTGAATGCGGCCTCGGTGGCCGCCGGATCGGGCGTGTCGGACTCGAACACCGCGTCGAGACCGTCGGCCTCGGCGCGGTAGGCAGCGATGCGGGCGCAGTAGTCGCCGTCGCTCGAGCCCGACTTGCTGTCGTCGCCACAGGCGACCAGCACGGTGGTGGCAAGGGCCGCGCCGAGCAGCAGGGTGGTGGAACGATTCATCGTGGATTCTCCAGGGGTGGGGTGGTGCGTCGAGCGTAGTGGAGCCACCGGTGCGGCCTCCGGCACCTTCCCGGGCTCCGGGTCGGCCACCGAGGCGGCAGTAGCCTGCCGGCATGCTTCTCGCACACGAAGTCCACGGCAGTGCCGACGATCCCGCGCTCGTCCTCATCCACGGCATCACCGACAGCCGGCACATGTGGCGGCCCCTCCTCCCGGCGTTGGCGGCGCACCATCGAGTGGTCGCGGTGGACCTGCGCGGGCACGGCGAGAGCCCCACCGGCGACGCATACGACCCGATCAGCTATGCGACCGACGTGGTGGAGACCGCGGCCGCGGCGGGCGTGCACGACGCGGTGGTGGTGGGGCACTCGCTCGGAGGCGTCGTGGCCAGTGCATACGCAGCGATCGCACCGTGCTGCGCCGTGATGAACGTGGACCAGCCGCTGCAGCTGTCGTCGTTCAAGGACGCGCTGGGCATGATCGAGCCGATGCTGAAGGGCGACCGTGAGTCGTTCGATCAGGCGCTGGAGCTGATGTTCGGTGCCATGGACGGCCTGCTGTCGGCGTCGGAGCAGGCTCGGCTGCGCGAGCACCGTCGCGCCGACCAGCAGGTGGTGCTCGCCACCTGGGCGTCGGTGTTCGACTCCACCCCTGCCGAGCTCGACGCCACGGTCGAGGCACTGGCGTCGGCCATCACCGTGCCCTACCTGTCGTTGCACGGCATGGACCCCGGTCCCGACTACGGCGCGTGGCTCACCCGGCTCGTGCCGACCGCCACCGTGGAGCTGTGGCCCGACCTCGGGCACTACGTGCAGCTCGTCGAGCCCGATCGGTTCCTCGCCCGCCTGGCCGAGTTCGAGGCCGCGGTTCGCTGATGGCAGATCTGCTCGTGTCGGTGGAAGGATCGGTCGGCACCGTCACGCTCGATCGCCCGGGCAAGCGCAACGCGGTCACGTTCGACATGTGGGTGGCGCTCGGCGACGCAGCGCGCACCCTGGCGGCCGACCCTGGCGTGCGCGTGGTGGTGCTGCGTGGCGCCGGCGACCACTTCTGCGCGGGTGCCGACATCACCGAACTGCTGGCCGAGCGCCCTGCCGGCACCGCGTCGTTCATGGACGTGAACATGGCGGCCGAGCATGCGCTGGCCACGCTGCCCAAGCCGGTGATCGCCGTGGTGCAGGGCGATTGCATCGGTGGCGGGTGCGCGCTGGCGATCGATTGCGACCTGCGCATCGCCACCACCGACTCGCGCTTCGGCATCACGCCTGCGAAGCTGGGCATCGTCTACCCGCCCGCTTCGCTCGAGCGCGCGGTGCGGTTGCTCGGCCCGGCGGCCAAACGCCTGCTCTACACCGGTGAGCTGATCGACGCGGCGGAAGCGCAGCGCATCGGGCTGGTCGACGAGGTGTTGCCCGCCGACGAGATCGAGGCCCGCGTGGCCCAGCTGTGCGCCACCCTCGCCGAGCGATCGCTGCTCACGCAAGCAGCCACGAAGCAGATGATCGCCGCGATCGGCGAGCACGGTGTGGTGTCGGCCGACCTCGCCGACACCTGGGCGCGCGAGGTCACCATCTCCGGCGAGATGGCCGAAGGCGTGGCCGCCTTCGTCGAGCGTCGGGCACCCAGGTTCCCCTGGCGCTCGCCACACGCCTGATCGGCTGCTCGACGAAGCGCGACGGGCGGTGCGGACGCATGCGTGCGGGTTCCGTCACGTGTGTTCGATTTCGATTCGACTCGAGTGCTGCTTCCGCCCATCGCCGTCGGCGCCTTCCACAACCGTCGACATGACCGCGGGGCGGCGTTGCCGCCGGTGCGCACGAGGTGTCGGTGAGCGCGACGAACTGGCCGACCGACGGCCAGGCTCGTGCCCGCGACGAAGCGGGGTTCAGCCTCTCGAATTCGAAATCGAACACACATGACGAGCGCCGCATGCATGCATGCATGCATGCATGCATGCCTCCCGCCTGTGGTTCGTCGACCTGGTGGTCAGTCGTAGACGTCGGGGTGGTCGAGCGGGTGGTGCAGCCAGCTGATCATCTGGCGCAGCTGATGGAAGGCCGCGACCCGAGCCTGGTCGTCGCCAGTGGCCTCGGCCTCGGCGCACACGGCCTGCAACCGGCGGGTCATCGTCGGGCCCAGCTCGAGCAGCCCACCTGCGCCCTCGCTCGCCCATCGCGCCAGCACGTAGCGGACGATCGCGCCTTCCGGCACGTCGACCGCCGTCGACAACCCGCGGATCGTTCGCATCGGGTCGGTTCGCGAGTAGAGCGCGATGTCGGCCTTCAGGTTCGCGTCCTTGTCGTCGTCGGGCCACGGGCCCTGCCAGCGGGTGAGGTGCACCACCGGCTCGTCGTCTGATCCGTGCATGGCGGTCAACCTACGCGCTGTGCGTGGGGTGGTGGCAGGCCTCGTGTTGCGTCTCGACGAGCAATACCCGAGCCGACGCGCCGAGCGCCGAGCGGTAGCGGTGCGGCGACGCGGCGGGGTAGGAGAGGAAGTCGCCGGTGGCCATCGTGGTGCGCACGTCGCCCACCTCCACCTCGATCGGCCCGGCGAGCACGTACAGCGCCTCGTACCCGTCGTGCTGCCACGGCTCCATGAACTCGGTGGCCAGTCCGACGAGCTCGATGACGTGGAACGGCGCGTCGCCGGGCAGCAGCAGTCGTCGCAGCGACTCACCGTGGGTGTCGATGCTGGTGACCGTCGGGTCGTCGGCCGCAACCAGTGACGGTCCGGAGATGGGCGAGGCGCCGCTGAACAGCGCCTGCGGCGTGGTCTGCAGCGCTGTGGCGATGCGGTAGAGCGACTGCATCGACGGGCGCGCGCGGCCGTTCTCCACCTGTGACAGGAACGGTTGCGACAGTTCGCTGCGCTCGGCGAGCGCCACCAGCGTGAGCGAGCTCGAGAGCCGGCGGGCGCGGATGGCCTGACCCAGCGACTCCCACCGCTCGACGGGGTCGTTCACGACACCAGCGGCATCACTTCGTTGGCGAAGCGGTCCATCTGCTCGATCGCCTTCGAGTACGGGTCGCCGATGAGGTGCGGGAAGACTGTGAGGTTCTCGATGCCGAGCAGATCCTTCAGCTCCTGCACCTGTGCGGCGACACCCTCGGCCGTGCCGACGAGGATGGTGCGCTGCTGCATCGATTCCTCGAGCGTGGGGATGAGGCCCGGCTGCACCGGCTTGCCGTCGTCGCCCATGTAGCCGCGGCTCCAGCCGTACGGACCGAGGAACTTCCAGAACTCGTCGTGGCCGTCGCGGGCGGTGCGCATCGCGTCCTCGTGCGTGTCTTCCACGCGCACGCTCACCACCAGCATCCGCTTGCCGCCACGGGTGAGGCTGCTGTGCTGGTACTGCTCGTGCAGTTCGCCGTAGCGGTCCCACATCCGCTTGATGAACGCGGGGTTCTGGTTCCAGAAGACCGCGCCGTGGTCGACGGTGGGCACGTACTCGACGGTGGGCGGGCTGGTGACCGCCTGCCAGATCTCGTAGGGGAAGATGGGTCGCGGTACGAGCGTGAGGTGCTGCACGGTCTCGCCGCGGTCGGGAATGCCGGGCTGCGGCAGCTGGAAGAACTTGCCGCTGAACGAGAAGCGATCGTTGGCGAGCGCGGTGCGGATGATCTCCATCGACTCCTCGAAGTACTCGCGGTTGCGAGTGTCGTCGGCCGCCTGGTCGGGGTTGTCGTGCGACCCGATGGAGATGTGCTGCTCGTTGAGGTGGAGGATCTCGCGCGGCACCGTGCCACGACCGACGCCGAGGATGCCGCGCCCGCCGCTGAGGTTGTGCATGGTGGCGAAGTCCTCCGCGAGTCGCAGCGGGTTCCACTGCGGCACCACGTTGAACATCGTGCCGAGCCGGATGCGTTCGGTGCGCGCCGCGATCCAGGTGTTGAGCTGGATGCCGTTGGGGATGACCTCGTAGCCCTCGTACTGGAAGTGGTGCTCGGTGGTCCAGAAGCTGTCGTAGCCCAGCCGATCGGCAGCCACGGCCGCGTCGACGTACTTCAGCGTCGCGTCCCAGCACGCCGCGTTGTCGTAGTACCGGTCTATCGGATTGGGGGCACCCGCCCCGGCGTCGGTCATCTCGACACCACCGAAGAAGAACGCTCCCAGTTTCATGCACATGCTCCCTGTCCGACACGAGTGTGACTGTCAGACCGGACCGTATCAGAGTATTGATGCAGTCAATATCACCGGCGTGAACGCTGTGTGAACGCGCCGATCGCGGCCAGCACGGGCACCACCAGGATCGCCCAGCGCAACCCAACCGCATCGGCGACGACACCGAGCACGAGCGGGCCGACCGTCACCGCGACACCGGAGGCGAGCGCGCAGTACGCGCCGAGCGACACGGCGTCGAGCTGGTGGCCGGCGCGCTGGTAGAAGCGATCGACCGTCAGCGGGTACAGCGGAGCACCGCCGAAGCCGACCAGCACGAGACCGAACACCTTGAGCGGAAGGCCGGGGGCGAAGCACATCACCGCGCCACCGAGACCGATGGCGACGAAGCTCCAGGCGACGGTGGCGTCGCCCCACAGGCGGAGCAGCGCCGGCAGCGCGAGACGGGTGGAGAACATCATCACGCCGAACACGCTGGCGAGGATGGGCGCGAGGCCCGACGAGGCGCCGCCGACCTCGCGCAGGTACGTGACCGCCCAGATGCCGACGGAGAACTCGGCGAGCACCCCGTTCACCATGTGTGCCCACGGCACGAGCACCGTGCGGTCGCGGAAGTGCCGCAGTGAGAACGACCCGGTGCGCTCGCCGTCGGGCACCGGCACGGGCCACGCGACCACGACGAGCGCGACGGTGAAGACGGTGGTGAGCAACAGGTACGGCGGCCGCCACGACCAGCCGAGGGTGAGTGCGCCGCCCACCAGCAGGCTGAAGGCCACACCCGACACACCGGGCGCACCGTTGACCGCGGCGAACGCCTCGGCACGGTGAGGACCGTGGTGGTCGCTGATCAGACCGGGCATCACCATCACCAGCAGCGCGCCGCCGGCACCCGAGAACGCCGTGCCGAGCAGCGTGACCGGCCAGCTGGGACCGAGGCAGAACAGCACCACGCCGCCGAACAGGCCCATCGCCGCCAACTGCAGCACCGCCCGCCGACCGATGCGGTCGACCACGCGCACCCCGAACATGCCGGCGCACAGCAGTCCGATGCCGAAGGTGCTGCCGTGCAGCGCGGCGACAACGCCGCTGATGGCGAACTCCTCGCGCAGTTCGCTGAGCACCACGCCGACGCTGAGCCCGGCGACCAGCAGGCAATACCCGAGCGCGGACGAGTAGGTGAGTCGATCCCACCGGAAGGTGGTGGGGTGCTCGGCCTGAACAGTCACTCGCACAGTTGTACCAACATGACGGCATCGAACTGGTGCAGATTGTCTGAAAGGATCGGTCAGGTGCCGGACATGGACCACACATGAGCCGTGGGCGAGCAGTCACCTCCGCCGTCGACCTCGACCGACGCGCCCGCTACGAGGCGTTGTTCCACGAGGTCTACGAACCGTTGCAGGCGTACGCGCGCCGCCGCACCGACCGCACGTCGGCCGACGACGTGGTCGCCGAGGCGCTGCTGGTGCTCTGGCGCCGGCTGGATCAGGTGCCGGCCGAGCTGGCGTTGCCGTGGAGCTACGGCGTCGCACGACGCTGCCTCGCGAACCATCGGCGCGGCGAGCACCGCCGCGATGCACTCTCCGACCGGTTGATGGCCGAGCGGCCGCATGTCGCTGGTCTCGACGCGGTGCCGGGCCTCGAGGACGACGACGAGTTGCAGGCCGCACTGGCCGACCTCGCCGCCGACGACCGCGAGATCCTTCGACTGTGGGCGTGGGAGCAACTGCAGCCGAAGGAGATCGCGGTCGTGCTCGACATCAGCCCCAACGCCGCGGCCATCCGCGTGCACCGGGCCAAGCAGCGACTCGGCGAGGCGATGCAGCGAAAGAGTGGTGCCCGTGGTGGACACACATCAGTTGGACACGCCAAGGAGGCACCGTGAACGACGAGGAACTGCAGCTACGACTTCGCCGCATCGACCCTGCCGCCGGCGTGCCCATCGAACCCCCCACCGGCCCACGGGCCGCCGCATTGATGGAGCAGATCATGAACACCCCCTTCCCGACGGTCGAGACCGTCGAACCGCATCCCGCCGAGATGCGGCCCGCCGGCCGTCCGGCTCGCCGCTGGTCGAAGTTCCTCCTCGCCGGAGGCGCCGCACTCGCACTCGCCGGTGGCGGCGCGCTGGCGTTCGGCGGCGGCGGTGGCAGCACCGCCTCCAGCGTCGAGTTCTCGCTGGGCGAGACGGCCGATCCCTCGATGACCATGTGCCTGCCGGTCACCGACTACGTGCCCGCGCCCGGCCTGGCCGGGTTCCGCGGCGTGGTCACCTCGGTCGGCAACGGCACGGTCACCCTCGACGTCAGCTCGTGGTACGCCGGCGGCGATGCCGATCAGGTGGTGCTGTCGACCGCCGACCTCGGCTTGGTGGCGCTCGACGGCATCGAGTTCGTCGAGGGCGGCGAGTACCTCGTGGCCGTGCTCGACGGCCAGGTGCTCACCTGCGGCCTGAGCGGGCCGGCTGATCCGGTGCTCGCCGACATCTACGACGGCTGGTTCGCCGGCTGATCCCAGCCGCGAGTTCAGCCACCCGGATCCTCCCCGGAAGTCGGCGGTGGAGCTGCATGCCCAGCTCCACCGCCCGGCTTGCGTGTCGGCACTTGTAGCGTGGCTCGATGCTCCTCGGCATCGACACCGGTGGCACCTACACCGACGCCGTCGTCTACGACGAGGGGTCGCAGTCGGTCGTCGCCACCGCCAAGTCGCCCACCACGCACCACGATCTGGCCGTCGGCATCTGTGCCGCCATCGACGCGGTGCTCGTCGCCGCCCAACTGCCGGCCGACCGCATCGAGCTCGTGTCGCTCTCCACCACACTGGCCACCAATGCCCTGGTCGAGGGGAAGGGCCGACCGGTGTGTGCGGTCATCATCGGCTTCGACGGCGACGTGCTCGAGCGGGCCGGGCTCGGCGAGGCGCTGGGCTCCGACCCGGCCATCATCCTCGCCGGCGGACACGACCCGCACGGCAACCCGCTCGCCTCGCTCGACACCGAACTGCTGGCGCGTGAGGTGGCCGCAGTGGCCGGCGGCGTCGAGGCCTTCGCAGTCACTGCGCAGTTCAGCGTGCGCAACCCGCAGCACGAGCTGGCGGCCGCGGAGGTGGTGCGAACCGTCACCGGCAAGCCGGTGACGCTCAGCCACCACCTGTCGGCCCGACTCAACGGGCCCAAGCGGGCGGTCACCGCCGTGCTCAACGCACGCCTCATCTCGATCATCGACGGTCTCGTGCGCACCACCGAGGCCGCACTGTTCGAGCGTGGCATCCACGCGCCGCTGATGGTGGTGCGCGGCGACGGGTCGATGGTCTCTGCCGCGTTCGTGCGCGAACGACCCATCGAGACCATCCTCTCCGGGCCGGCCGCCAGCCTGGTGGGTGCCGCGCATCTCACCGGCGCCACCGACGCGGTCATCGCCGACATCGGTGGCACCACCACCGACATCGCCGTGCTGCGCGACGGTGTGCCCATCGTCAGCGCCGACGGCGCCACCGTCGGCGGCCATCAGACGATGGTGTCCGCGGTCGCGATGCACACCCACGGACTCGGTGGCGACAGCCACGTCGTGCACGACGAGCGTGCCGTCGGCGCGGTGTTGCACCTCGGGCCGCGCAAGGTGGTGCCGGTGTGCCAACTCGCGGTCGACGAGCCGGCGGTCGTGCACGCGATGCTCGACCTGCAGCTCACCAACCCCATGCCCGGCGACCTCGACGGCATGCTGCTCATCGCCGAGCACTACGAGCAGCGATTGTCTGCACTCGACGGCGTCGAGCACGCCGTGCTGGCGGCGATGGGTGGCAGGGTGGCCGTGGCAGCGCAGGCGCTGCACACGCGACAGCTGCAGCGGGTGATGGAGCGCCTGGTGCAGCGCGGCGTGTTGCAGCTCGCCGCGTTCACGCCCACCGACGCCGCGCACGTGGTCGGCATGCAGGCCACCTACGACGCCGATGCGGCCACGAAGTCGGCGACGCTGTTCGCACGCAAACGCGACAGGTTGGGCAAGGCCATCGCCGCCGATGGGCACGCGCTGGCGACGCTGACCATCGACACGCTCGTCCGGCGCAGTGCCGAGGCGGTGCTGGCCGCAGCGTTCGTGCACGACGGCTTGCCGGCGGACTCCGTGCGCCAGCCGGTGGTGCAGGCGGCGCTGGATCGGCGCCTCGGTGTGGCGATGGCGGCCATCGGCCTGCAGCTGCCGTTGATCGGTCTCGGTGCATCGGCGCCGGCCTACTACCCGATGGTGGCCGGCATCCTCGGCGCCGACGTGCGCATCCCCGACCACGCGGGTGTGGCCAATGCCGTCGGCGCGGTGGTGGGTCGAGTGCGCCTGTCGCACGAGTGCGTCGTCACCGCACCGCAGCAGGGGCAGTTCCTGGTGCACGTGGCGGGCGAGACGCCGGCGATGTTCACCGATCTCGACGCGGCGCTCGCGGTGGCGCGTCGGCATCTGCTCGACGCGCTGTCGGCCGACATGGTTGCCGCCGGCGCGCCAGTGTTCGAGACCCGCGAGTCGTGGCACGCGCAGACCGTCGACCTCGCGGGCATCGACATGTTCGTGGAAGGTTCGCTGACGCTCACGGCCAGCGGCCGTCCTGAGCTGGCCCGTTGACGAGCCGGCGAACGGGTCAGTCGGTGTAGCGCCGCACCGCGGGCTTCTTGCCCTTGATGGTGGTGCGCTTCAACGCATCGATGACGCGATCGACGCTGCGATCGGGCACGCCGACGATGGCGAACTTCTCGGTGATCTTGATCGGGCCGATCTCACGGCCGACGAGATCCGTCTCGTTGGCGATGGCACCGACCAGGTCGCCGGGGCGGATGCCCGCCGCTCGGCCGAGCGCGATGTGGATGAAACCCGTGGGGCCACCCTTCTCGCCGCCGGCGCCGCGATCGCCGCGGATGGGCTTGCCGCCGGGACGGGTGGCGCCACCCGAGTCGGGACGGCGCTCCATGCGATGGCTGATGTCGGGGATGTCGAGCTCGTCGACGATGTTGCCGGCCATCTCGTGGAACAGGCGGATGGCGGCGAGCGCGATGCGCTGGGGGCTCTCGCCCGCGAGTGCGTTGAGCACCGGGTAGAAGTCGTCGAGGTCGTCGGCTGCGAGCGACTCGCGAACGGCGGCCACGGTCTGATCGAGCTGGGCGGCGCGCAGGTCGGCGACCGACGGCACCTTCTCGATGGCGATCTTCTGCTTGATGAGGCGCTCGATGTTCGCGAGCTGGCGCTGCTCGCGCGGCTCGGCGAGCGTGATGGCGACGCCTTCGCGACCGGCGCGACCCACTCGACCGATGCGGTGCACGTAGCTCTCCGGAGCCGACGGCACGTCGTAGTTGACCACGTGGGTGAGCGTGTCGACGTCGAGGCCGCGAGCGGCCACGTCGGTGGCGACCAGCAGCTCGGCGGTGCCGTCGCGCAGGCGGCTCATCACGCGATCGCGCTGCGCCTGGTCCATGCCGCCGTGCAGTGCTTCGGCGCGGTAGCCGCGAGCGTTCATCGTCTCGGTGAGCTGGTCGACCTCGGTGCGCGTGCGGCAGAACACGAGCGCGCCGCCGGGCGATTCGATGTCGAGGATGCGCCCGAGCGCAGCCGGCTTGTGGTTGCGCTGTACGACGTAGGCGCACTGGCGCACCTTGCCGTTGCTGGCCTTGGTGTCGCCACGGACGACGTTGATCTTCACCGGGTCGGTCTGGTAGCGCTTGGCGATGGAGTTGATGCGCGGCGGCATGGTGGCCGAGAACAGCACCGTCTGGTGTGCGTGCGGAATGGCCTCGAGGATGCTCTCGATGTCGTCGGCGAAGCCCATGTCGAGCATCTCGTCGGCCTCGTCGAGCACC
>CAZWCU010000114.1:0-13250 GCA_964632715.1 uncultured Bifidobacterium sp. | reverse complement strand
CATCCGCATCTCCACCCACACCGCCCACGTGCTCTGGCAGAACATCACCATCGCCTTGGGCGTCAAAGTCGTGTTCCTCGTTCTCACACTCGCCGGTACTGCGTCGCTGTGGATCGCGGTGCTCGCCGACATGGGAGCCAGCCTCGTCGTCATCGCCAACGGCCTCCGACTGTTGCGCCGACCCGCGCACGGCACACGTGCCGACGCCCGACACAACAGCATGGCGCGCCGACCGGCCGCCGTCGCTGATGCGGACATCTCGGCTACGGTTCACCCCTGATGACACCGATCGGACGACGACGCTTCCTCACAGGGCTCGGGGCGAGCCTCGTCGGTTTCATGGGCGTGCTCGCTACCGGATGCTCGAGCAGCGACAGCAACGGAGCCCCAGCCCCGACCGGACCGTCTGTGGCCGGCGGCGTGCTCGACGGCTTGTCGCTACAGGTCCGAGGCGACCCTGGTTGAAGCTGTTGCTCCGCGTGGGTCGTGTACCTGCGATCTCAAGGCGCCACCGTCGACGTGACCGACGATCCCGATCGAGCGGCGTACCGGGCTTCGGTGGGCATCCCTGACAGTGCCCAGTCGTGCCACACCGCAGCGGTCGACGGCTATGCGATCGAGGGGCACGTGCCGGCGGAGGCAATCCGCCGGTTGCTCACGGACCGCCCCGACGTCGCCGGACTCGCCCTTCCGGGCATGCCCGGAGACGCCCCAGGGATGGGTGGCGACGCGACGAGTTGGATTGGCCAACCCGTCGTGCTCGTGCAACGCGACGGTTCACTCACGTCGTTCTCCTATTGACCTCTGTCTGTCATTGGTTCGCGATGGTGATGGCCAGCAGCACGGCCGATGCGGCGATGAGCAGCAGGACCGAGGCGGTGAGGACCTGTTGCATGCGATCCGCCGGCCGACGCGATGTCGGGACTGTCGCGATGCTCGACGTCGCCGCCTCGGCACCGGGCTCGGTCGAGGGCTCGTCGGCAGTGGCCGGCGCTGCCAGTGGCGGCGCGCCGGGCGCGTCGGTCGGGTTCGAGTCGACGGGTTCATCGGTCATGTCGTATGGGTGACCGACGGTCGTCGCCGAGTTCCATCGGATCAGTTTCAGTCGCAGGGAACTCGGATGGTGTGTGAGGCAACCTGTGGGTCATGGTTCGCCTCTTCGTGGTGGTCTCGATGACTGCGGTGCTGTTCGCCGCCTGCGCCGGCGACGACCCGCCGACCTCGACGGCGTCGAGCGGGCCAGGACGTGGGGAGGCGATCGCCCGCGAGGCCGGCTGCGCGGGCTGTCATGGGGGCTCGTTCCAGGGGGGAGTCGGGCCGAGTTGGGTCGAGCTGGCCGGATCAGAGGTCGAGTTGTCGAATGGTTCGGTCGTCACCGCCGACGACGAGTACTTGTTCGAATCGATTCGCAATCCGAGCACGAAGACCGTCGCAGGCTTCAGTCTGCAGATGCCCGGGAACTCGCTGACCGACGACGAGATCCGCGAGATCGTGGCGTACATCCGCTCGCTGTCGGACTGATGCGAGGTGCTCGACGAGCCGTAGCCGCCGTGGCCTTCGCTGCAGCGGCGCTGCTGATCGTGGGGTGTGGGACGCCGTCGGCGAGGACCGCCCTCGAGCGAGCCGCATCAGCGGATCATCCAGCGCGCTTCGTGTTCGTCGATCGGCCGGACGCGGCGAGTCTGATGGAGTGTCTCGGCGCTGCTGAGACGCTGGTCGTCACGGTGGACACCGAACGGAACGCGATGGCTGTGCGACGTCAGGACGAGACCAACCCGGTCGTCGTCTGGACCGCCGACGCGTCGTTCGTCGATGCATCGCTCTTGGCCTCAGGAGTCGGCTGGGTCCGCGTTGGCCGCGATCTCGCCGGGCCGACGAGGGCCGAGGTCGAGGCAGCGGTCGGATCGTCGCTGTCGGGTTGGGTGTTCGCTCAGCGGATCGCACCCGACCCAGTGACCGTGGCGAGGAGCGCCCTGGCGGTGGCGAGCGACATCAGCGAAACCGTGTCCTCGACTGGCGACGTGACGGTGTCGGTCGAGGTTGACGAATCCGTTGGAGACGTGGAGGGACTGGATGTTGGGCCGATCCCGGACCTGCAGTTCACCGTCGTCAATGGGCGGATCACGGCGATCGGCGCCCGCATGCCCTCGGAGGACGAGGACTCGTTCGGGTTCGTCTGGGAGTACGACCAGCGGACGGAGGTGGCGGCCGTGGAGCCACCGCTGAGTGCGACGGATGTTTCGGCGATCGCGGCAACGATCGGTACGGGCAACCGTGGTGAGATCGGGTGCACCCTGGGTCTGTGAGCTGCCGGTTCAGACGAGCAACAGGGCGGTCGCGTTGAACGCCATGTGCGCGACGATCGCCGGGCCGAGGCGGCCTGTGCGCCGGGTCAGCACCGCGAAGACGGTGCCGACCACGAACAGACCGGGGATCTGCGCCGGTTTGAAGTGCGACAGCGAGAACACCAACGACGACACGACGATGGCAGCGACGTCGTCGAAGCGGCGAGCGAGCGATCTGAGCAGCAACCCGCGGAAGAACAGTTCTTCGGCGATCGGCGCCCCGACGACGATCACCAGGTACAGCACTGCGCGCGATCCCATGGTGTTGTCGAGGAGCTGTCGAGTGGGTTCGTCGACGTCGATCGACCAGAGTTGCTCGACCGGCCAGGAGACGATGGGGACGAGGACGAGTTGCGTGAGTGCGCCGGCGAGGATGCCGACCGGGACGTCGCGGCCCTTCACTGCGAGACCGAAGTCGTCGCGTAGAGAACGAGATCCCAACCAGCGAGTGGCGGCGATGGGTCCGCAGATGAAGCCGATCCAGAGGCCGATGGCCGAGGCCAAGTGGATGGTGACGGTGGTGGTCGAGGCCGACGGTTCGCCTCCGGCGAGGGCGAAGAGAACGTTCCCGAGCAGCAGTCCGGTGAGATAGGCGGCGACGGCGTGTGGGATTCCCCAACGGGTCTGGTTGCTCGGTCGCAGACTGTCGGCACGCAGTGGGGCCAGCCGGGGTCGTGCGACGTTCACGTGCTGGCGCGTTCATCGAGCATGGACTGCATGGCGTCGATCTCGCTCTGCTGACTGGTGACGATCGATCGGGCGAGTCGGCGAACCTCGTCGCGTCCGGTGATGGTCAGCACGGCTTCGGCCATCTCGACGCCGCCTCGGTGGTGACGGATCATCAGGTTGAGGAACAGGACTTCGGCCTGATCCAGCGGCAGGGAGTCGAGTTGGCGAATCTCGGCATTGTTCGCCATGCCGGGCATTGCCTCCATGTCCATGGCCGTGTGTTCCTGCGCCCACGACATGGGAGCATCGAGCGAGGTGATGGGTAGCCCCCATTGCTCGAGCCAGCCGCTGAACCTGCCGATCTGTGACTGCTGGGTGAGCACGATGTCGGTGGCGAGCGCGCCGAGCAGCGGGTCCTGGGTGCGTGACCGAATCGCCTCGGCCATCGAGACTGCCTGGGCGTGGTGCGTCGACATGTCCCGAACGAAGCCTGCTTCTGCCGAGTCGTTCACCGGCGTGGCCGATGGGTCATCGGCGGATCGAGTGGCCACCACCCCGATGCCGATACCGAGTGCTGTCGCAGCGAGCAACGCGATGCCGGACCGTATGGCACGACCGCGCCGGGACGCAGTCATGCGGGTTCGCCGAACCCTCGGCTGCAGGTCGCCCCGGGCTCGGGTGTTTGAGGGCCCTGCTGGAAGGCTTCGATGAAGTTGCCGATGCCGGCATCGCCGGCGGTTTCGAAGAATTGCTGCGCGCCCCATGCGCTGGCGACGATCGGCGACGTCAGATCCGGGTACGGGCTGAGCACGATGTGGGTCTGGCCGTTCGTGAGCATCTCGAGTCGCTCGACGTCGTCGGGGGCGAGGTCGGGTCGGTAGGTGATCCACACCGCGCCGTGTTCGAGCGAGTGCACGGCCGTCTCGTCGAGCACGGGGTCGGCATAGACACCGCAGTTCTGCCAGACCGAACTGTGGTCGCCACCGATCGGAGGGGATTGGGGATAGTCGAGATCCTGGTCGACGTGGTTTCTGCTGGTGACTTCGATGGTGCTCGCGGGCGCGGATGCGGCCGATTCAGTGGAGTTGTCGTTTCCGCCGCAGGCGGCGACCAGGAGCGCTGCGGCCGTGGCGGCGAGGATCGATGGACGTGTCATGTGGTTTCGGGCTCCAAGTGTGGTGATCGGGCAGGGTCGCGGACGGTGGAGAGGTGGACGACGAACACGAGGAACCGTGTGGTCAGCGCGGCGCCGATGCCGAGGCACAGCACGGTCGCGATCCGTGTCCACGTCGCCGGCAGGTCGCTGAAGACTTCGCTGCGGATGATGACGTCGAATCGGTCGAATCCACCCATGACGGCGAGTACGAGTCCGGCGACGAACATTGCGAGCGTCGGTTCGGGTGTCCGGCGCCGGGCGTGCATGACGAGACGCACCGTCGCCCATGCGGCGGCGGCCGGGTAGGCGAACTCCCATATCCGGTTGGCGAGGGTGTCCGAGGACAGGGCGACGTATCCGGCGGTGTCGATGGTGAACGCAATGGTGCCGATCGATGCCGCCGCGGCAGCAGCGACGCGGGACCATCTGCTCCACAGCAGTCCGGCGGTCACGACCGCGATGACTGTCGCGGCGGCAATCCACGGGAGGAGCGATGGTGGAGGGGTCCATGTCAGCGTGCCGGCGACCACGTCGGGCTGACCGGCGATCGTCAGCGGGATCTCCCACCGCTCGATGATCACGTGGCGTTGGTCGGGTTGCTGTTGGACCTGAACCGGAGGTGTCGTGCTCATCCAGTGGGTGCGGTGGTCGTGCCAGCGTGCCGTCCGGCCGTCCGACAGTTGGGCCCACTCCGGGGTGGCGTCGGCGTCGGCGGTGGCGGGGGGATCGACGTTGGCGTACCGGTTCTGATTGAGGTACGTCGCTGGTGATCGCTGGTTCTGGTACACGCCGGAGCTGTCGAAACGTAGGTATGGCTCGTTCTCGTATCCGTCGACGATCAGGGTGCCGGTCCCTGTCCACGTGAGCTCGATGGTGCCGTCGATGTCGACGACGTCGACGCTCAAGCCGTCGATCTGGGGCACCTCGGCCAGGCTGGTGCGGTAGTTGGAGGTGACGTTGGCGTCGGCGGCGCCGCCGTGGGCGGCGGCCGGTGTGGCGGGGACGACGGCGAAGGCGATGGCGGTGAGCGCGACCGCGACGCGCCTCGTCGAGCGGGTCATCGTTGGCGGACCTCGAGCTCACCGGTGAACACGACTTGGTCGAACTCGCCGTAGCGGGCGGTGACAGTGACCTCCCAGACGCCGGGAATGGGGAAGTCGGCGTCGTTGGTCGTGACGTGATTGGGTCCGGCAACGGTGGTGTCGATGTCGATCGGCCCGACACCCTGAGCCCGCATCACGGCGGCGACCGTGATCTCGTCGGCGCGATCGCTGAGCCCGCCACCGGGTGAGGTGATGGTGACGTGCAGGGTCGTGCCGCCGGTGACGGCCGGTTCCAAATCGATCTGGGCGATGCGTTCCCCCTGCACCACCGAGACCGACGCTGTGGCCGAGGCGCCACCGCGCACTGCGTCGACCGGCGGAGGCGACGCGACGAGCACGCTGGTGACGCCGAGGATGATCAGCGCGCCCACGGCCTCGGCTGTCACGGTTCTCGTGAGATGCCGTGACCCACGCTGAACTCCACCGTCCTCGCCGGCGGGAGCACCCATGTTGCTGTCGTCGGCGTCGGCGTCGGCGTCGGCGTCGGCGTCGGCGTCGGCGTCGTTGTCGTGGCGGAGCACCCACCGACTGACCGATGCGATCGCGACGACGACGACGACGACGACCAATTTGGTCAGCAGCGCTCGGCCGTAGGTGCTGTCGGTGAACCCGGACAGCGTTCCCATCTGCCGCCAGCCGTTGGCGACGCCTGTCAGTGCCAACAAGGCCATCGAGCCGAGCGCGACCGGCGAGAACTTGGTCGCGGTGGACCAGAACCGGCGCAGGGGCGTGACGAGCAGCAACACGGCGAGGCCACCGACCCACAGCGACATTGCGGTCAGGTGCCCGATCGACGCGGCAACGCCGAGCGACGTGGCTCGACCTGAGATCGCATGACCGCCCGCGGCCGTGACGCCCAGCAGCGCAAGCGCAGCGAGCGCGGCACACCACCGGATCGGCCGGCTGGTGAGCAGGAACCGACGAAACACGATCGCGACTCCACCTAGTGCAGCAGCGAGCGCACGGATGAGCCACCACCGCCCGGACGGGCTGTCGATGACGACCCCCCAGTCGAACCATGACGCCCCGATCGTGGCCGCCTGGGCCGAGATCATCAGGACTGTGCCGACGATGACGAAGCCCATACCCGCCCACAGCACGGTCGCGGCGCGGCGCGAGGTGAGCAGATCCCGAGCGCAGAGCATGATCACGCTCGCCGACCCGAGGCCGAGAGCGAGGCCGAGATAGCTGAGCACGCGACCGATTCGGATCCACTCACCGTTCGGTGCTGGTGTGCCGGTGTTGTTGAGGGTGTTCTCGATCACGTTCGGGTCCGTTGCGCCGGCCTCTCCCACAGAGAACAGGAACGCTCCACTGATGGGATGCGAGTCCACCGACACGGCTCTCCAGGCAACGACGTACGTGCCGTCGGCGAGTGTGGCTTGAATTTCGACCGACAGCGTGTCGTTGCCGCCTGACTGCGTCACCTCTCCGACGGCGAGCGCTGTCCCGTCGCTGTCCACCAACCGAATCGCGTCGACCGTCGGTGTGATGTCCTCGGTGAAGGTCAGCACGATCTCGGTCGGCGCGGTGGGCAGCACCGAGTCCGCCGCCGGCGTCGACACCGACAGCTCGGCGTGGGCACTCGCGACCGACGCCGATCCACCGATGACCAGCACCAAGATCGCCACGCCGGCCCACCATCGGGCACGCGTCATCGGCGCTGCCGCCGAGCTCGAACCGTGAGCGCGGCCGCGACCGCAGCGATGGCCCCAATTGTGCCGATGAACACGAACGTGCCGGCCGACGAGTCCTTTCCGGTGTCCTCGACGAGCGTCGTGGTCGAGGC
This sequence comes from uncultured Bifidobacterium sp., assembly GCA_964632715.1. Lineage (GTDB taxonomy): Bacteria > Actinomycetota > Acidimicrobiia > Acidimicrobiales > Ilumatobacteraceae > UBA668. The sequence goes on along the minus strand of CAZWCU010000114.1, from coordinate 6,188 downwards.
GGCCACTTCGGTCGAGTCCGTCGTTGCCGGAGCGACCGTCGACAGCGTGGTCGTCGCCGCCACCGTGGTTGCCAGCGTCGTCTCTGGTGCCTGGGTCGTGGTGGTGGCTTCCGTGGTCGTGGTCGCCACCGGTCCGACGAGCCGCATCGCGGGTGCTGGCTCGTCGAGCTCAGTGCCGGACCCGTCCGACGGGATGGCGATCCAGCGGATCTCACCCACCTCGCAGCGCTGGACGAACGGAAAGTAGATCGTCGTGTCCGGTGTCGGAGGCAGCGTCATCAGCACCCGGAACGTCAGTTCCTGGTCGTCGGGGAGCGGACCGCCGACGAAGGTGATCACGTTCGATTCGACGGAGCCGGTCCATCCTTCGGGTGGCTCCGGCTCCGCGCCGGCAATCCCGTCAGGGAGCCGCATGTCGAGCTGTACGGTCGGCGAGCCATCGCATCCGTGCTGCACCGTGAAGCCGACGGACAACGTGCTGCCGGCCTGGGCCTCCTCCGGGTCGGGATCGACGTGTGCCCACGCGGGAGAGGCGACTGACAGCACCACTGCGGCGGACGTGAGGGCGAGCAACGGGCGACGGAAAAACACAAGCGAGTCCTTCGAATAATGGGGTGGGGTTCAGGCGTGATGGAAGTGGTGGCGGCTGGGGGGACGGTGGATCAACGATCGAAACCTTCGGGGGACCGGCCGGCCCGCGAGCATCCAGACCAGCACCAAGCCGGCGATCTCGAGGACGTGATGTGCCTCGCTGATCGAGGTGGTTCGACCATTGGTGACGTCGACCACTGCTGACACGGACATCGTCAGCGCGAGCGCGACGACGATCGGCAGAATCCCGAACGCTCTCGCTGGTCGCCATGCGACGTACAACAGGCCGATCGACATTGCGACACCGAACGAGCCGAGGTGTCGTGCATCGTGCACCGAGGCGGCACCCTCGCCGAGCAGCAGGCCCGGTGCGGACAGCACCAGCTCGGTTGCCGCCACGGCGGCGAGTGACAGTCGAACCCATTGACGACGGCCCACGGTCGGCGGGTGGGCGCGAGCGAGTACGTAGGTGGCCAGATCGGGAATGGTCTCGGCGAGACGCACCCGAAGGACGCGGTTCACCTGCCCGATTTCGGTCCACCAGGCCTGGCACTTCGCGCAACGCCCGAGATGCGCATTGGCGATGGCCTCTTCCTCGTTGGTCGACTCCTGATCGAGCTGCGCCGACAACAGCTCACGTATCGCTGCACACTCCATGGCTGACGTGTGTCGCGGGCAACTGGCAAAGTTCCCTACCGCCCAGGCAGAATTGCCCGATGCACGATCTGGATCGACTCGCGACCGCGGCCGCCGCCGGCGACCGAGTCGCACTCGATCGGTTCATCCGCGCCATCCAGGCCGACGTGTGGAGGTTCTGCGCACACCTCACCCGCCCAGCGGAAGCCGACGACCTCGCGCAGGAATCACTGGTCAGAATCGTCACCCACCTGCCGCGATGGGAACGAGGACCGGTGATGACCTGGGTCCTCGGGGTCAGCCGCAACGTCTGCTTCGAACACCTCCGCGCACGCACCCGCCGACGCACCGACCCAGTCGCCGACTTCCCGACACGCACCGCGCCCGACACTCATGGTGCCGTCGAGACGGCACAACTGCTGGCCGCCCTACCGCGGGACCAGCGCGAAGCGATCGTGCTCACCCAGCTCATCGGACTTCCCTATGCGCAGGCAGCTGAAGTGATCGGCTGCCCGATCGGCACCATCCGGTCGCGAGTCGCCCGCGGCCGCGACTCGCTCGCCGAGGCCCTCTACGACGCACGCACCGCAACCGGCGAAGGCTGACCCCCCGGGCGGGCGCAACCAAGGTCGTCGCTCCGCGATGTCGCGCGTTGTCATGCGAGGTTGGTCAGGTGCTCTCGGAGCTCGCTCTCGTCGATGATCACATCCAGGCGTTCGACGATCTGTCCCGCTGCGTCGGTCAAGAAGATCACCGGCTCGAACGACAGCCCGGCAGCACCGACCGCCGGCGCAGCCTCGGTCGCGGTGTTGTCGGTGTAGACCTCGGCGTGAAGGAACTTCAAGCTCGTATAGTCCTGAGCGACAGCCAGCATCACGTCGAGCACCGGACCACAGATGCCGGTCTGGCAGAACGCAGGCGTGCCCACCAGATAGACGACAGGCGTTCCCGCCGCGAGAGCATCGGTCAGCGTCACATCGTGAAACGGACACGCGGGCTGCCGCGTGCACACAGGGTCGACACCCCGAGCGTCAGCGATCGTCGGCGTGTCGAACGGCGCCAGACGGTCACCCGGCCCGGGGAACGACAAGCTTCCGGGCGTCGCCACCGTGAACGACGCATCCCCCGTTGCTCCGTCAGCGGCGACGCGCAGCGTGTAGACCTCGGCTCGGGGTACGTCGACGCGGAACTCGTAGTAGGCCCGGGGCAAGTTCACGTCCCGACGACGACCCGTCGTCGACGCGATCTCGGCACCCGACGCGTCCAACAGCACGGCCGAGACCTCTGCGGGACCCGCGGCGCGCAGGGTGCCGTCCAGCTCTGCCAGCCCGAAGACGAGCCGTCGACTCGATCCGATGGTCACGCTCGGATCGTCGAAGAACCGCACCAGCGCCAACCCGGCTGACGGATCCGCCGTGCTCGGCTCTGTTTCGCCAGTGGAGCTGGTCGAGGCCGAGTCCGAGTCCGAACCGCAGGCGGCGAGCACCAGGGTCCCGGTGACGCCGGCAAGGAGGACCCTGCGACTCAGTACGGGGGACGGATCGAAACGACGGTCACTCATACGAGCACGGGTGTCGTCGGCACCACGGAAAGTTCCACCGCGTCGACGCGTCACGCCTTGCGGCGCGTGTCAGCTTCAGCGACCCATCATCGAGCCGTTCATCATCCAACCGTCCCAGTCGCCGTTCATCTGTTGGCGCATCCAGGTGATCATCTCGTCGCACCACGACGCCTGAGGTGCGCCAGCGTTGTTCGACTTGACCCAAGACTGGCAACTGGCGAGCATTCGATCGGGGTCGCCCCACATCATCGAACCCATCATCCGCCCATCGCTCACTTGCTGGCTCATCCACGCAGTCATCTCGCCGCACCAACTCGACGTGCCCGCTGAGGTGGCGGGCGTGCTCATCATCCAGCTCGTGCAGGCCTGGTTCACATTGGAGACTTCGGCGGCGGTCGAACCCTGGGCGGGCGATGTGTCGTCGCGGCCAGCGGCGATCGCAACGCCGACGCCGAGCCCGGCGGCAACGAGAGCGATCGCAGCGACAAGAAGAGTCCACCGACGACGTGGGTTGGCCGTGGCGACCTCGTTGGAGAGTGTGTCGGTCATGTCTCCAGCGTGTACCGGTCGGGTGACCGGTGACAGAGCCAAACGACCCAGACTTGCTCGGACCGCTGACACCGTTGGACCCGAGGTCGATGAGCTGCAGCTTCGCGGGCCTCGACTCCTACTTCAGGGCTGTCATCGCCAGTCGACCGTCGTCGCCTCGGGCCCGTGCGACCGCACTGCAGCGGCCCGACGGATGCACCGGCCGCACGCATGTCGGCAGCACCGCTCGTCACCGATCGATGTCGCACGTTCGTTCATCGCTGCCGGGATTCGATCAACCCCCCGCTGGTGGACCGGTCACGTCGGCTGGTTCTGTTCGACGAGGCACATGCCGAGTTCGAGCAGCCCGCCGACGCACGGGTCGATGATGCGGTAGAAGGCCTGGTTGCCTTGCCGGCGAGCGGCGAGGATGCGCTGGTCGGCCAGGCGCTGCAGTTGGTTGGAGACAGCCTGGATCGACATCCCGACCTCGTCGGCCAACACCCCTACGGGCATCTCGCCGGCGCGAGCCAGAGCGTGGAGCAAGCGAAGCCGGTGCGGGTTGGCGAGCACCTTGTAGAGCGCTGTCAATGCCTCGGCGTTGGATTCGTCGAGCAGCGGTCGTCGGGCAAGCGGATCGACTGCTTCGACATTCTTCGATGATTGCCTTGACATCAGGATCATGCTCCTACACTATTACATGAGTCCATGTATAACAAGAGGAGATGCTCATGTCGTTGTTCCAACTCTCTCTCAATGTAAGCGACGTCGACGCCGCTGTTGAGTTCTACACCAAGCTGTTCGGCGTCGGGCCGGCAAAGCAGCGACCCGGCTACGCCAACTTCGTGGTCTCTGATCCGCCGTTGAAGTTCATCGTCATCGAGAACGAAGGCGAACCGGGAACGATCAACCACCTCGGCTTCGAAGTCGCCGACACAGAGGCGGTCGTTGCTGCCACCCACCGTCTCGCCGAGCTGGGCCTTCCGTTCAAGGTCGACGACACCCACACCTGCTGCTACGCCACGCAGGACAAGGTGTGGACCAGCGATCCCGACAGCGTGCCATGGGAGACGTACACGGTTCTCGCCGCCACTGAGGAGTTCGGGGCGAGGGCTCACTGATGGCCCGCGAGATCGACCGCGATGAGGCGGTCGCACACATCGCAGCGGGCGCCCTCCTGCTCGACGCGCAGGGCCCGGGCAAGTTCGAACGGGCGCACATCCTGGGCGCGATTCGTGGACGTCTCGATGACCCTGGGGCAACGACCGCCGTCCTCGGTGACGATCTCGATCGCGAGATCGTTGTCTACTGCACCGATCAGGCATGCACCGGGTCGGCGCTCGCCACCAAGCTGCTGGAGGGTCGCGGTTACCGCAACGTGCTGCGCTACACCGACGGACTCGCCGACTGGAGCGACGCCGGACTTCCTGTCGACACCGGCCAGACCTGACCGACCGGCGGGGATCGCGCCCAGCAAGGCGCGATCCCCGCAACCAGCAACCCACCCCGCGTGTTGGCAGGACGGCGCAACTGGTGGGCGCCAATGAAATTGGGGCGCCAGTCCACGACTACACGAATCGAGCGTTCATGACCACCCAGACAGCCGGTCAGCCCACCGGCGACCGAGGACGACCCCTGTCGGTGCGCGATGAAGCCAAACCCTTGATCCTGATCGCCGCCGTCGCGCTCGGGATCGGCATCAACCGCATCGCCGACGGCATACTCGAGCAACACCACTGGATCGTCCAAGTCGGTCTGTTCCTCGTGATCTTCTCGATCATGGCCTTCGTCGAGATCACCGGTGTCGGCCACGCATTCCGCAAGCTCAAGCCCACCACGCTGGCGATCACCACCAACTACATCGTCGTGCCACTGTTTGCCTGGTCACTCGGCTGGCTGGTGCTTCGTGACCACCCCGACTTGTGGGCGGGCGTCATTCTCTACACGCTCACCCCATGCATCGGCTGGTACCTCATCTTCATCGACCTCGCCAAAGGCAACATGGACTGGGGCCTCGCGATGCTCCCGATCGACGTTGTGCTGCAACTCGTCCTGCTGCCCATCTACCTGTGGCTCCTCATCGGCAAAGTCGTACCGATCGACATGACGACCCTCGTCCGAAGCGTCGCCGTGTTCCTCGCCCTACCCTTCGCCGCTGCTCATCTCACGAGACGACTGCTCCTGAAATGGAAAGGTCGAGCCTTCACCTACGGGCCCTACAAACACACAATCGGCGAACTGAAGCTGTGGGCACTCGTCGCGGTCATCGCAGGCATCTTCGCCACCCAACCGCCACTCGACCAGAGCGATCTGGGTGGTGCCGCTCTCATCATCGCCACCATCACTCTGTTCTTCGTCGGCGTCTTCGCAATCGCCCTTGCCCTCGGCCGCACGTTCAAACTCGGCTACGCCGACACGACCACAATGGTCTTCGAAGTCACCGCCCGGAACTCCGAATCCGTCATCGGTGTCGCCGCCGTCGCCTTTGCGAACCGACCACTCGTGACCCTTGCGATCGTCATCGGACCGATCGTGGAACTCCCCGTATTGCTTGCCCTCAGTCGCATCATGCTCAGGCTCCGCGCGCGATGGAACTGGACCGATCTGCAGCCCGAACCAGACTTGCAATCGATCTCGACCACGTGATCAGCGCGCTCGAGCGTGGCCGGACCTGCGCCGATCCGCGACCGGATGCCGAGACGGCAACGCTTTCGTCGCGACTGCTGGAACGTGGGGCGGCGTGCTGCTCAGACGAGGAGAACACAAAGCTGAGCAGGTCAGATGCGACTCAAGGTGACTCGCTGAGACCCACTCGACCGGGTCTGTCAGGAAATCTGTGTAACCGGCGTGATCTGAAGGCTCTGGACCTGTG
>CAZWCU010000113.1:0-13365 GCA_964632715.1 uncultured Bifidobacterium sp. | reverse complement strand
GGCCCGCTCGACACCGACAATACGCGCTTGACTCCGGTTAGGAATTCAGATTGCCATGCGGCGGCGGTGGTCAGCCTCGTTGCTGGATGGGGAGCTCGCCGACGGCGGTCACGTCGGCCATCAGCGTCTCCAGGTTGGCGAAGAACGGGTTCGCCGGGTCGAAGTTGGTGACGGTGCTGTCGAGTGCCACCGGGCCGCCGTCGAGACCGATGGTGAGCTTCACGTCGATGCCGTCGACGCACGCGTTGCACGTTCCCGGGCCGACCTCGGCGGTGAGCGCGTCGACGTCGAGATCGGCCACGCTCTCCAACCATGCGGAGATCTCGGCCTCGGGAATGCTGCCGGTGACCTCCGCGGGCGCGTTCTCGCCGGTGCGGAAGATCTCGACCGTGCCATCGGTGTACACGACCCAGGTGGCGCAGTTCGGGCCCATCATCTGGCAGCCGCCGTTCGCCTCGTAGCGGAGCGCCTCGACCGAGGCCGGCGGTGCGGTGGTGGTGTCGGAGCTGCCACTGTCGGAGTCGCTGCCGCAGGCGGCGAGGAGGCTGATGCCGATGACGGCGAGGGCGGCGCGGAAAGCAGGACGGCGGATCATGATGCCTTCGACGTTGCCGGGGGCCCGACGGTTCCGCCGACCTCGTCGCGGTACACTCGGCGCTCCCGCACACTTTGCAGGAGGTGTCCGCCCACGTGTCGGCTTCGTCAACGCAAGCCAGTCCGTGGGTGTTCGCCCGCGAGCCGTCCAGCCTGGGCGATCCCGTCGACGTGGTCACGCTGGTCGACGGGCAGACGTTCAGCCTCAGCGCGCGATCCGGCGACTACGGCAACAGCGCCACCAACGGCGTGTTCTTCGCCGACATGCGCGTGCTCAGCAGAGCCCGGCTCCTCGTCGGCGGTTCCACCATCGAGTCGCTGGCGGTGAGCTACGGCGACTCCAGCAGCGCCACCTTCGTCGGTCGTTCGGCGGCCGCCGGCATGGCCGAGTCGCGACTGCTGGTCATCCGCCGACGCAGTCTCGGCTCCATCCTCCACGAGGAGATCGAGCTGCGCAACACCAGCGCACACTCGGTGGCGGTGTCGGTCGAGCTGGAGGTCGCCGCCGACTTCGCCAGCGTGTTCGCCATCAAGGAGGGCCATGTGGTCCCGCTCGGCGAGCACTCCGTCGAGGTGCGCGAACAGAGCCTGCTGTTCGGGTGGCGTCTCGCCGACATCCATCGCCAGGCAGAGCTGATCGTGGTCGGCGGCCCGCCCCCCATCGTCACGGCACGCGGGTTCGCGTGGTCGTTCCAGCTCGACCCGCACTCCATCGTCTCGCTCGGTCTCCACCTCGCGGTGGCTCTGGGCGACGAATGGGTGGAACGCGAGCAGCACCACCCGCGGTTGCCCAATGCGGCCACGCGCAACAAGACCTGGCTCGCGGCCGCGCCACGGCTGCGCACCGTCAACCGCTCGTTGAGCACGGCGTTCGATCGCTCCATCGACGACATCGCCGCGCTTCGACTGCACGACCCGTCCGGCACGCGCCGCCCGGTCATCGCCGCGGGAGCGCCGTGGTACATGACCCTGTTCGGTCGCGACGCGCTCATCAGCTCGTACATGTCGCTGCCGGTGGACCCCACGCTCGCCCTCGGTGTGCTGGAAGCGCTCGCCGAACTGCAGGGCAGCCAGACCGACGTGACCACCGAGGAGCAGCCGGGCCGCATCCTGCACGAGACCCGCTACCTGGGTGTCGCCGCGCCCACGCTCACCGGCGGCAGCACCTACTACGGCAGCGCCGACTCGACACCGCTGTTCGTGATGCTGCTCGGCGAGCTGTCCCGATGGGGCCTCGACGAGGAGACGCTGCGCCGGTTGCTGCCCCACGCCGATCGCGCGCTCGCCTGGATGGCCGAGTACGGCGACCGCGACGGCGACGGCTACATCGAGTACGAGCGCAGCTCGGAGCGCGGCCTGGTGAACCAGGGCTGGAAGGACTCCGTCGACGCCATCCGGTTCCGCAGCGGCGAGCTCGCCGAGGCACCCATCGCGCTCTGCGAGGTGCAGGCGTACGCATACGGCGCGCATCGAGCGCGGGCGGCCATCGCCACTCGGCTCGGTGAGCGCGATGTGGCCGAACGCCACCAGCAACTGGCGGCGACGCTGAAGGCGCAGTTCGCCCGCGACTTCTGGATGCCCGACCTCGGCTGGTTCGCCGTGGGACTCGACGCGGAGAAGCGCCAGATCGACTCGCTCACGTCCAACATCGGTCACTGCCTGTGGACGGGCATCGCCAGCCCGGAGCACGCGGCGAAGGTCACCGAACGGCTGATGTCGCCGGAGATGTGGACCGGCTGGGGCATCCGCACCATGTCGTCCGAGGAGGTCGGGTACGACCCGATGAGCTACCACTGCGGCACGGTGTGGCCGCACGACGGCGCCCTCTGCGCGGCAGGCATGCGTGAGTACGGCTTCCACGAGGAGGCGCTCACCGTCGCCAACGGGCTGCTCGACGCGGCCCGCGTGTGGGACGGTCGGCTGCCCGAGTTGTTCAGCGGGCTCGACCGCCTCGATGTCGGCACGCCCATCCCCGTGCCCACCTCTTGCTCGCCGCAGGCCTGGGCGGCGGCCACACCGTTCCTGCTGCTGCGGGTCATGCTCGGGCTCGAACCCGACCAGGAGCGCGGGCTCGTCGCGACGCCGATGGCCGGTGCCATCGAGGAGGACCTCGTGCTGCGCGGTGCCTACACCGTGGGTCAGCGGTTCGACGTGCGGGTCGACGACGGCATCGTCTCGGTCACTCGGTTGGAGTAGCGGTCACTGCTGCTGCTGCTGCTGCTGCTGTTGCTGCTGCGTGGCGCCGAGCAACAGCTCGTGGAGCACCTCGGCGACGCCCAGGCCGGCGGGTGCGGCGGTGAGCGGGAAGCCGGAGGCGCGCACGGCGTCGTCGGCGTTGGCGACCGCCCGTGGGTACGTGGCCATCGCGAACATCGGCAGGTCGTTGCCCGCATCGCCGATGGCGATGATCGGTGCGCCGGTGAGCCCGAACGCAGTGAGCGCCGCGCGCAGGCCGGTGGCCTTGTCGCAGCCGGGTGGCAGCAGCATCACCGAGTCCTTGTTCTGCACCACCACCTCATCGCCACCCACCTCGGCCAGCACACGGCCGACCAGCGCGCCCTGCGCGGTGGGAGCGCCGAGGGCCACCTGGCCCACGTCGAGCGGCGCGACACCGACCTGGAGCAGGCGCTCGACCAGCACCGGGTTGGCAGCGCGGTGCAGCAAGCTGGCACGGCCGGCGGCGATCTCGACGAGCACGCCGCCGTTCTCGCAGACGGCACCGAGGCAGTGGGGCAGCACCTCGGGGATGACGACCGCGAGCGACTCCCAGGTGCGGCCGGTGACGATGACGACGTGGTGCCCGAGCCGAGTGGCAGCGGCCAGTGCGTCGACCGCTTCCGGCGCGACCTGTGAGTGTTCGTACAGCGTGCCGTCGACATCGACGGCGATGACCATGGGCGTCATTGGGGCTCCCTGAGCCAACGAGCCTACCGGCCTCGCGACGGTGGTGCCGGAGGTCCGACCTGTGACACACTCGATGTTTGGTACCAACTCGAAGCGGGCACGCCTTCTTGGTCGCACTCACCAGCGGCGTTGGTCACACGACGGACGAGCTGGGGTTCCGCCCAGAAAGGTTTCGTTCTCGTCATGGATGGTCTCGTCATCGTTGCCAATCGACTGCCGGTGGAGTTCACCTCCGACGGGCAGATGGTGGTCAGCCCCGGTGGGTTGGTGTCCGCGGTGCGTTCTGTTGCATCGGTGGGTACGCACTGGGTGGGCTGGGGTGGCGAGCACGCGCCACGCGGCACGAAGTCGCGCGTGGTCGACAACCTGGTGCTGCACCCGGTTGATCTGGCCGCCACCGAGGTCGCCGGCTTCTACAAGGGGTTCTCCAACTCGCTGCTGTGGCCGCTCTTCCACGGTCGAGTGCGTCACGTGGAACTGCGTCGGTCGTGGTGGCGGTCGTACCGCCAGGTGAACGAGCGATTCGCCGCAGAAGTGGCCCGAGTCGCTCCGCTCGGCGGCACCGTCTGGGTGCACGACTACCACCTGCTGCTCGCGCCGGCCGCGATCCGCGCACGCCGCCCGGACCTGCGCATCGGTCTGTTCCTGCACATCCCGTTCCCCAATGCGCAGCTGATGGCCACCCTTCCGTGGCGGCGCGAGGTGCTCGAGGGGATGCTCGGCGCGGATCTGATCGGCTTCCAGGCCGACGACGACGTGGCCAACTTCGCCGCGAGCACGGAGCGCCTGCTGCGCAATCCACTGCGCGGGCACTGGACCACCCGCCGCGGGCACCCGGTGCACGTCGACGCGTTCCCCATCTCCATCGACGTCGGGCACTGGGACGACCTCGGCAACGCTGCCGCCGGCAGGGCGCTCGCACTGCGTGAGCAACTCGGCGCGACCGCGCTGTTCTTCGGTGTCGACCGGCTCGACTACACGAAGGGCATCACGCAACGGCTGCGCGCGTTCGGCGAGTTGCTCGACCAGGGCCGTCTCGACCCGCGGACCACCAGCTTCGTGCAGGTCGCGCCGCCCAGTCGCGGCGACGTGCCCGGGTACGGCGAGGAGAAGGAGGAGGTGGAGGCGATGATCGCATCCATCAACGACACGCACCGACGCGACGACGGCAGCGGCCCGGTGCTCTACATCGACGAGAACTGCGACGAGGCACAGCTGGCCGCGTGGTACCGCGCCGCTGACGCCGTGGTGGTCACACCGCTGGCCGACGGAATGAACCTGGTCGCGAAGGAGATCGTGGCGACGCGCAGCGACAACAACGGAGTGCTCATCCTGAGCGAGTTCGCCGGAGCGGCCAACGAGCTCGACGGAGCGCTGCTGGTGAACCCGTACGATCTCGACGCGATGAAGGCGGCGTTCCTCGCCGCGGTCGAGATGCCGAGCGACGAGCGTGCACGGCGGATGAGCACGATGCGTTCGGCCATCCGCGACAACGACGTGCACCGCTGGGCCCGACGCTTCCTCGCCCGCCTCGACACGGTCTCGCGCGTGCGATCCGTCGACACCCGCCGGCGCGGCACGTCGCTGACGATGCCAGAGCAGACCAGCGCGGTCGGGGAGCGTCAGTGATGGTCGCCGCCGACGAACCGCTGCGCATCGGCATCGTCGCCCCGTGCTGGTTGCCGGTGCCCGCGCCCGGCTACGGCGGCACCGAGGCCGTGGTCGACCAGCTCGCGCGCGGGCTGGCGCGTGCGGGCCACGACGTGCTGATGGTGTGCCACCCCGACTCCACCTGTCCGGTGCCCACCGCGTCGGTGGTGCCCGCGGAGGACACGGTGCGGATGGGGCGCGCGAGCATCGAGCTCGAGCATGCGATCGGTGCCTACGAGCTGGTGAAGGACCGGATGATCGTGCACGACCACACGCTCGCCGGGCCGATCTACTCGAACCGCTTCCCCGGCCTCCCCGTGGTCACCACCAACCACAACCCGTTCACGCGCACGATGAGCGCTCTCTACGGCGCCGTGCCGGAGGTGGCCCTCGTGGCCATCTCGCACTCGCACGCCGAGTCCACCACGCTGCCGATCGCGGCCGTCGTGCACCACGGCATCGACGTGGCCGACTACCCCGACGGCACCGGCCGCGGTGGCTACGCGGCCGTCCTCAGCCGCATGGCCGCCGACAAGGGCATCCACCGTGCCATCACCGTCGCTCGCGCCGCCGGAGTGCCACTGAAGATCGCCGCCAAGATGCGCGAACCGCGCGAGCAGGAGTACTTCGACGAGTTCGTCCGCCCCTTCCTGGGCGCCGACGTGGAGTACCTCGGCGAGCTCGACGCGGTCGCCAAGCTGGAGCTGCTCGCCGATGCGGTCGCGCTGGTGAACCCGATCGCGTGGCGCGAGCCGTTCGGCATGGCCACGCTCGAGTCGCTCGCCTGCGGCACACCCGTGGTCGGCTGCGGTCTCGGTGCGATGCCGGAGATCGTCACCCACGGGGTCACCGGTTTCCTGGGCGACACCGACGAGGAGCTGATCGACGGCCTGCGCCACGTGACCGAGCTCGACCGAGGCGCATGCCGCGCGGGTGTGCGCGACCACTTCTCGGTGGACAAGATGGTGGAGGGCTACGTGGCCCTCTACCGCCGGCTCATCGGGTGACCGACGCGGCGAACCCTGCGATGTCGCGGATGGTCGCCTGGAACACATCGGGCATCGCGGCTTCGAAGATGCAGTCGCCGGCGTGGCAGGTGCCGTTGACCGTACGCGAGACGACCGACACGCCGGCACGCGCCAGCTTGCGGTAGTACGCGAGCCCCTCGTCGCGGAGCGGATCGAGCTCGTTGACGGAGATGACGTGCGGCGGGAGGCCGGCGAGGTCGTCGACCGACGCGTGGTACGGCCACGCGAGGGGGTCTGTGGCGCTCGCCCGAGTGGGGTCGTACAGCATCGCCATCACGCCCATCTGCTCGCAGCTCAGGAAGTAGCCGTCGTTCTCGAACAGCGAGGTGAGCTCGGGCACCGGCGACTCGTAGGCGTTGGAGATGTACGGGCACTGCGCATAGACGCCGGCGATCAGATCGAGGTACCCGTCGCGCTTGGCCTTCAGCGTGGTGGCCAGCGTGAGGTTGCCGCCGCCGGACTCGCCGGAGACCACGATGCCGGTGACACCGAGGCGTGTGCGTTGCTCGCCGAACCAGCGCAGCGCGGACGAGCAGTCGTTCAACCCGGCCGGGTACGGGTACGGGCCGAGCTTGCCGCTGGCGTTGCGGAACTCGACACCGCAGACCACGAGGCCCTGGGCGGCGAGGTGGTCGCGCCACCGGTGGTACGAGGCGCTCGACGCTTCCAGGATGGTCATGCCGCCGCCGTGGAGGTGCAGCACGCCCGGCAGCGGACCGTCGGAGTTCGCGGGACGATGCAGGTAGAGCGTGATGTCGTTGCCGTCGATGCCACGGATCACTTCGATGCTGCGTTCCACGCCGGCGACCGGCGGGAGCGCTGCCGAGAAGCTGGAGAACGCGGTGTCGAACATCATCTCGGCCATCGTGTTGAACTCGTGCAGCGACTCGAGGGGCGTGTCCACCGTGACCGGCTGCGGCGGCGTGCGGTCGGCGAGGCCGATCGGCAGCATCGCCGCGACCATGCGCGGGTCGGCGCGCGGATCGCTGGCCAGTGTGAGATCGTCGTTGCCCAGACGTCCAGGCAGGTGCGGAGTGGTCATCAGTGCCTCGTTTCCCGTGGCGGCCCCCACGCCGCGGCACGACCCTAACGCGCCACACGAGGTCGAATGTGCGGTGCCCTCGGCAGGATTCGAACCTGCGCATCCGGCTCCGGAGGCCGACGCTCTATCCCCTGAGCTACGAGGGCGGGGGTCCTGCGACGTCGACGCCGAGGACCGCGCCACGATAGCGACCAAAGCCGCGAGCGCAGCAGCGGGTTGCCGCTCGCCCGTGCTCCACGACTGTGACTGCTACACGACGACGCCGGCGTCGGCGGGGCTGCGGCCCTTCAGGTACTGCGCGCCGTGCCCCAGGGAGTACGCGATGTCGCTCGGGTTGTACACCGGGCAGGTCTCCATGCTCAGGCAGCCGCAGCCGATGCACGACTCGAGGTCGTCGCGCAGGCGCCCGATCAGCCTGATCCGGTCGTCGAGCTGCGCCTTCCACGCGGTGGCCAGCGCCTGCCAGTCGTCGTGCGTGGGCGTGCGGCTGTTCGGAAGGCTGTCCATCGCCTTCCGGATCTCCTCCAGGCTCAACCCCACCGTCTGCGCCGCGCGTATGAACGCCACCCGGCGCAGCGTGTCGCGGTGGTATCGGCGCTGGTTGTTGTCGGCACGCGTCGACTCGAGGAGACCCTGCGACTCGTAGAACCGCAGCGCGCTCGCGGCGATGCCGCCGCGCGTGGCCAACTGCCCGATCGTCAACAGCTTCGGCAACGGCTTCGGCGGTTGCTTCGAGAAGGGTGTGGGGGACGCCATCGGTGTGCCTCCGGATTCGAGCTTGACTTCAACAGAACTTGAAGGTGGAGAGTAGTGCGCATGTCGAACATCTCCACTCGCACCACCTCCGCCCGCGAGCTCATCGACCGCGCCGTCGCCCGCGTGTCGGTTCCCAAGGCGGCTCCGGCCGACTCGTTCGTGCTGCACGCTCCGTTGGAGCTGATGGCGCGAGTGCACCTGCTGCGGTACCTCCGCGCCGAGGACCGCGACGCCGCGTTGGGCATGATCGAGTGGTTGTCCGACGAGTACGAGCGAGCCGGCGATCCGGTGGAGCCACCATCTCCGGCACCCGCGAACGTGCCGACGGCCGCCACCCGGCCGGCCGCACTGATCGACGCGCTGGCCGCAGGTGATGCGGATCGCGTCGATGCACTTGCGTCTGCGTTGCTGCCGACGATGAGTGCTGCTGAGGTGGTCGGCGCCTTCGGCGAATCCATCGTGCCGTCGCTCGCCGCAGCCGGGCACGCGCCGATCGGCTTCGCGTTGCTCCTGCGAGATCGCGCCGCGACCGGGCTGTCGCCCACGTTGCTGCGCGGACCGCTGCGCTCGCTCGCTGCGCATCCGGACTGGCAGGTGTCGTGGCACGCGAGCCACTCCGGCCGCGGCGACGCCACCGGGCTGTACGAGGCACTGCGCTCGGCGCCCTACCTCGGTCGGCCGAGTAGCGACTTCATCCATCCACTGATGACCCAGGCGCAACAGCCGGGCGTGGCCGACCGGCTGCTCGGGCCGGTCCTCGCCGATCGCTATCACGTGCCGGCCGCGCTGCACACCGTGACCCGCATCGCCGCATGGAGCATGCTGCACGACGACCCGGCCCACGCGCCGTACGGCTGGAGCCACGCGATGACGATGCCGCAGGGCGTGCTCGCACTCGCCGGCGCCGGTGTGCGAGCGCGGACCGCCCTCGCAGTGGCGAGCACCTACGCGCTCGGGTTCCGGGTGGCGTTCGGGAGGGAGACGCTGCCGGAACGCATCGCCCCCGAGACCGACGGCCGGTCGCACATCGACGTGCACGAACTGGCGGCCGCGGCGTCGATGCACCACGACGCGCACCTGGTGAAGTACACGCTGGCCTGCCTGCACGCTGCGGCCGACGACCCCGAGTTCGCCGAGCTCTACGCCGCCGCCGCCCAGTTCCTCCTCGACTGGTGGCGCACGAACGGTTGAGCGCGCAACCGTGCTCCACGTCTCCACGGTTCGACCGTTGGAGGTGCGGACGCGTGCGCGGAGCGCCATGACGGGCATCCGGCGCGACGCGCCCGACAGAACTCTGGTCACGTTCTGTCTCGCACATGGAGACGAAACGTGACCAGAGATCGGCAGGGACGAATGCGCACCGATCGCGTGCTCGCTGCTGGCCGGCGGGTCGGTCGTGGCGCGACGGGCAGGTAGGGTTGGAGGTCGGGCAGTGCGGTCGGGCAGTGAAGGAACGGCAACATCACATGCGCATGTCGACCACCGCCATCAGAACGCTCTGCGTCGCCGCCATCGTCGCCGCGGCGGTCGCGGCCGCGGCCGTGTCGACACCTCCAGACCAGGAGCGGGTGCTGCAGCCGCAGGCCATCGAGCGCGTGGGCGGCCCGGCCGCTGCCAACGTCGCGTCACAGCGCACGAAGGGCCCACAACCCGCCACGGCCTGCCAGCAGATCGCGTTCAACATCGGGCTGCACCAGGGCGCGACGCAAGTGGTGGTGGTGCTCACCAACAGCGCCACGGCCACCACGGGCACCGTGCAGCTGGCCGAGCGCGGCGAGCAGGGCTGGGTGTGCGGCCCCGCGATGAGCGCCCGCGTCGGTCGCAACGGGGTACGCCCTCTGCTGCAGCGGCGCAGCGGTGACGGCACCACGCCCGCCGGGGTGTTCCCGCTCGCCACCATGACCGCGTGGGACGGCCAGCGGTTCAGCTTCTTCGGCAACTCCGCCGACCCCGGTGTGAGCGCCGGCGCGTACCGCCGTGTGCGCACCGGCGACTGCTTCGGCGCCACCCCCAACCACCCCGACTACGGACACCTCGTGCAACGAACCGCGGCCAACTGTGCGAACGGGAGCGACGAGTACCTGCCCAACATCACCGGCGCCTACCAGCACGCCGCGCTCATCGGCGCCAACATGGAGCCGAACGTGAGCGGCGACGCGCCCGGCGAGATCCCGTACGCGTCGGCCATCTTCCTGCACCGGTTCAGCTACGACGCCAACAACAACACCAAGCCGACGGCCGGGTGCGTGTCGCTGAGCATCACCAACCTCACCACCGTGCTGCGCGCGATGCGGCCGGGTGTGCTGTTCGCCATTGGCGAGACCAACTGGTTGCTCGCGAACACATAGCTCCACACGCAGGGTCGACCGGTACCATCGATTCACCATGGCCGATCCGCTGCACACCATCTCCGCGACGCTGCGCGACGCGTTCGCCGCTGTCACCGGCCTCCCCGCGGCCGACATCGATCCCGTGGTCCGCCCCAGCGATCGTGCCGACGCGCAGGCCAACGGGGCACTGGCGCTCGCCAAGCAAGTGGGCAAGAACCCGCGCGAGATCGCGCAGGCGGTGGTCGACACCGGCGTCCTGGCGGCGATGTGCAGCAGCGCCGAGGTGGCGGGGCCCGGCTTCATCAACGTGACGTTCACCCCCGAGTTCCTGGCCGCGCAACTGGTCGAAGCAGCAGGCCACCCTCATCTCGGCGTCCGCGACGCGGCACCGGAGATCGTGGTGGTCGACTACTCGGCACCGAACGTGGCCAAGGAGATGCACGTCGGTCACCTGCGCACCACGCTCATCGGCGACGCGCTCGTGCGGATGCTGGAGTTCGTCGGCCACACCGTGATCCGCGAGAACCACATCGGGGACTGGGGCACGCCGTTCGGCATGCTCATCGAGCACATGGTCGACCTCGGTGGTCTCGACGCAGAGTTGACCATCGACCTCTCCGACCCGAGCGCGTTCTATCGCCAGGCCCGGGCGAAGTTCGATGCCAGCGACGAGTTCAAGGATCGCGCTCGCCAGCGCGTCACGCTGCTGCAGAGTCGCGACGACGCGGCCACCATGGCGATCTGGCACAAGCTGGTGGACAAGTCGGCCGACTACTTCGACGTCGTCTACGGCAAGCTCGGTGTGCTGCTGCGGCGCGACGACATCGTCGGCGAGAGCTACTACCAACCGATGATGCCGGCGATGCTCGAACGGCTCGACCAGGCAGGCCTGCTGGCCGAGAGCGAGGGCGCCAAGGTCGTGTGGGTGCCGGGGTTCACGAACCGCGAGGGCGAGCCACTGCCGCTCATCGTGCAGGCCCGCACGGGCGGTTTCAACTACGCCACCAGCGACATCACGTGCGTGCTCGATCGGGTCGAGCGCCTGCACGCCACGCTGCTCGTCTACTGCATCGGCACCCCTCAGAGCCAGCACCTGCAGATGGTGTTCAAGGCTGCCGAGATGCTGGGCGTGCTCGTACCGCCGGCGCGAGCGGTGCACGTCAACAACGGCAACGTGCTGGGCGAGGATCGCAAGATCCTGAAGAGCCGCAGCGGCGAGCCGGCGATGTTGCTCGACCTGGTCGACGCCGCACTCGATCGTGGTCGCGCGATCGTCGCCGAGCGCAGCCCGGACATGCCGGCCGACGAGCAGGCCACGCTGGCGAACAGGCTCGGCATCGGCGCGCTCAAGTACGCCGAGCTCTCCAGCGACCGGATCAAGGACTACGTCTTCGACTGGGACCGCATGCTCGCGTTCGACGGCAACACGGCGCCGTACGTGCAGTACGCGCACGTTCGTGTCTGCGGCATCTTTCGCAAGGCGGGCGTCGAGCGTGCATCGGTGCGCGGTGTCGTGCCCGTCGTCGCCGAGCCGCAGGAACGCGCACTCGCGTTGCATTTGCTGCAGTTCGACGCGGCGGTGCACGACACCCTCGACAAGTTCGCGCCACACCGCCTGTGCACCTACCTGTTCGATCTCGCGCAGACGTTCACCGCGTTCTTCGAGGCGTGCCCGGTGTTGAAGGAGGGCCACGAAGCCACTCGCGACAGCCGCCTCGCGCTGTGCGACCTCACCGCCCGCACGCTCGAGCAGGGTCTCGCCCTGCTCGGCATCGACGCCCCGGAGCGCATGTGAACCCGGTACCGCTGTCGCTGCTGCCCGACAACGCATCGGTGCAAGCCGACGGCTCGCTCGCGATCGGCGGGTGCGACCTCGCCGAGCTCGCCGCGCAGTTCGGCACACCGCTGTTCGTGTACGACGAGGCGCACCTGCGCGCACGCTGCGCCGAGACGGTGGCAGCGTTCGGCCCCGGGCGCGCCTACTACGCCACCAAGGCGTTCCTGTGCACCGCCATGGCTCGGCTCGCGTACGAGGAGGGCATGCACCTCGACGTGGCCAGTGGCGGCGAGATGTACGTGGCGCTGCGGGCCGGTGTTCCCGCGAACGCGCTCGCGCTGCACGGCAACAACAAGACCGTCGCCGAACTGCGCATGGCCATCACCGAGGGCGTGCGCCACATCGTCGTCGACAGCTTCGACGAGCTCGACCGCCTCGACGCCCTCCACGCCGAGGGGTTGCCCGCGCCGAAGGTGCTCGCGCGCATCACGCCCGGCGTGCACGCGCACACCCACGAGTTCATCGCCACCGGTCAGGACGACAGCAAGTTCGGGTTCAACCTCGGCAACGGCGACGCGCTCCGTGCCGTTGATCGCATGCGCCGCTCGCCGTCGGTGCAGCTGGACGGCGTGCACTGTCACATCGGCAGCAACGTGTTCGAGGCATCCAACTTCGCGAAGGCAGCCGAGGTGATGGCGGGGTTCGCCATCCCGCTCGACCTGCCCGAGCTGGTGCTCGGTGGCGGCCTCGGCGTGCCGTACGTGGAAGGCGAGGAGGCACCCAGCATCACGCAGTGGGGCAACGTGCTGCTCGACGCGTGCCAGGCCCTCGGCGTGCGCAGCAACGTGTCGGTCGAGCCCGGTCGCAGCATCGTCGCCGGCGCCGCCGTCACGCTCTACACGGTCGGCACGGTGAAGCACATCCCTGGCGTGCGCACCTACGTCAGCGTCGACGGCGGCATGAGCGACAACCCGCGGCCCGTGCTCTACGGCAGCGGCTACGAAGCGTTCCTGCCGCGTGCCGTCACCGCGCCTCGGCCGGCGCGTGCTCGCCTGGTGGGCAAGCACTGCGAGAGCGGCGACGTGCTCATCTTCGATGCCGGCCTGCCCGAGGGAGTCGCGGTGGGCGACCTGCTCGCGACGCCGGTCACCGGCGCGTACGGCCACAGCATGGCCAGCAACTACAACAAGCTCACCGGGCCGCCGGTGGTTGTCGTCGGCAAAGGCGCCGCCCCCCCGGTGGTGCGGCGCGAGATGGGCTACTCGCGCACCTTCATCGCCTCGC
>CAZWCU010000112.1:0-13462 GCA_964632715.1 uncultured Bifidobacterium sp. | reverse complement strand
CGGGGCTGGAGAAGTCCTCCGACCACAGCACCGTGCCCATCGGGGGCAACCCGACCGGCGGCGGCTCGGGCGCAGGCGTCAGCGTGCCGACACCGGTGGGCGCCGTGCGGGCGGGGCCGCCGGTGCTCCAGCCGACCGCGTCGACGATGATGTTGGTGCGGGCGTTGTACTGGCTCGACGAGTATCGGATGCAGATGGTGCCGGCGGTGACGGCCATCTTGACCAACCCGAGGTTCGAGCGGCGAGCGCCGGGCCAGGTGTTGATCGTGGAGGTGGTGGGCGCCGGCTGATCGCACGGCCAGGCGGTGACGAAGCCGTCGGTGGTGGGATCGATGATGGTGACGGTGACCACCACTGAGTCGGCGTCGTTGGGCACGCCACCGCGTCCGGCGACGCGAAGGTTGATGATGTCGCCGGCTTCGGCGGCTCCGGTGGGCCACTGCGACGTGTTGCGGGTGTCGAGCAGGCGTGAGGGTGAGGCAACTCGCAGCGCACCCTGCCCCGTCGAGTAGCCGTAGGAATCGACGACGAGGGCCACATCGGTGCTCGCTCGGACGCAGACATCGCCCTGGCCGAGCCCGACGAGCGAGAGGTTCGCCACGGTCTCGAACGCCGAGAAGGTGACGGTGGAGCTGGTGGAGGGCTGCCCGCACGGGTAGGCGACCAACCAGCCGGCGGTGCCGGGACCGACGACGGTGAGGTTGAGCGCGACGAACGTGGCCTGGGCGCTGATGCCCTCGCGGCCGGCGACCGGCACGCGTCGTTCCACGTCGGCTTCCAGCGGGTCACCGGAGGTGCGCGTGTCGAGGATGCGTCCCGGCACGGTGCCGGTGAAGTCGCTCTGCCCCACGAACCAACCGGTGAGGTCGGCCACGAGGTGCACGGGCGAGCTGGTCGACATGCACACGCCGGCGCTGTCGTACTTGAGGATGACGGCGTTCGCCGCAGTGCGGTTCGCCGGGAAGTTGACGACGGAGGTCTCGGGGGTGGGATCGCTGCACGGCCATGCCTTCACCCAGCCGGCGCTGTCGCCGTTGGTGGCAGTGAGGTTGAGCACGACGGCGGATGCCCCGGCACTGGCCGCCGGTGCGATGGCGACGCGGACGACCGCGCCGGGCGAGACCATGCCGCTGGTGCCTCCGATGCCGTTGCGAGTGTCGAGCACGCGCGTGGGCTGCACGGCGGCGACGACGGCCGCTGACGCCGTGGCCGGCACGAGCACGCTGGCACCGGCGAGCGCGGACGCCGCCAGCAACAGCGACAGCGTGGTGCGGAATCTGGTCATGGAAGAGCCTTTCGGTCAGCGGCCCGGGGGGAGCCGTTGATTGCGATTGCGTGTCAGCTTACGGACATTTCTTACGATTGTATGACAAACACTTCGTGAACTCGTGGATACGACACAGCGCCAGCGGGGAGGGCTTCCTCGGTCGCCGGTCCCACCGTTGCGAGTCCGGAGCATCCGTCGAATGCACCGGGCACGATGTGGTTATCGGCCGTCTACGCGCGATCTTGACACTTTCCAGACGACTCGAGCCAGAAACCGCCGTCCTCCCCGTCTGACCTGCTGAGCGAGGCGTCGCCCCGTCCCCTATCGTGAGGTCCGATGTTCTGCTGCTCCCTGCGTCACTCCGCCAGTCGACGGAGCGGGCTGCTCCCCCGATCGCGGGGCGTCGTGCTCGGTGCGCTGCTCCTCGTCAGCGCATGCGGCGGCGGCTCCGACGGCGGCAAGGTGACGGGCGCCACCACCACCTTCCCCAACGACGACGTCACCTCCACCGTCACCATCTCGTCGTTCAGCGCGGAACCGAACACGATCGTCGAGGGCGAGACGGCCCTGCTGTCGTGGGAAGTCAGCAATCCGAGCGCAGCGTTGAAGATCACACCGGTCAGCGACGTGATCACCGGCACGTCGTTGACGGTGTCGCCGGTCGTCACCACCACCTACACGCTCACCGCCACCACGCTCGCGAGCATCGCGGTGAAGACGGTCACGGTCGTGGTCACCCCGGCACTGGGGCCACCGACCACTCCGGTCGACGACGGCTATGCCGACGACTGGACCAATGCCACGGGCAACCTCGAAGGACTGCCGTCGGACTGCGGCAACCTCTCGTTCATGTCCGCCTTCCAGGACAGCGACACGGTCATCGCGTCGGTCGCCTTGCAGGGGATGTGGGCGCTGAGCGGCGCCTCACCGGAGTGGCAGCGCCTCGGCGCCGGCGGCGGCTCCTCGATCATCAACCGCGGCACCTCCATCGTGCGCGACCCCGCGAACCCCGACACCTACTGGCAGAGCGGTGTCTACACCGGCGGCGGCGTGTACCGCACCGACGACAACGGCGCCACGTTCCAACAGCTCGGCGACATCACGCACGTCGCCCTCGTCAGCGTCGACTTCACGGATCCCCAGCGGCGCACGCTGGTCGCCGGCATCCACGAACAGCCCACCGTCTACAAGTCGACCAACGGTGGGGCGACGTGGCAGCTGATCTCGGAGACCCTTCCCGACGGCGTCGGACATGCCGGCTGGCCGCTCGTCATCGACTCGAACACCTTCCTGGTCGGCAGCCAGAACGGCGACCGTTCGGGCATCTTCCGCACCGTCGACGGCGGCGCCACCTGGACCACGGTCTCCACGGTCGGCATCTCCGGCGAGCCGCTCGTCGTCAATGGCGCCGTGTACTGGCTGCTCGAGGCCAGTCGCGGGGTCATCAAGTCCGTCGACGGCGGCATCACCTGGACCCGCCTCGCTCGCGGCCCCAACTCGTTCGAGTCGCGGAGCCTGCTGGTGCTGCCCGACGGACGGCTCGCGTCGATCGGCGACCGCTTCGTCATCGTGTCCGACGACGACGGCGCCACCTGGCGACGGGTCGGCCCACGCATGCCGTACACCGCCAATGGCCTCGCCTATTCGCCGGCGCGCAACGCGTTCTTCGCCTGGCGCTTCACCTGCATCTCCGGCGAGGCCAATGCCGTCCCTGCCGACGCGATCATCCGGCTCGACCCGGCACCGCCGCCCGCAGTCGCCGCGCCGTGATCCGGTCGGCCACCACCACGGTGGCCGTGCGCATCAGTACGACTCGTACCCCTTGTTGCCGTACAGCGAGGTGACGAAGCGGTAGGTGGAGTAGGTGAACGGTGCAGCGACGAAGGTGCGTTCGCGCAGCTGCCCCGCGCGACTGGTGTTGAACCAGTTCGGGTAGAACAGCATCTTGCCGTCGTTCACCATGAACGGGTCGCCGTCGGGTGCCGACTTCTCGCCGAACGTCAGCGACATCATCGGCCGCGGCGTGACGCTCTTGTTGGGCATGCCTCGGTGCCACACGGTGGAGCGACGGACGAGGATGTCGCCCTGCCGCATCGGCAGGCGAGTGGTGAGGCGGTACTTGCGCTGCAGCGCGTACTGCCAGAACTTGTAGAACTGGCGGTGGGTGCCGGGCAGCATGTCGATGGCCCCGTTGACGAGGTCGGTGTCGACCACGGCGACGTTGCACACGAGGAACTCGTCCATGTAGATGCCATCGATGTGGTAGTGCTGCGCGACGCTGCCGGGCAAGTTGAAGTTGAGCGTGGCCCGCACCGCGTTCGACCGGTCGGGGCGCAACTGGTCGATGGCGTCGACGAGGCCGTAGTCGGCGATCTCGTCGTAGAAGAACCGTGACGACTCACCGGGGAAGCAGTTCAGATGGCCACTGAAGCTGCCGCCACCGTCGAACTTGTCGGATGCCGCGTACGTGGCGAGGATCTCGTCGGCGAACGTGGCGACCTTCGACGGAGAGACCACCCCGGGGATGACCGCGTACCCGTCGACGTCGAGCCGTTCCCTGAGCTCCGAGAGATCGAGTGCAGACGCTGTTCTCACGACTTCCCATCCTTCTTCCGCCGTCGCTGGGCTGGTCGCGACGCTACCAGCCGATACACGGATGCCATATCGGCAGCCTGTCGGCGAAGCGTGAACCGTTCCTCGACGTGACGGCGGCCGAGGCGCCC
Source organism: uncultured Bifidobacterium sp. (assembly GCA_964632715.1). Classification (GTDB taxonomy): domain Bacteria; phylum Actinomycetota; class Acidimicrobiia; order Acidimicrobiales; family Ilumatobacteraceae; genus UBA668. The sequence continues at coordinate 9,472 of CAZWCU010000112.1, read as the reverse complement.
CATCTCGCGGCAGCGCGCGGGATCGGCGACCAGCGCAGCGAGGTGCTCGACGAGCGCATCGTGGTCGCCGGCGGCCGACAGCAGGCCGGTGGCGCCGTGCTCGACCACCTCCGGTGTGCCTCCGTTGTCGATGGCGACCACCGGCAGCTCCATCGCCATCGCTTCCGCGTAGACGAGGCCGAACGGCTCGTCGTTCGACGGCATCGCGAACAGGTCGGCGCCGGCCATCAGCGCCGGCACGTCGGTGCGGCGACCGGCGAACGTGACGATCCCCTCGACACCCAGCGCACGAGCGCCGGCGCGGAGCTCGTCGATGTAGCCGCCTTCCATCTCCTGGCCGACGAGCAGCAGCCGGACCTGCGGGTGCAGCCGGTGCACGTCGGCGACCGCTCGGATGAGCAGGTCGGGACCCTTCGGCGGGAACAGCCGGCAGACCGTGATGACCACCCGATCGTCGTCGGAGTAGCCGAACTCTGTCCGCGCGGCCTCGCGACCGACGCCGGGCACCCAGCGGTCGAGCTCGATCGCGTTGAGCACCACGTGCACGTGCTCTGGCTCGGCTCCACCGTCGACCAGCGTGGAACCCACGAACTCCGACACCGCCACCAGCGCGTCGGCGCGACGCATCGCCCACTGCAGCGAACGCCCCATCCACTCCGCGCTGTATGCGACGTGGGAGTGCACGATGAGGCGTGCTCCGGTGAGTCGGGCGAGCAGCACACACGCGAGTGCGTCGCGCGGCCGATCCGTGGTGTGCAACACCTGGATGCGGTGGCGGCGCACGTATCGGGCGAGGCGCGCCATGCTGAGGATCGCGGGAAACACTCCGAACAGCGCCAGCAGGCGGCCGACGGTGGAGCGTCGGTAGAGCTCCGGCCCGAAGTTGACGGGCACGACCTCGATGCCGCTGATGCCGCGCAACGCCGCGTACGTGGGGGTGGGCGAGTCGGGCGCACCGGTGGCACACGCGACGTGCAGCCGATGGGTCGCCCGGTCGAGCGAGCCGATGATCTGCACCTGCACCCAGGTGTCGGCACCCAGCGGAGGCTGCGTGGCGGTGTGCACGAAGAGCACGCGCATCTGGTCCGTCGAGGATTCGTCGCCCACCACCATCGGCCCGATGGTACCGGGTGGGTCGTGCGACGGTGCCGACGCGGCACCACCTGACCACAGGGGTCAGGTGGTGCGCAGGGTCAGCGTCACGTGCGGCACGTCGCCGTCGTCGAGCTGTTCGGCGGTGCGGACCGCCTGCTTGACGGGGACCACGTAGCTGCCGTCCTTGGGGAACAACGAGGTGGCCCACGTCGTGCGGCCGATCCGGGCGGTGACGGGGAGCATGCCCCAGCCGTAGCTGGCGAACACCCACTCCTCGGCGAGGACCGTGCGCTCCGGCTCGGGCACGGTGATGAAGTAGAACGGCGAAGGGCCCCGCCAGAACCAGATCTCACCCGTGAACTCGACCTTCATCCGTCAGTCCGTCTCCTCGCTCGACGGACGACAGTAGTCAGCGGTTCGAGGGGTCAGGACGGATTGGCCGTTGCCTCGATCGCGTCGGGCGCCGAGCTGCGCTGGCCGATCTGCACCTTGCGCGGCTTGGCCTGCTCCGCGACCGGGATGCGCAACGTGAGCACACCGTCGTGCAGGTCGGCTTCGAGGTGCTCGAGGTCGAGACCTTCGCCGAGCTCGATCTGCCGGCGGAAGGTGCCGCGATAGCGCTCGCCGAAGTACGGCTGGTCGGTCTCCTGACGCTGCCACGAGCGTTCGGCAGCGACGGTGAGGACGTTGCGCTCGACGGTGATGTCGAGGTTCTCCGCCTTCACGCCCGGCAGGTCGATGTGCACCCACACATCGCTGCCACGGCGGAACGCGTCCATCGGCATGATGCCGCCGGCGAGCTGCGGTCGACCGGACAGCCGGTTGAAGAGCGTGTCGAAATCGCGGAACGGATCGGTCTTGGTGATCATGTCAACTCTCCTTCGCTGTCGAGAGAACTTGCGTGCTGTGCTTGCTGATGGCCCCGAGAGGGTGGGACCCGGTCAACATAATATGCACGGTTATGTTGAGTGTCAACCTCTCCTCTGATCGCAATTATGTTGACATTCGCGGCTCCGATCGGCATCATGCCGACATGCCCGCGCCATCGAGAACGCGCCAGCTCGCCGTGCAGGACGAGACCGTCGAGGCATGGCTGAGTGCGTTGGACTCGCCGAACACACGCGCCGCCTACCGCTCCGATCTGGCGTCCTTCGGGCGCTGGTGCGCACAGCAGGGCGCCATCCCGCTCACCGCCGACACCACCACGCTCGTCGCGTTCCACGCCGCCCGCGAACAGGCCGGCGACAGCGCCGCCACCATCCGTCGGAAGTGGTCCGCGCTGTCGTCGTTCTACGACTTCGCGGTGCGCACCGAGGCGGCCTCGCACAACCCCACACTCGGCACCGACCGCCCCCGCGTGGCGACCGGGGCTCCCAGCCCGACGATGCGCCTCACGCCGCAAGCCGTCGAGAGCTACCGCACGCTCGCAGCATCGCTCGACCCGCGCCTCGAGGCGTTGGTCGAGTTGCTCGTGACCGACGGGTTGAAGGTCAGCGAAGCGCTGGCGCTCGACGTCGACGATGTGCGTGGCCGGCACCCCACCACCACCATCATCGTGCGGCGACGCGGCGAGCAGAAGCGGGTCCGGCTCGATGCCGGAACCGCGCGGGCCGTGCGCCGATGCGCCGCCGGCCGCCGCGATGGCCCACTGTTCACCAACACTCGCTCCACGTCGTCCGGGCAACCGGAGCGGCTCACCCGCTTCGGAGCCGATCACCTCATCCGCCAACTCACCGACGACGACGAAGACCGGGTCACCGCCAACGCGTTGCGCCGCTACCACATCACCCAGCATGCGCACTCGGCGCCGCTCGAGGAGATCCGCGACCGGGCCGGGCTTGCCGACGTGCGCAGCGTCCGGCGCTACCTCGCCGATCCTGACTGAGCGGCGGCGAGAGGTTTTCGAACCGCCGTCGACGGGTACCGCAGCACACAGCGGGCCCGACCAGGAGACCACTCACATGCGCAGATCACTCATCGCCCTACTGGCCATCTCGTCAGTCATCGGCGTCGCGTGCGGCGACGACGACGACACCGACATCGAGAACCCCGACGTGCCAGGCGTGACCGACGTGATGACGACCGATCCACTGATGACCGATCCGATCACGCCCACCACCGAAGGCGGCTGACGCACGAGCGCCTGGCGGTCGGGACCGCGAGGTCCCGACCGCCGAGTGCTGCGGTCTCACAGCCCGGCCTCACCACCCGTAGGGGCCGTAGTAGCTGGCGTAGCGGTCGCGCCACGTCTGGTCGCTGTGGTCCGCCGCGTGTGCGTGATCCCAGTCGGGCGCATCCTTCACCTGCGCCTTGGTGAGACTGATGGCGACGCTCCGGGCCTCGGGGTCGACGTAGGCGACCACTCCAGCAGGGATCAGTCGGCGTGTGCCGAAGATCCAGAAGCCGGTGTCGACCACCAGGTGGCTGCTGTCGGTGTCGATGCTCGCCTCGTCGATCGTGCCGACCTTGCCGTCGATCGCCTCGACCGCGAACCCGATGAGTGACGAGCCGTCGAAGCCCGAGTTCTCCCGGAACTTCCAGACCGTCAGCGTCGGCTGGGGAGCCTTGTCCATGTCGTGGTCCATTCCTCGTGCCTCCTTCGTCGGTCGGACGCCGGTGCGTCCGATGCCATGCGCGTCGATACCCGTTTCGCGCCGTCGCGATGCACGTCCGCCGCGTGGGTGCCAGATGACGAGGCTCAAGGCGCTCTCGGTTGCTGTCGATGAACCACCTGCAGCGAGCCTTCCGACGTCCGATCACAAGGTTGCAGTTCGGTGACGGATTCATTACGGTTTGATGACGGCGGGCGTCGATGAACTACTGACCCGGGTGCACTGCGGCTCGGGCGGAGAGGAACCCATGTCGCCCTCAGTCGTACTCAGGCATCGCCTCGGCGTCGTGCTCGCCGGCGTGATGCTGGCGCTCGCCACACCGTTCGTCGCCCTCGACGGGCCGGTCACGAAGGTCGACGCCATCGAGGTGACCGCCGGCCGATTCGTCACCTCCGGCAGGGTCGACCGTCCGCTCGCCACCGTCGGACAATCGGTCTCCGTGATCGCGTCGGTGCGATCCGACCTCAGCCGCCGCGTGCTCATCGACCTCGAGATCTACGACGCCACGGGGCGCCGTGTGCTGCAGCGCGTGTGGTCCAACCAGTCGTTCGCCGCCGGCCAGACACGGAAGTTCAGCACCTCGTGGCCCACCAGGGGTCTCAGCGCGGGTCCGTACTCGGTGAAGATCGGCGTGTTCACCTCCAAGTGGCCGCTCATCCACTGGAACGACCGCGCCGCCGATGTCGCCCTGCGCAGCCCGTCGACCGCGACGACACCACCAGCCACCACGACCGCTCCCGCGACGACCGTGCCCGCCACGACCGTTCCCACGACGATCGCACCGGCAACGACGGTGCCATCGACCACCGCACCGACCACCACCGCACCGCCGACCACCGTTCCCACAACGACGGTGCCGCCGACCACCGCACCGCCGACCACGGCTCCGCCCGCGGGCAGGTTCACCACTCTTCCCGTCGGCGCCACCTTGCCGTCGGGCGCCGAGTGCGCCACCCGGGTGCGCGCGGCCGCCGAGATCCGGCCGGAGAACGCGACCGCGAACAACACCAGAGGCAGTCGTGCGGTCGCCAACACCAGCACCGGCTGGTCGGGCTGGAACCGCGTGGACGGCGACTTCGCCGGCACCACCGACCAGATCATCCAGTGGGCCGCGTGCAAGTGGGGCATCGACGAGGACATCGTGCGCGCGCAGGTGGTGAAGGAGTCGTACTGGTACCAATCGGCCACGGGCGACAACGGTGAGTCGTTCGGTCTCGGCCAGGTGCGCCAGCCGTACCACGCGACGGCGTTCCAGTACTCGGTGAACGCACGCACGTCGTCGGCCTACAACCTCGACTACACGTACGCGTCGTGGCGTGCCTGCTACGAAGGCACGTACACGTGGTTGAACACCGTCGAACGCAACGGCACCTACGCCGCGGGCGACGCCTGGGGCTGCGTCGGCCTGTGGTTCAGTGGGCGTTGGTACGTGAACAACGACGCCTACCTGAACCAGGTGGGCGACAGCGTGCGCTGGCACTACACCAACAAGACCTGGCTGACGTCGAGCTTCATCAACGCCTGATCCGCCACAGACCGAAAGGTCAGTCGTCCGGGGGGCGGGCGATGATCGTGCGCACGACGGCTGCGTCCTTGATCAGCGTCGTGCCGAGCCAGATCGGCACGACCTGCCCGAGCGCGAACACGATTCCCAGCACGACCAGCAGCACCTTCGCCTGTCGAGCGCTGGCGCGCAGGTCGTCGCGCGAGTCGTCGGCCAAGGCCTGCGCCTGGGAAGTGGTGGTGGCATACCGATCGAGCAGGGTCGAGACCTGGGCGAGCTGGTCGTCGAGCGCGTCGACGTTGGTGGCCAGCGTGGCCAGGTCGTCGGCGATGGCTGCGCTCGACGTCTCCAGGCCGTCGATGTCGGTCGACAGGTCGCGCAGCTCCTCGGGCAACGGGTCGATGGCCGCCGACAGATCGGCGATCGCTTCGTCGAACGGTGTGTCCGGGTCGTAGTCGGGTCCGAACGGCGCCAGCGACACGGTCCGCAGCGCGGCGTCGACCGAGCTCGCGACGCTCTCGATCGTGACCAGCACCGAACCGACCGCGTCGAGCGCATCGGGCAGGGAGCCACCGATGAAGTCGGTGCTGCTGCCCAGTGCCTCGGTGGTGCTGTCGAGCGACGCGGTCACGCTCTCGAGGGTGGCCGCGACGCTGGAGACGCCGTCGTCGATCGTGTCCACGATGGTGGCCGTCAGCTCGATGGAATCCGAGACCGCCTGGAGCGCATCGTTCGTCAGCGCCAGGCTGTCGTCGACGCTGGACTCCACCTGGTCGACCAGTCCCTGACCGACGAGCACCGCCGCGATGCTCATCACGATGCCGACACACCCCACGGCCACCATGGCCCTGCCGATGGTCGTGCGCGAGAGTCTCATCATTCCCTCGCCAGGCTCATCCGGCGGCGAGCACCGATGAGCGCGAGTCCGAACGCCGCCACACCGAACGCCGCAAGGCCCACCCACAGCTGCCGATCGATCGCCGTGCCGCGCAGCATCACGTCGCGGAGCATCTGCATCGCGTAGCTGACGGGCAGCAGGTAGCGGATGTACCGCGACGGGCCCTCCAACTGATCGAGCGCGAGGAAGAACCCACTGAAGAACAGGCTCGCCAGCAGCACGATCATCGTGTACTGCACCGCCTGTGCGTCGGAGCCCGAGGCCAGCGAGATCACGAACCCGAGTCCGATCGACGCGAACAACGTGAGCGCGATCACGACTGCGATGTCGGTGATGCCCGACGCGATGGGCACACCGAGGAGGTTGACCACCAGCGCCATCAGTGCTGCGCCGATTGCTCCGCCGATCACGAGGTAGGCGAGGTACTTTCCGAGGAGCGTCTCGGTGGCGTGCACCGGCGCCACGCGGTACACGTCGACGATGCCGAGCTGGCGCTCGCGCACGAACGACAGTGCACCGAACGCGACGCCGAACTGCTGCAGCATGAGGATGACCGCCGCAGGCGCGTACCAGTCGGTCACACCCTCCACGGCGTCGACGGCGAGCTCGACGTCGCTGGTGAACGGCTGCACGAGCACCGCCGAATCGACCGCGGTCAACTCGTCGTAGTTGGTCGCGATCGTGCCCAGCAGCTCGCGGATCCGCGTCACCTGCTCGGCCGCCTCGCCGCTCGACTGCGCGGTGCGGATCTCGTCGATGGACGCGCGCAGCTCGTCGACGGCCTGGGTGACGGTATCGCCCGCCTCGCCGGTCGTCGCGTCGGACGGACCGAGCTCGGCGAGCAGTGCGGTCGACGCTCGTACCGCCAACGACACCTGACCCGTCGCCTGATCGAGTTCGTCCAGCGCCGCGGCCGTCGCCTCCTCGTCCTGCGACGCCATCGCGTCATCGAGCGCGTCGACGGCCACGTCGGCCGCCGCGAACACCCCTTCGGCCGGTGTCGCCAGCTCCTGGCCGCCGGCAACGACGGCCGCGAGGATCTGGCCGTTGATCTGTGCGATGCCGAGCTGGGACGCGAAGTTGATCGCGGTCTGCTCGATCGGATCGAGGCGCGTGTGCACGACGGTCACAGTGGCTCGGTCGCCCTGCAGGACGGTCTCGAGCGGGTCGTCGGGGAAGCTGACGAGCAGGTCGACCTCGCCGTCGAGCAGCTGTCGCCGAGCGAACACCGGGTCGGTGGTGGCTCCGGCGAACTCCACGTACGACTTGATGTCGTCCGCGTACGACTCGACCTGATCGAGCAGCGGGCTCCCTTCGGGCGCCACGAACAGCGTGCGCATCCGCTCCGGCGTGTCTCGATAGCCCAGACCGAACGCGGCCATGATCAAGAACGGACCGATCACCATCGTGAGCAGCAGCCGCGGCTGGCGCAGCACCTCGACCGCCTCCTTGCGGAGGAACGTCGCGATCTGGAGCGGGCGGCGCAACAGGCTCGGGCGCATCACGCTGCAACACCCGTCGGCTCGACCGTCGGCGTCTGACGGGTCGCCGCATCGTTCTCGATGATGCGGACGAAGATCTCGTCGAACGTCGGCTGCGCCGGCTCGATCGCTGCGAAGGCCGTGCCCTCCGCTTCCAGGTGCCGCCGGAGCGCTTCGACGTCGCGCTGCCCGTCGGCCACCACGACCGCGAGGCCGGTCTCCGTGGACCTGGCCGAGCGGACGAACGGCTGCTCGCGAAGGCGCTGCTTCACGCCGTTGGGAACCCAGCCGTTCTCGAAGTCGAGCGCGATCGGATCGCCACCGAACGCCACTCGCGACAGTTGATCGGACGGCTGCACCGTGATCAGGCGTCCCTCGGCCATCACCGCGACGACGTCGCAGGAGACCGCTTCGCCGACGTACTGGGTGGGCACGACGATCGTGCGGCCCTGGTCGCGCAGCGAGCGGAAGTGCTCCCAGAACCGCTCGCGCAGGATCGGGTCGACGCCGGCCGTCGGCTCGTCGAGGTAGAGCAGCTCCGGGTCGTGCACCAGCGTCGCGGCCAACGACAGCCGACGCTGCATGCCACCGGAACAGTCGGCGAGCTGCTTCGAGCGGTGGTCCGTGAGGTCGACGAGGTCGAGCAGTTCCGCGAGTCGGCGACGTCGACGCCGCACGGGCAGCCCGTAGAGCGAGGACATGAACGTGAGGTTGCCCCACACGGTCAGGTTGGGGAACAGGACCGGCAACTGCGGCATGTACCCGAATCGACTGCGTTGGCGGCTCGACAGCGTCACCGGGTCGCGTCCGAACACGGTCACGTCGCCGGAGGTGCGGGCGGTGATGCCGGTGAGCGTGCGGACGAGCGTCGTCTTGCCGCACCCGCTGGGTCCGATGACGCCGAGGATCACCCCGGGAGGGACCGACAGGCTGATGTGGTCGAGGGCCCGCTGGTCGCCGAAGTCCTTGACGAGGTCGGTCGTGCGGATCACCGGATCCGGATCGTGGTAGCTCACGGGGTCTGCGATACCCCAGGACTGCCCTCGGCCAAACAGAGGTCGTCGCGACGCGGAAAGGTTCGCAGCGAGGCTCGGCGGAGATGGTCAAATGGTTCGATGGGCCGTGCCGCACGCCACGTGACGATCGAGGTGCTCGGGCCACTCCGCGTTCGCGACGAGGCCGACCGCGACCTGACACCATCGGGTCAGCTGCAGCGCCGATTGCTGGCGGTGCTCGTGCTCCGGCGTGGGCGGGTGGTGTCGGTGGATGCTGCGGTCGAGGCACTGTGGCCCGCGACGCTGCCCGATGATCCCGCGGCAGCGCTGCAGAACCACGTGTCGCGACTCCGCCGCAACCTGCCCGACGGCGCGATCGAATCACTCGCCGACGGATACCGACTCGACCCTTCGCAGGTCGACGTCGACGTCGACCGTCTGGCCAGCGCCCTCGGTCTCGGCGAGACGGCCGATGGCGACGCGCTCGCCGAGATCGAGGCCGTGCTCGCTCGCTGGCAGGGTCCGGCCTATCCCGAGCTCGACGAGCTGGACGAGGCCGCTGCCGAGACGGCGCGGCTGGAGGAGCTGCGGACTCGCGCCGTCGAGCTGCGCGCCGCGGTGCGGCTCGCACGCGGCGACACCGACGGGCTCGCCGCCGAGCTCGTCACCCTCACCGACGCGGAACCGTTGCGCGAGCGACCGCGAGCGCTGCTGATGGCCACGCTGGCGGCAACCGGTCGCCACGCCGAGGCCCTGCGCGTGTACGACGACTTCCGGCGCGTGCTCGGCGACGAGCTGGGAACCACGCCGTCGCCGGCGCTCACGGCGCAGCATGCCGCGCTGCTCGCCGGCACGTGGGAGCCGGAGTGGGCGGCGGCGAGCAGGCT
>CAZWCU010000111.1:6244-13607 GCA_964632715.1 uncultured Bifidobacterium sp. | reverse complement strand
TGCACGCCGCCGAGCTGCGCCACCGAATCGTCGCCGTACTCGAAGAACACCTTCTCGTACAGCTCTTCGGCACGCTCAAGACCGACCGTGGCGACGACGGTGGTGTCGCCCTCGATGTCGAGGTCGCCGACGAACTCGTCGAGGAACAGCCGGCGCAGGCTCTTCGGGCTGCGGCTGTAGCGGGCGAACAGCGCGCCTTTGACGACCTCGGGCAGGTTCACGAGCGCGAACACGGGGCCATCGAGGTTGGTGAAGTAGCGGCGAAGGATGTCTTCTTCGCCGGGAGTGAAGTCCTCAGGGACGTAGACCGTCACGAGGGTTCATCCTACGGTGGCGGTCGGCGCGCGGGAGGGATGCCGCCGGGCGGCCTCGGATGCGACCGGAGGCCCAGGTCAGAGCACCTGCACGCCGGCGGGGCGAGTGGCGAAGGCAGACTGCATGCGCTCGCGCAGCTCGGCCGACGACCACAGGTCGACCACGGTCATGGCCATCGCCTTCGCCCCGTCGAGCACCGCCTGGTCGCCCTCGGCGCTGGCCGCCCACTCGGCGAACTCGACGCTGTGGATGGGCACACCCTCCGGTGCGACCTTGATCATCGGGTGGATGCTGGGCACGAGGTAGCTGACGTTGCCCATGTCGGTGCTGCCCATCACCCGCTTGCCGCTGGTGGCCGGGTCGAGCACAGCGCGCCCGATGCGAGCCGCGTTGGCCACGTAGCTGGCCACCATCGGGCCGTTGTCGATCATGTCGGCGTACGTGTTGTCGACCCATTCGTGGGTCATCGTGCAGCCGCACGCAGTGGCAGCACTCTCCAGCGCCGTGAACACTCGCTGCTTCAGTGGCTGCAGCGACGAGATCGTGGCGGACCGCACGTACCAGTCCATCGCCGCTTCCGACGGCACGATGTTGGGCTTGTCGCCCGCCTTCGTGAAGATGCCGTGGATGCGCTCGTTGGGCCGGATGTGCTGGCGCATCTGAGCGAGGCTGGTGTAGCCGAGCACCGCGGCGTCGAGCGCGTTGCGGCCCTCCCACGGTGCGGCCGAAGCGTGCGCCGACTTGCCGTGGTACGTGACCATCAGCTCCTGGATGGCGATGCAGTCCATCGCAATGAGGTCGGCGTCGGCGGGGTGCACCATCATCGCCGCGTCGACGTCGTCGAACGCCCCCTTGCGGGCCATGCGCACCTTGCCGCCGCCGCCCTCCTCGGCGGGGGTGCCCATGATGCGGACGCGTCCGCCCGCGGCCTCGGCCACGAACGCCGCGGCGAGGCCCGCACCCAGACCGGCGGTGGCGATGATGTTGTGGCCGCAGGCGTGGCCCACACCGGGCAGCGCGTCGTACTCGCAGATCACCGCGATGGTGGGGCCTTCCGCGCCGGCACTGGCATCGAACGCGGTGCCCACCTCGTACGCGTGACGCACGGGGGCGACGTCGTGGCGCTCGAGCAGGTCGGTGAGCAGGTCGTGCGCGAACACCTCCTCGTAGTTCAGCTCCGGATGCGCGTGGATCTGATGGCTGGCGTCGATGAGCTGGTCGGCGAGCTCGTCGACCCGGGCGCACACGGCCTGCTTGAGTGCTTCGAGATCGGACTCGTGAGTGGCGGATGACATGGGATCAGGTTCCTTCGTGAGTGAGCACGATCTTGCCGAGCTGCTCGCCGTGCTCGAGCCGGGCGAGTGCGTCGGTGTACTCGTGGAGCGGGTAGGTGCGGTCGACGCGGACAGCGACGCCCTGTGCGACGAGCGCCGACACCTCGTCGAACTCCTGGTAGCTGCCCATCGTGCTGCCGATGATCTCGATCTGCTTGAAGAACAGACGGGGCAGGTTGAGCTCGACCTTCGGACCGGAGGTGCCGCCACACACCACCAGGCGCCCGCCTGGCCGCAGTGAACGCACGGATTGCTCCCACGTGGCAGGACCGACGCTCTCGATCACCACATCGGCTTCCACCGGCCACTTCGCCGCAGCACTGTCGTGCGCCGCGACCGCGCCCATGGCGAGCGCCTCGGTGCGCTTCGCCTCGCTGCGGCTGGTGACCACTACCTCGCACCCCATGTGGCGCGCGAGCGCCAGCGCGGCGGTGGAGACACCGGACCCGATGCCGACGACGAGCACCGTGTGCCCGGCCTGCACGCGTGCGCGGCGCAGCATGCGATATGCCGTGAGGTACGCCAGCGGGTAGGCAGCGCACTCGGCCCAGCTGCGGCCCGCCGGGCGCAGCCGCACGTTGCGACTGGGCGCCACCGCGAACGTCGCGTGCCCACCCCAGCAGTGCTCGCCGTAGATCATGAAGCCGGGCCCCATCGGGCTGTCGTTGCCGAAGGCGACGATGTCGGCCACCGGCGAGACGCCTGGATTGATGACCACCTCGTCACCCACCGCGACCGTGGTGACGGCGGCGCCGACCTCTTCGACGACGCCGGCGACATCGCAACCGGGCACGTGCGGCAGCGGCGGCTTGGGCATGCCACGGGTGACCCACAGGTCCATGTGGTTGAGGGCGCTGGCGACGACGCGCACCTTCACGTCGTCGGGGCCGATCTCCGGGGGCTCGATCTCGCCCCAGCGGTAGCTGCCCGGTGACTCGTCGAGGATCCACGACTGCATGCGCCGACCCTACCGCGACCGCACCGTCGGCAACCCGGCCACGTCAGGCGTACACGGTGAGCGCGTCGGGCTCGCAGGTGATGGTGAGCGACGACGCGGTACCCCAGCGAGCACCGTCGACCCACACCACCAGTGGGCGCCGGAATGTGAAGGTGCCGGCGCTCTTCTGTGACACGGCGAGCTGCGGATGCGGCACGTGCGTGCCGGTGCGGGCCCGAGCTCGGGCCTGACGGCGCGCTCGCACCGGCATGTCGGCGGCGACGAACAGGAAGTCGACCTTGCCGTCGTTCGGGTGCGATCGCGGCGCCACGTCGTAGGCGCCGTGGAACTGCGCGTTCATCGCGAACAGCACCTCGCCGCGCCACCACGTGCCGCGCGCCACCACGTGCGCGACCGCCCAGGTGGTGCGACCGTCGGCCTCCACGCGCAGCAGGTCGATCGGCGCCGTCATCACGGTGCCGGGGAAGCGGCCGGTGCCGCCGCCGAGCGTGCGCGCCATGTCGCCGCCGCCAAGACCGACGGGACGCAGCGGACGATCGGTCTCGCGCTGTGCGAGCACCCATTCACGCGCGTGGAGGTCGGTGGGCACGACGCGCAGGTCGTGCGGCGACTCTGCCGCTTCGCCCCACGGCTCGCCGCGTCGGATGGTCATCCGGGCTCCCGTTCCGCGTCCGCGTCGTCGAGGTCGTCGGGTGCTGCGTCGACGGCTTCGTCGGCGAGCGGGTCGTCGTCGCCCACCTCGGCGACCTCGTCGTCCACGTCGACCGCGCTCGACGAGGCGACGACCCCGCGGAACAGCGCGTCGGCCGCCACGTCGGCGGCACGGCGGGTGGCCTTCACCGGGCTCACGATCGCGAACTGGCGGAGCAGGTCGATGAGTTGCTTCATCGTGCGCACGAAGTCGCCACCGGAGGGCTCCTCGGCGGCCACCACTTCGGCGAAGCCCTCCCCCGCTGCCCATGCGTAGGCCACGGAGATGAAGGTGGGATCCGGCGGCCGGTGCACGCCCAGACCCGTGGCCTCCTCCGCGTCTTGCAGCTCGTAGCTGATGCGCGCGATCGACTGCCATCGCCGGCGAACCTCGGCCGACGGGTACCACGGCGCGGGCGGGGCCTCGGGGCTGCGGTGCTCGTACACGAACACGCTGGCGAGCCCGGCCAGCTGCGCCGGTTCGAGACCGTCGAGCAGGCCGCGCCGCAGGCACTCGACCACGAGCAGGTCGCTCTCGTGGAACAGGCGGGCGAGGATCTCGCCGCCGTCGGTGAGCGACCAGCCGTCCACGTAGCCCCAGGACTGCAGCACCCCGAGCACACGGTCGAAGTCGCGGGCGATCGACTGGCTGCGGCCGCTCACGCGCAGGCGCAGGTCGTCGATCTCGCGACTGATGCGGTCGGCCTGCTGTGCAGCCTTCAACCGGTCGGCCAGGTTCGGGTCGTCCTCCACCGGATGCACGCCCTCGAAGGTCGGGTCCGCGCGGCGACGGTTGCGGCCGTGCGGGGCGAGGTGCGCCTGTTCCAGCCGAGTCGCCACCTGTCGTTGGAAGTCGTTGCGGTTCGGCGCGTAGTCGGCGGGCATCTCGATGCGGCCGAGCGAGGTGGGCGGCTCGTCGAAGTCGACCGCACTGAGCATCAACAGATCGCGTCTCGTCGTGAGGGTGGTGAGCCGCACGCCGCCCTTGCGATGCGCGTTCGCGAGCACCGCGACGCGACCCGCGTAACGACCCTTCTCCACGTACACCACGTCGCCGGGGCGCAACTTCATCAGCGCGAGCGAGATCGGGTCGTCGCGCACGATGATGCCGGGCCGCGGCCGGTCGTCGCGCTGCTGCGATCGTCGGTACTCGTCGATGTCGCCGAACGGGCTGCGCGCCTTCTCCAGCAGCTCGGCGAGGTGCTGCTGCCGTCGCTCCAGGCGAGCCTCGATCTTCACCACGTCGCGGTCGGTCTGGTACTGCGCGAAGGAAAGGTTGAGGAGGTGGTGCGCGCGATCGCTGGTGTACGAGCGCACGAGGTTGGCAGCCATGTTGTAGGTGGGCCGGAACGCGGAGTTGAGGTGGAACGTGCGACTGCTCGCCAGCGCGGCCACCTGCTCGAAGGGCACGAACGGACTCCACAGCACGATGGCGTTGCCCAGTTCGTCGAGCCCTCGCCGACCGGCTCGACCGGTCAGCTGCGTGTACTCCCCCGGCGTCAGGAACGTGTGGTGGTCGCCGGTGAACTTGCTCAGCTTCTCGATCACCACCGTCTTGGCGGGCATGTTGATGCCCACCGCGAGGGTCTCGGTGGCGAACACCATCTTCACCAGCCCCTCGACGAAGCAGGCTTCGACCACCTCCTTGAACGGCGGCACCATGCCCGCGTGGTGCGCGGCCAGACCTGCTTCCAGCTGGGCGAGGAACTGGCCGTAGCCGAGCACCGCGAGGTCGGCCGGGTCGATGGAGCCGAGGCGAGCGTCGACGATCTCGCGGATGCGATCGCGGTCGGCGCCGGTGGTGAGCCGCACTCCGGCGGCGAGGCAGCCCTTCGCCGCTTCGTCGCACTGGTTGCGACTGAAGATGAAGCAGATGGCGGGCAGCATGCCGTTGCGGTCGAGCGTCTCGACCACCTCCAACCGTGAGGGCGTGTACAACTTGCGCCGGCCCATCGTCTTGCCGCCCTTGCGGTCGCGGTTGGTGCGCGCCCCTTCGGCGTCGAGCCGCATCGCGTCGTGGTTCGGCCGACCGTTGACGAGCACCGGCAGCAGGTGCAGGCGGTCGTGCGTGCGGTCGCCGAGCAGGTAGTGGTTGTCGAGCTGCACCGGCCGGCGGTCTTCGAGGATCGCTCGCGTGGGGCCGCGCACGGTGGTGATCCACTCGGCCAACTCGTGCGCGTTGCTCACCGTCGCCGACAGGCACACCAGCCGCACCGACACGGCCAGGTGGATGATGACTTCCTCCCACACCGGGCCGCGATACGTGTCCTGCAGGAAGTGCACCTCGTCGAGCACCACCACCGCGAGGTCGCGCAGCGCGGGGCTGCGTGCGTAGATCATGTTGCGCAGCACCTCGGTGGTCATCACCACCACCGGCGCGTCGCCGTTGATGTTGTTGTCGCCGGTGAGCAGACCCACCTGCTGCGGCCCGAGCCGCTCGACGAGGTCGTGGTACTTCTGGTTGGAGAGCGCCTTGATCGGTGCCGTGTAGAACGCTCGCTTGCCGTCGGCCACCGCGGCATCGATGGCGTACTCGGCCACGACGGTCTTGCCGCTGCCCGTGGGGGCCGCCACCAGCACCGACTCGCCGGCGTCGAGTGCGTCGAGCGCGCGCAGCTGGAACTGATCGAGGGGGAACGCGTAGTGAGCGATCAGCTCACTCCGGTCGGCGCGCACCGTGGCTCCTGGCGTCACTCGGCCGCGGCTTCGCGCGCCAGTTTCCGCTTCTGCGCGAATCGGCCGATGGCGATCGAGATCAGGTAGAAGAGCGTCATCGGGCCGGCGAGCGCCATCATCGAGTACGGGTCGCCGCTGGGGGTGATGACCGCCGCCACCACGAAGATGATGACGATGGCGTAGCGCCACTGCTTGAGCAGCGTCTGCGGTGTGAGCACGCCGACCAGCTGCAGGAACACGAGCAGCACGGGGAACTCGAACGCGATGCCGAACGCCGCGACCATCAGCCCGACCAGGCTGATGTACTTGCTCACCTGGAAGTTGGCCTCGATGTCGTCGCCCGCCCACGAGATGAGGAAGTCGAGCGCCGGGCCGAGGGTCCAGTACGCCACCACGCCGCCGAGGATGAACAGCAGCACGGAGCTGAGCACGAACGGGATCGCGTACTTCTTCTCCTTCGCGTGCAGCGCCGGCACGATGAAGCGCCACAGCTGCCACATGATGACCGGCAGCGCGAGGATGATGCCGCCGTACGACGTGATGGCGAGGCGGGTGGAGAAGCCTTCGAGCGGGCTGAGGAACTGCAGGTTGCCGTCGCACAAGTCGGGCTTGCGTTCGCACAGGTCGGTGTACGGCTTGCGCAGGAACTCGAGCAGCTGGCTGTAGAAGACCTGCAGCACGATGATGCCCATCACGATGGCCAGTGCCGATCGGATGATGCGCGTGCGCAGCTCGGCGAGGTGCTCGACGAGCGTCATCCGATCTTCCGGTGTCTTCACCTTGGTGCGGTCGTCGCCGCGGAAGGGGATCTTCATTCGTTGGCGTCCTCGGCCACCTCGGCGGACGGGGCGGGTTCGGGTTCAGGGGCGGGCGCTGGGGTCGCATCGATCGCCGGCACGACGGACGGCTCGACGGCGGGTTCGATCGCCGGCTCGACGGCGGGTTCCTCGCCGCGGGCCACACGAGCCTGGCGCTTGGCGCTGGCGTTGCCGAAGTTGAGGCCGGTGTCGCGCGAGCTGGACGGGCCGGTGCGCGGTTCGATCTTGCTGACGCCAGGGGTGGCGCGCTCCATCGGGTTGTTGTTCGGCTTCGACCCGCCGGACGGCGACGACTTGGTGGGGCCGGTGCCCATGTCGAGGTCGATGTCGAAGCGAGCGGCATCGCGTACGGCATCCGCGGTGTCGCGCAGTTCGCGCATCGGTTCGTCGAGCACCTGGCGCAGCTCGCCCTGGAAGCCGTTGGCCATCTTCTTGAACTCGGAGTAGGCCTTGGTGGCCTTGCGCACCGCATCGGGCAGCTTCTCGGGCCCGAGGATGACGAGCGCGACGAGCAGCAAGAAGATCAGCTCACTGCCCTGGATGTTGAACACGTCGCCGAGTCTAGGAGGCAG
>CAZWCU010000111.1:4952-6144 GCA_964632715.1 uncultured Bifidobacterium sp. | reverse complement strand
CGACGGTGACCGGGGCGCCCTGCTGAGGCGGCCGCTCGCCCGCCGCCGGGCGGCCGTGGCATCATCGTTCGGTGCAACAACGTCTCCCCTCGCTGCTCGACGATCCCATCGCGTTCGCTCACCGGGGCGCCAAGGCGTATGCCCGTGAGAACACCATCGAGGCGTTCACGCTCGGCCTCAAGCTGGGCGCGAACGGCCTGGAGAGCGACGTGTGGGTCACCGCCGACGGCGTTCCGGTGCTCGACCACGACGGGGTCGTGCGGCGCGGGTTCGGCCGCGGCAAGCCGATCGAGGCGATGCGTCGGGCCGAGCTGCCCGAGCACATCCCGAGCCTCGCGGAGCTGATCGAGCAGTGCGGCTCGCTCTACCACCTGTCGCTCGACCTCAAGGATCCGCGCTCGGGCCAGGCCGTCATCGACGTGGTGCGCGAGGCCGCACCGGCGATGCTCGAGCGCCTGTGGCTGTGCTCACCCGTGTGGGAATCGCTGCTGCCGCTGCGCGGTCACGGCGCCAAGCTGGTCGACAGCACGCGGCTGCAGAAGATCAAGGAGGGCACGGAACGACGCGTGGCCACGCTCGCTGCGCAGGGCATCGACGCACTCAACATGCACCACACCGACTGGTCCGGTGGAATGGTGGCGCTGGTGCACCGGTTCGACCGTGTTGCCTTCGGGTGGGACATGCAGGAGCCGCACATCCTCGAGCGCTGCCTGCGGATGGGCCTCGACGGCGTGTACAGCGACTACCCCGACCGCATGCTCGACGTCTACAAGCAGCAGCTCGGCCCGCCCAACCCCGTCACCGACCGCACCTGACCTGCACTTCCGGAAGCGTTTCATCGCGGCATCCGCGACGAAACGCTTCGCGAGCCAGGCCGAGGAGCTAGAGCCAGGTCCAGTCTTCCATCGGCCAGATCACGACGAACGCGCGGCCGATGAGGTCCTCGTACTCGATGGGACCGAGGTCGCGGCTGTCCTTGGATCCGCCGCGGTTGTCGCCCATCACGAAGACCATGTCGTCGGGCACCTCCAGCGGCGCTTGGTCCTGGCCGCAGGTGGTGGAGGTGACGATCTCGGGGTCGAGGTACGGCTCGACCAGCTCGCGTCCGTCGATGTACAGCACGCAGGCCCGGTACCCGGCGGTCTCCCCGCGCCGCGCCACCACCCGCTTGGCGGGGTCGCGTTCGTCCGCC
>CAZWCU010000111.1:0-4942 GCA_964632715.1 uncultured Bifidobacterium sp. | reverse complement strand
GCCCGCGCCTTCGATGGTTTTCAGCACCACCACGTCGCCACGGTTGGGGTCGTGCATGCGATAGCTGAGCTTGTTGACCAGCACGCGGTCGGCGTTCTGCAACGTGGTGTCCATCGAATGGCCCGACACCGCGAACTGCTGCAGGACGAATGCCCGCACGAGCAGCGCCGCGCTGATGGCGACGATGATGACGATGATCCACTCAGTGAGGACGTTGCCCTTCCTGCGCGGTTGCTGGGCGCCGACCGGGGTGTCGTCGTCGGTGGGAGGTGCTCCGTTGCCTCCACCGTCGCCACCCGGACCCTCGAGGGTGCCGACAGGGTGCCCAGGATCGTCGGGCGAGAGTCGCTGCATCAGCGCGTCGATCTCTGTGGATCGGAACTGCTCGTCGGACATCGGCCACACGCTAGCGGTGTCGCACCCCGAGCGACCCGCGGTGCCCTCGGAGCGGACGACGGGTCAGAGCGACGCGATGAGCTTCTCGACCCGCTCGTCGCGGCTGCGGAACGGGTCCTTGCACAGCACGGTGCGTTGCGCCTGGTCGTTGAGCTTGAGGTGCACCCAGTCCACGGTGTAGTCGCGCTTGCGTTCCTTCGCCCGCTTGATGAACTCGCCGCGCAGTCGGGCCCTGGTGTTCTGCGGCGGTGTCTCGATGGCGGCTTCGATGTCGGAATCCAGGCACATCCGCTCGACCATGCCACGGTCCTGCAGCTTGTAGAACGGACTGCGGTCGCGCGAGATGTCGTGGTACTGCAGGTCGAGCAGCTGCACTCGCGCATGCCCGAGCGGCAGGTCGTGGCGGGCGCGGAACGCTTCGATGAGGTTGTGCTTGATGACCCAGTCGACCTCCCGGTCGAGCTTCAGCGGGTCGTTCTCGATGGTGCTGATGCAGTGCTCCCACATCTCCAGCGCCTTCTGCTCCATCGGCGGGAAGCCCTTCGTGTCGGCATAGCGCAGCGCACGGTCGAGGTACTCGCGCTGGATGTCGAGCGCGCTGACCTCGCGGCCGTTGGCCAGTCGCACACGGCGTCGGCAGGTGATGTCGTGGCTGATGTCGCGGATGGCGCGGATGGGGTTCTCGAGGGTCATGTCGCGGAGCACGACACCGGGGTCTTCCAGCATGCGCAGCATGCACGCCGCCGAACCCACCTTCACGAAGGTGGTGTACTCGCTCATGTTGCTGTCGCCCACGATCACGTGCAGCCGTCGGTACTTCTCGGCATCGGCGTGCGGCTCGTCG
This sequence comes from uncultured Bifidobacterium sp., assembly GCA_964632715.1. GTDB lineage: Bacteria > Actinomycetota > Acidimicrobiia > Acidimicrobiales > Ilumatobacteraceae > UBA668. Next base: position 3,702 of record CAZWCU010000111.1, on the reverse strand, counting down.
CGCGTGTTGATGATGGGGCGGCTGCGCGTGGTGGCGCTGCTGACGCCCTCCCAGATGTGCTCCGCCCGCTGTGCCATCGAGAACGTGGCGCCGCGTGCGGTCTGCAGCACCTTGCCGGCGCCGGTGAAGATCTGCCGGCTGACGAAGAACGGGATGAGCACCTCGGCGTAGTGGCCCATGTCGTCGGCGCGGCTGGTGAGGTAGTTCTCGTGGCAGCCGTAGCTGTTGCCGGCCGAATCGGTGTTGTTCTTGAACAGGTAGATGGTGCCGCGGATGCCTTCCTCGCGCAGCCGCTGCTCGGCCGACTGCAGCAGGCCCTCGAGGATGCGCTCGCCGGCGCGGTCGTGCACGACCAGCTCGTAGAGGCTGTCGCACTCCGGCGTCGCGTACTCGGGGTGCGAACCCACGTCGAGGTAGAGGCGCGCGCCGTTCTGCAGGAACACGTTGCTCGAGCGGCCCCAGCTGACCACCTTGCGGAACAGGTAGCGGGCGACTTCGTCGGGGCTCAGCCGGCGTTGGCCGCGCAACGTGCACGTGACGCCGTACTCGTTCTCGAGCCCGAAGATTCGCCGCTCCATGCGCGCACCGTAGCGCACAGTTTCCCTCGCGTGCAGTCCACTGCGCCCATTCCAACTCGGCGCCCAGATTGCGGTGGGAGCGCGCTCGAACGTCGCTGGGAGCGCGGGTCAGCCGGCGGCGACGAACCGCAGTGGCTCGCCGACGGCGGCCTGTGCCACCACCACCATCGCTGCGGGATCGACGACGGCGATCACCGGGTAGCCGCCGGTTGTGGGGTGATCGGCCAGCATCACCACCGGACGACCGTCGGGCGGCAACTGGACCGCGCCCTCCACCATTCCCTCCGACGGCAGCTCGCGTCGCACGGCACGCCCGATGGACGGACCGTCGAGCCGCACACCGACTCGGCTCGTGTCGGCGACGGTGAACGTGGCGGCGAGCAGCGCCTGCCATGCGTCGGCAGCCGCCCAGTCGAGCCGTGGCCCCGGCCACACCCGCACGGTGTGAGTGCGCGCCGCCGGCGAAGCGGGGTGCGTGGCCGCCGGCGCCCCGGGATCGTCGCCGATCTCCAACGAGTCGTCGAGCTGGGTGACGCCGCCGCGAACGGCCAGGTAGGCACGCGCGCCGTCGTGCACGCGACGCACGTGCAGCACCGCGCCGGCCGGCAGCACGACGGGGCTCCCCCACCCCACCGGCGGACCGTGGGTGACGACCACCTCTGCGCCCGCGCCGCCCACGGCAACCATGGCCGAGCGCTCGAGACGCAGCGTGAGGCCGCCCGACGTCTCCAGGCACATGGCCGCGGGCCTGTTCCCCACGAGCCGGTTCGCCAGCGCCGCACCGGCGAGGTCGACCGCTCCCCCACGGCTCTGCCCCAACCAGGCGCGGCCGACGGTTCCCAGCCCGACGACCGAGCCGGCGATGCCCCACGACGCGACGGTGATCATCGCTGACGGAACCTCACCCGTGCGCCGGGCGGCAGCAGCGCCGGCGGCGTGCGGAGGTCGTCCCACAGCGCCGCGTCGGTGCGGCCGAGCAGGTGCCAGCCGCCCGGGCTCTCACGTGGGTACACGCCGGTGAACTCGGCGGCGATCGCCACCGAGCCGGCCGGCACCCGCGTGCGCGGCGTGGCGTGGCGCGGGAGGTGCAGCACGCTGGGCAGGCCGACGAGGTACGCGAAGCCCGGCATGAAGCCGCAGAACGCCACGGTGTACTCGATGCTGGTGTGCAGCGTCACGACCTCGCTCGGCGTGAGTCCACACCGAGCGGCCACGTCGTGGAGGTCGTCGCCGTCGTACTGCACGTCGATGGTGATCAGTGGCCGATCAGCGGTCGCAACTGCTGCGGTCGGGAGCCGGACGAGTACCGACGGATCGAGCGACCCGTCGTGCACCACCAGCACGGTGCGTGCCGCAGGGACGATGTCGACGACGCCGGGAAGCCTCGCCGTACGCCACCCCGTGGAGTGCGCCATCACCTCCGCGAGCGAGTCGAACTCCGCCAGCACCGCACGTGGACCGTACGGCAGCAGCTTCACCGGACGAACGACTGCACGGTGAACCCGTCGTCGACGAGCGCCGCGGCCACTGCGGTGAGCAGGGCGGGAGCGCCGGGCGTGTCGGAGTGCACGCAGATCGACTCGACCCCTGCGTGCGCGAGCTGCACCGCCTGCGCGGCGGCATCGGCGGGCACGATGATGAGAGCATCGGGGTTGGTGCGTGGCACCAGGCGGCCGTCGACGGTGTACCGGCGATCGGCGAAGCCCTCGGCCACGAACCGCACCCGCGCCGCGACGCAGGCGCGTTGCACGGCCGAGTCCGGCAGTCCGAGCATGGGCAGCGACGGGTCGAATCGGTGCACCGCGGCGACCACCGCAGCCGCCTGCACCTCGTGGTGCGCGAGGGCGTTGTAGAGCGCGCCGTGCGGTTTCACGTAGCGCACGCCGGCACCGACGCCGCGGGCGAACGCGTCGAGCGCGCCGACCTGGTAGGTGACCGCGTCTTCCAGTTCGTCGGCCTGCATGTCGATGAACCGCCGCCCGAACCCGACCAGGTCGGGGTAGCCGACCTGTGCACCGATGGTGCATCCGGCCGCGTGCGCGAGCTCGCAGGTGCGGCGAATGGTGGACGGGTCGCCGGCGTGGAAGCCGCAGGCAACGTTCACCGAGCTGAGCAGTGGCACCAGCTCGCGGTCCGGCCCACCAGGCCATGCTCCGTACGCTTCACCGACATCGCTGTTGAGGTCGATGATCGCCACGGCAGCCGTCAGTCGGCCAGTGCCTCGGCGACGACCTCGTCGCTGAGCCGGCGGAAGCAGCGTCGCCCGTTGCTGCGCGAGAGCACCGCCACCTCCAGGTCGCCGGCGGCGAGCGTGCGGTCGGGTCCGGAGAGTGCCTTCGTCGCTTCCTTCACCGCAGCGCCCAGCTGCTGGTCGTCGGCGAAGGTCTCCTTCATCCGCGTGCCGATGGCTTCGGCATCGCCGCCGAGCACGGTGTAGCGGCGCTCGTCGAACACGGTGCCGTCGTACAGCACGTGGAACAGCTGATCGGTGTCGGGTGTGACGCCGACTTCGGCGACCAGGATCTCGACCTCCATCGGCTTCATCTCGTGCGTGAAGATCTGGCCGAGGATCTGCGCGTAGTTGTTGGCCAGGCTGCGCGCGTCGACGTCGTCGCGGCTGTACTGGAAGCCCTTCAGGTCGGCGGCGCGGACTCCCGCCACGCGGAGCTGATCGAACTCGTTGTACTTGCCGACGCCGGCGAACGCGATGCGGTCGTAGATCTCGCTGATCTTGCGCAGCGTGCTGCTCGGGTTCTCGGCGACGAGCGCGATGCCGTCGTCGAAGCGGACGGCGACGAGCGCGCGACCGCGGGCGATGCCCTTGCGCGCGTAGTCGGCGCGGTCCTTCATCACCTGTTCCGGCGAGACGTAGAAGGGCTGGCTCATCGCGACCTCACCTCGCTGGCGATGGATTCGAACACGTCGACCAGCTCGGGGTCGCCGAGGCGCTGCCAGCCGTCGGCCGTGATGGTGGCGACGACCGGATAGATGCCGCGCAGTGCGTCGGGGCCACCGGTGGCCGAGTCGGCGTCGGCGGCTTCCCACAGGCCGCGACAGGCAAGGGCGATGGCGGCGGTGCGGTCGAGGCCGTCGCGCCAGCCGATCTTGATCACGGTGCCGGCGT
>CAZWCU010000110.1:0-13646 GCA_964632715.1 uncultured Bifidobacterium sp. | reverse complement strand
CCGCCGGAGAGCGACTTCACGGCCGTCTTCAGGTTCTTGAAGCGCGGGTTGAGCCGCTGCATCACCTTCTGCGTCGCGGATGCCATGGCCTCGTCGTCGAGCGAGCCGGTGCGGGTGCGCAGCTCGCGACCGAGGAACACGTTGCCCGCGGCGTCGATGTTGTCGGCCAGTGCCAGCTTCTGGTAGATGATCTCGACACCGTGCGAGCGTGCGTCGCGCGGGTTGTGGATGACCACCGGCTGCCCGTTGATGCGGATCTCGCCCGAGTCGGCGGGATGCGCGCCCGAGAGCGTGTGGATGAGCGTGGACTTGCCGGCGCCGTTGCCGCCGACCAGACCGACCACTTCGCCGGGCTGCAGATCGACGCTGACGCCATCGACCGCGTGGAGGCCACCGAAGGCCACCTTGATGTCGCGCAGCTCGCAGAGCGGCACGCCGGGGATCGTCTGTTCGTCGCTCATGGCCGGCCCGTCTGGATGACCCACGCGGCGACGATGGCCCCGATGCCGAGGGCACCGAACATCTCGCCCTTGCGCCGCATGCGGAGCAGTGCATCGATGGCCACCGCGGTGACGAGCACCACGCCGACGACGATGTCCTGCGAGGGGGAGTCGATGTTGAGCAGTGACATGCCGGATCGCAGCGACTGCATCACCACGGCACCGAGCACGGCGCCCGGGATGGTGCCGACGCCGCCGGAGAACGAGGTGCCACCGATGACTGCGGCGGCGATGACGTCGAGCTCGTTCTGGACACCGAGGTTGGTGGTGGACGAGTCGAGGCGAGCCGTCTGGATGGCGGCGCTGACGGCGCAGAGCATGCCCATCACCATGTAGGTGTAGGTGATGGTGCGGCGAGTGTTGATACCGCCCAGTTCTGCGGCCTCGGGGTTCCCGCCGTAGGCGTAGATGTAGCGACCGAACCGCCGCCGCCGTGCGAGGTAATTCATCAGCATGGTGACGCCGATGAGGATGAGCACCGGGTAGGCAAGTCCGACCGGGTCGCCGGTGGTGGGCGACGAGTACTTGATGGCGATGAGGTAGAGCCCGACGAGCACGGCGATGCACCCACCGACCGCGAAACCGACGTCGACGGACATCGAGCGGACGGCGAGGTCGTGGCGGCGGCGCCGTTGGCGGGCCATGACGATGGTGAACACGATGCCGACGCACACCAGCACGCCGACCACCCACGTCTTCCACTCACCGAGCGACCGGTCCGGGGCGCCGCCGAGGTAGCGGAAGGTCTCGTCGACGGGTGCGAGGGTCTGGCCCTGCTTGTCGCCGACACGGAAGATGAGGCCACGCCATGCGAGGTAGCCGCCGAGCGTGACGATGAACGCGGGCACCCCGATGTACGCGATGATCGATCCCTGGAGCAGGCCGATGATGGCCCCGAGGATCAAGCCGACGGCGAGTGCGACCAGCCACGTGTACCAGCGGTTCTCCCGCAGGCTGTCGATCGTGAGATCGAGACCGAGCACCGAGATGCGGCCGTCGGTCTGCACCAGCGCCATCGTGTAGCCGAGGAACCCGAGCAGCGAACCGACCGAGAGGTCGATGTTGCGCGAGACGATGATGAACACCATGCCGGTGGCCATGATGCCGATCGAGACGCTCTGCACCGAGAGGTTCCAGAGGTTGCGGGAGGTGATGAACTTCCCCTCCGAGAGCATGTGGAACGCGAGCCAGATGACGGCGAGCGCGATCACCATGCCGAGCAATCGTGTGTCGATCCCGCTGGAGGTGACGAACTCGCGCCATGACCTGCGCGGTCGGTCGGTTTGCCCGCTGTCGATCGCGGGAGCTGTGTCAGTCATCGATGGCCTCACTCGTGTGGAGCGTCACTGGTGTTATGGAGCCGGAACATGAATGCCTCCGCTCGCAGAGCGAGCGGAGGCATCCATCATTACTCAAATGTGATGACGTGTGCTGCGCTCAGGCGCAGACCGACACCTTGGTGGCATCGACGCCGTTGCACAGCGTCGCCTTGTCGATCCAGCCCGCATCGAGCACGACGTTCAGGTTCTCCTGAGTGATCGGGATCGGGGTGAGCAGGATGGTGGCGAGGTCGTTGCCGCCGGGGGTGGTGAACGGCGAGGCGCCGGCCACCTTCGAGGCGTCAGCGTCCTTGCACAGCTGGACGGCTGCTTCACCAGCGGCCGTACCGAGTGCACGGGCGTCCTTCCAGACGTCGACCGTCTGCGTGCCGAGTGCCACGCGGTTGAGGGCGGCCTGATCGCCGTCCTGCCCGGACACCGGGATCGAGCCAGCGAGTCCCTGAGCATCGAGGGCAGCGATGACGCCGCCGGCCATGCCGTCGTTCTGGGAGAGCACTGCGTCGATCTCGTTGTTCTCGGCCGTCAGGAACTGCTCCATCGATGCCTGAGCCGTGGCCGGATCCCAGTTGTCGGTGTAGGTCTCGCCGACGATCGTGATGTCGCCGGCTGCGACGGCTTCACCGATGACCAGCTCCATGCCGGAGCGCAGGAAGTCTGCGTTGGCATCGGCCGAGTTGCCCTTGATGATCACGTAGTTGCCGGTGGGCACGAGTGCGAACACGGCCTCGGCCTGCATCTTGCCGACCAGCTGGTTGTCGAACGTGATGTACAGCGCGTCGGGATCCTCGATGAGGCGGTCGTACGCGATGACGGGCACGCCGCCGGCGATGGCGCTCGCCACGGCGGGCTTGATGGCCGTGCCGTCCTGAGCGAGCACGACGAGCACGTCGGCACCCTGCGAGATGAGGTTCTCCAAGTTGCTGGCCTGCGTCTCGGCCGAGGACTTCGCGTCGTTCGACACGTAGGTGCCGCCGCCCGCTTCGATGGCGGCCTTGAGTGCCGGCTCGTCCCACTTGGCCCAGCGCTCTTCCTGATAGTTGTTCCACGACACACCGACCGTGCATTCGTCGGTGCCTGCGGCGGCTGTGGTCTCGGTGGACCCACCCTCCACAGTGGTTGTCGTTGCTTCGTCGTCGTCACCGCACGCGGCCACGATCAACGCAGCGATGGCTAGTGCTGCAATGCGCTTCTTCTGCATGACTACCTCCCCCTCCAGAGTGGTTGGAGCACTCGCTTGACGAGTTTGCTCAAGAGGAAAACTATCACGCTGGACTGGACCGACGAGCAATCCCCGAGCTAGGCGGCTCCGGGTCAGAAGCGGCCGCCGTCGACGAGGAAGTGCTGCGCGGTGCACGCGGCTCCGTCGTCGGCCGCGAGGAACAGCACCATCTGCGCGAACTCGTCGGGAGCGATGCGCCGTTTGAGGGCCTGCGCGTCGAGCGTTGCCCGTTCGCCCTCCGGGCTCCACCACTTCGTGAGCTGCCGTTCGGTGGGCACCCACCCGGGCATCACGGTGTTGACGCGCACCCCGTGGGGGCCGAACGTGCGAGCCATCGTGCGGGTGATGCCTTCGACGGCCGACTTCGCGATGGCGTACCCGGGGAACATGTCCTCCTGCATCAGGTAGCTGCTGGACCCGATGTTGACGATGGAGCCGTGGCCGGCGGCGATCATCCCCGGAGCGAGTGCTTGGATGGCGAAGAAGTAGTGGCGCAGGTTGGTGTTGATGCGGTTGTCGAAGTACTCCGGCGTCACGTCGCGCCAATCGTGGCGGTCGTCGTTGGCCGCGTTGTTGACGAGGACCGACACGCCGCCCAACACGTCGACCGCGGTGGCACACGCCTGCTGCAGCGCAGGGATGTCGAGCAGGTCGACGTGCAGGAACACCGGGTCGTGCGCGGCTCCCGCTGCGCGGCAGCGATCGATCGTCGCCTGCGCGGCGGCGTCGTCGATGTCGACGAACGCCACCTTGCACCCCTGTCGGGCGAACTGCTCGACCAGCGCGCTGCCGATCCCGGCTGCCCCGCCGGTGATGAACACGCCGCGGCCGGCGAGCGACGGGTAGGTGGCGTACTGGACTGTGGGGTGGGGGTCGTTCATGGGTCGCTCCTGGGTTCGAGGGCACCTCGTTCGATGATGACGTGCTGGTCGGCGTCGATCGTCATCCACGGACCGATCTCGCCGTCGGGCCACTGGACGCGCACCTCGGCGGTGTCGGGGGTACCGAGGCCGAGGTGGACATCGCCGAGCGAACCGCCGGCGTGCCCGCCGCCGATCGTGACCTCGCGTGCCTCCACGCGGCCGTCGACACGCAGCTCCAGCCACGCGCCGATGGCGTCGACGTTCGGTGCGGGTTGCCGCAACCGCACGGACAGCCAGTGTCCCATCGGTTCGGGCTGCGTGGCGTCGCCGGCGCCGACGTTGCGCCACAGCGACACGTTCTCGCGGCGGTTCACCACGACGAGATCCAGCAAGCCGTCGCGATTGAGGTCGACGAGGGCGGCCCCGCGTGCGCGTGCGTAGCTGACGATGCCGGCCGCCTCGGCGCCCTCCACGAAGGTCCCGTCGGCGGTGCCGATCAGCAGGTTGCTCGGATCCTTCGACGCGCCGTCCACCTGTGCCTCGACGTTGCCCTTGCTGACGAAGAGATCGATGAGACCGTCGTTGTTCACGTCGTCGAACTCCGGGTGCCACGCAGTGGACGGCAGGATGTCGCCGCCGATGAACGGTCGCTGCGCGTTGACGCCCCGTTCGACCGCGATGTCGCGGTACGCAGGGCCCTGCGCGTCGTCGAGCGACTGCAGCTTGTTGTCGCCCTGGCTGGTGATGTACACCTCCGGGCGACCGTCACCGGTGAGGTCGTGGCTGGCGATGCCCATGCCCCAGATCTGCAACGGGCGCCACCCGTCGGCCGCGGTGTACTCGCGAGGCTCTTCGCCCGGCGTCATCCGCCACAGCTGCTCCTCGCCCTCGCGGTAGTAGTGACGGTCGTTGGCCACCCGCAGATCTCGCTGGCCGGTTCGACTCCAATCGCTGAACAGCACCGACAGCGTGCAGTAGCCGGGCGCCAGCGCGACGGGGTCCGCGTAGCCGTCGCCGGCCGTCGTCGGGCGGAGCAGCCGGCTGTCGCCACACGTGAAGCTGTCGGGCACCAGATAGCTGCCGAACGCGAGCGTCGGCAGCGCGTTGTCGGCTTCCCACGTGGCGCTGAACGCGACCGTCCAGTCGTCGCCGGCGGCGATGCCGAGTGCCTCGCCGGCGTCCTCGAACTCGCAGTCGCCCACGCCGCGCAGGACCACGTTGCCGCCGCGACGGAGCACGGCGAGGTCGACGAGGCCGTCACTGTCGATGTCGAGAGGGTAGGCGCCGGTGACACCGGTGAGGTCGGTGGCCGGCGACGGGTGCTCGACGAACTGCAGCGCCCCGCCGACGGAGCTCTCGTTGCGGTACAGCGCGGCCGGTTCTGCGCCGCCGGCGAAGTAGAGGTCGTCGAGACCGTCGGCGTCGCAGTCGAACGTGGCCACCCCGCCACCGACGAAGAACTCGAAGTCGCCGGTGTAGGTGTGCTCGATGCCGGCCGAGACCGACTCCTCCACGAAGTGAGGTGCAGCGGAAGGCTGCGTCGCCGAGCCGCTGTCGCGCCGCTCGATCAGCACGATGCCGACGACCGCGATCGTGGCAACGATCGCGGCAGCGCCGAGGATCCGTCGCCGTGGCCAGGTTCTCGCAGTCATCGACGTCAGCTGCTGGTGCCGAGTGGCAACTGGTCCACGTTCAGCCAGCGGCCGCCGGTGGCCCGCCGTAGCACGAACGTGGTGGCGAACTCCGACGAGGCACGCCGCATCAGCGTTCCGTCGGAGTCGTACGTCTCCTCGGTCATCGTGCCGGTGGTCTCGAGCCCGAGGCTCAGGCCGTCCTGCCGTCCGAACGGCACGAGCAGCGTCACGTGCACGTCGTCGATGACGTAGCGCTCGACCACCGTGACGCCGGCTGCCTGTGCCTCGCGCAGGCGAGCTCGCATGTCGTCGAGCCGGTCGCCGTGGTCGACCGCGGTGAGGATCTCCTCGTCGTCGCGGAGCAGTGCCTGCGTCTCCAGTTCCAGGTTCTCGGCGAGCGTGAGCACGATCTGCTGCGCGCCTTCGCCCGAGATCGCGTGGTCCCAGTCGAGCACGCCCTGCTCGACCGAGATCGTCGGGAACGTCGACGGATCGATGTCGTGGGGAACGCGACCGATGACTTCGTCGGTGTCGGCGCCGAGCACGCCGCGGGCCGACGTGCCGGCAGCGACGGTGCCGACGCCGATCGCGGCGATCGCGGCGACGAGCATGCCGACCCGAGCGGATCGGCGGAGGAGCCCGCGGTCGGACGCTCCGCCGGTGACGAGCGTCGCCGCGAACGAACGAAGTCGATCGTCGTCGGCTCCCGGCTCGGGCACGAGGCGGTCGAGCACGGGGCGGAACGCGCAGACGAGGACGAGGCCGCCCAGCAGCGCGACCTTGCTGCCGAACTCGGTGGTCTGCGGTGCCATCAGGAGCACCGAGGTGACCGCGACGAGGAACCCGAACATCACGCGGCCGACCCGCCCGGCCGGCACGGTCTTGGGGTCGGTGATCATGAAGAACAGGAAGATCATGATCTCCGGAGAGGTGACGATGATGCGCCAGAAGTCGAGGCCGCACACCGGCGTGAACGACCAGCGGGCGGTGATGCAGTGTCCCGACGCGGCCAGGATGCCGATGCCGATGGTGAGCGTGATCCAGAAGGTGCCCGCCATCGCGAGCAGCCGCAGCCGGCGGGTGATGAGCAGCCCGCCGACGATGATGACTGCGTACGCGGTGATCATCCACGCGTTCAGTGGCGCCCACCAGAAGTCGAGCGGCTCGGCGCGAGTGCTGCCGAGTACGAGGAACGCGACGACGAGCGCGACGTTCGAGGGGTTGAACAGATGCGAACCGCGGTAGCGGATGACGTGCTTGGTGAGCATCGCGAAGGCGGCCACGCCGGCGAACACGTACCACTTGTGCGTGGTCCAGTGGTCGTCGGGCGTGCCCGGGACGCGCAGGATCAGCGCGATGCCGCTGCCGGTGAGCATCGCACTGGCGGGCCAGACGAACGCTCTGCTGGACCGGAACTTGGACACCACGTCGATGATCGCGGTGGTGAGCACCGCAGCGAGGATCTGCGGGATGCTGAGCCGGAAGTTCAGGCCGAGCTGGCCGAGCACGTGGATGGAGATCGTGACCGAGGCGACGTGCAGCCGCGGATCGCGGATGGAGGGCAGGAACAACGGATAGCTGTTCTGGCCGATCCGGATGGACCGCTTCGTGGCCGGGCGCGGGCTCGCGACGGCCGATTGCGGCTGGTCGGCGCCGTCGAGCGGTGCTGTGATCGTGTCGTGCTCGGCGACTGCGGGCTCACCCATCGGCCTTGACACTAGTGCCGGGTGCGGCCGCGCATGGCTTGCGCTCGGCGCTCGCGCGCGGCACGATGCGTTCCTCGATGGGGCGCAGCAGGGGATCGAGGAGCACACGATCAGGAGACATCGATGACCGGCTTGCACGACCGACCCAACACTGCCCTCGTGGTGGTCGACGTACAGAACGGCGTGGTGGCCAACGGCTACCAGCGCGATGAAGTGGTGGCCAACATCAGCACGTTGGTCGACAAGGCCCGCCAGCAGGACGTGCCCGTCATCTGGGTGCAGCACCGCAGCGACGAGCTCGTCCCGGAGACCGCCGAGTGGGAGTACGTGCCCGAACTGCAGCGGCTCGGTTCGGAGCCGGTGGTGCACAAGGAGCACGGCGACTCGTTCGAGGACACCACCTTGGAGGCCGAGCTCGCGCAGCGCGGCGTCGGTCGCGTGGTCGTCACCGGCGCGCAGACCGATGCCTGCATCCGAGCCACGCTGCACGGCGCGTTCGTGCGCGGCTACGACACGGTGCTGGTGAGCGACGCGCACACCAGCGAGGACTTCTCCGAGTACGGCATGCCGCCGGTCGACAAGGTGATCGCGCACACCAACATGTACTGGACCTGGCAGTCGGGCCCGGGCCGCACCGCGTCGGTGGTCGACACCGCCGGCGTCGAGTTCGCCCCCGCCGAGGCGTAGCGCCGAATCACTTCCCCGCTGCGTCGGCTACGCGCGCTCCACCTGACGGAGGCCGTCTGCGGGCGTCCACCACTCGACCACCAGCATCGTCGCCGCGTCGTCGAGGTGGGTGACGACCACCTCGTCGATGTCGGCGGTGAACATCTCGCCCTCCGCCGTCTCGGCAGGGTCGTCGGTGACGACGGGGCCGGCAGCCATGGCGCGACCGGCGATCTTCGCCTCGCCCGGCCACTCGCGCTCCTTGCCCTCCACCGGGTGGAAGGTGGGGCCGTGCAGCGCGAAGCGAGGGTTGCGGGTGAGGTCGGCGCCCTTGCGCGCTCCCGTCATCGAACCGAAGCGCAGTTCGCCGTCGACGAACTCGCACTCGATGCCCGAGATGCGTGGCGACCCGTCGGCCCGCAGCGTCGCGATGGTCTTGTGGCGCCCGGCATCGAACAGCCGCTGCACGCGAGCGGCGAACTCCGGCTCCGCCTGCTGGAAGTCGCTCCACGTGGCCATCGCTCAGCCCTTGGCGTCGGCAACCTTCTGGCGCACCACGTTGAGTGCGCTGCCTGCCTTGAACCACTCGACCTGCTCGGGGCTGAACGTGTGCACGCCTTCGAAGTCGACCGTGCTGCCGTCGGGCTTCACGACCTGGCAGCGCACGTTGCGGCCGGGTACCGGCGGGAGGTCGAGCACGTTGATGCGGTCGTCCTCCTCGATCAGGTCGTAGGTGGCCGGGTCCGCGAACGTGAGCGGCACCATGCCCTGCTTCTTGAGGTTGGTCTCGTGGATGCGGGCGAAGCTGCGCGTGATGATGACCACGCCACCGCGGAAGCGTGGCTCCATCGCGGCGTGCTCGCGTGACGAGCCCTCTCCGTAGTTGCGATCGCCGACGGCCACCCAGCGCACGCCGGCTTCGCTGTACTTCTTGGCGAGGTTGGGGTACGTGTCGGTGCTGCCGTCGCGGAAGTCCTTGCCCTCACCGACCGCGTCGTTGAACGCGTTGACCGCTCCGAGGAACAGGTTGCCGCTGATGTTCTCGAGGTGGCCGCGGTAGGTGAGCCACTTGCCGGCCGCCGAGATGTGGTCGGTGGTGCACTTGCCCTTGGCCTTCATCAGCACCGGCAGGCCGAGGTAGTCGTTGCCGTCCCACGCCTCGAACGGCTGCAGCAACTGCAGGCGGTCCGAGGTGGGGGAGACCTCCACCGAGACGCCGCTGCCGTCGACAGGAGGGGCGGTGAACGTGTTGGCGCCCGGGTCGTAGCCGCTCGCCGGCAGCACCTCGCCGACCGGCGCATCGAGCGACACCTCGCTGCCGTCGGGGGCGGTGATGGTGTCGGTGGTGGGGTCGAAGTCGAGCTGGCCGGCGAGCGCCAGGGCCACCACCGTGTCGGGGCTGGTGACGAACGAGAGCGTGTTGGCGGACCCGTCGTTGCGCTTGGGGAAGTTGCGGTTGAACGAGTTGACGATGGTGTTCGGTCGTCCGGTGATGCTGGGCGGGCGGTCCCACTGGCCGATGCACGGGCCGCACGCGTTGGCGAGCACGGTGGCGCCGATGGCTTCGAGGTCGGCGATGAGGCCGTCGCGCTCGATGGTGGCCCGGGTCTGCTCGCTGCCCGGGGTGACCAGCAGCTCGGTCTTCACCTTCAGGCCGCGAGCGGCCGCCTGGCGGGCGATGGACGCCGCGCGGGTGATGTCTTCGTAGGAGCTGTTGGTGCAGCTGCCGATGAGCGCGGACGAGATGTCGAGCGGCCAGTCGTTGGCCCGTGCCTCGGCGCCAACGGCGGCACCGACGCGGTTCGCGCGGTCCGGGCTGTGCGGGCCGTTGATGAGGGGCTTCAGCTGGTCGAGGTCGATCTCGATGACCTGGTCGTAGGTGGCGCCGTCGTCGGGGCGCAGGTCGGCGGCCACCTTGTCGGCCGCGTCGGCGATGGCCTCGCGGCCGGTGGCCTTCAGGTACTGCGCCATGTTCTCGTCGTAGCCGAACACGCTGCAGGTGGCACCGATCTCGGCCCCCATGTTGCAGATGGTGGCCTTGCCGGTGGCGCTGATGCTGTCGGCGCCGGGGCCGTAGTACTCGACGATGGCACCGGTGCCGCCTTCGACGGTGAGCACGCGGGCCACTTCCAGGATGACGTCCTTGGGTGACGACCAGCCGCTGAGCGTGCCGGTGAGGCGCACACCGATGACCTTCGGCCAGCGCACGTTGAACGGGAACCCGGTCATCACGTCGACCGCGTCGGCGCCGCCGACACCGATGGCCACCATGCCCAGGCCGCCGGCGTTGGGGGTGTGGCTGTCGGTGCCGATCATCATGCCGCCCGGGAAGGCGTAGTTCTCCAGGACGACCTGGTGGATGATGCCGCTGCCGGGGCCCCAGAAGCCGATGCCGTACTTGGCGCTGGCCTTGAGCATCACCTCGTAGACCTAACGGTTGGTGTCGATGGCGACGCCGAGGTCGATCTTCGCGCAGACCTTGGCGCTGATGAGGTGGTCGCAGTGCACGGTGCTGGGCACGGCCGTGGTGGGCAGGCCGGCGGTCATGAACTGCAGCAGCGCCATCTGTGCGGTGGCGTCCTGCATGGCCACCCGGTCGGGGTGGAAGTCGTTGTAGGTGCCGCCACGCTCGATGGCCTCGGTGGGATCGCCGAGGTGGTTGAGGAGGATCTTCTCGGTGAGGGTGAGCGGGCGCCCGAAGCGCTCGCGGCCGGCTGCGGTGCGTTCCGCCAGCGTGCCGTAGACCTGCTCGACGAGTTCGATCGGTGTTCCTGCGGTGACGGTCATTGCACTTTCCCCTTGCATCGGCGAGCAGATGTAGACAAGCATAATACAAGTGAGCGACCGTGCCAAAGCCCTCCCTGCGCCCGACTGGCGGTGCATCGACCACGTGCAGATGGCGATTCCCGTCGGTGGCGAACCCGTTGCGCGTGACTTCTATGCGGGCGTGCTCGGTCTCACCGAGGTGCCCAAGCCCGCCGTCATGGCCGCCCGCGGCGGTGCCTGGTTCGAGGCCGGATCGGTGCGGGTGCACGTGGGCGCCGAGGCCGAGTTCCGTCCGGCCCGCAAGGCGCATCCGGCCCTCGTGCTGCGCGACCTGCGAGCATTCGTCACCGCACGAGCGCTGCACGTGGAGTGGAGCGACGAGATCGAGGGCACGGTCCGCTGCCATCTCGACGACCCGTTCGGCAACCGCATCGAACTGATCGAAGGCTGATCATGCGCACCATTCGCTACCAGGAGATCGCCCACACGATGCGCGATCGCGTGCACGAGGTGGGCCCGGGCCACGTGCTGCCCAGCGAGAGCGACCTCTCCGCGGAGTTCGGTGTCAGCCGCGTCACCGTTCGGCGCGCGCTCGAGACGCTGCGCGACGAAGGACTCGTCGAGTCGCGCCAGGGCTTCGGCTGGTTCGTGGCCACCGCTCCGCTGCAGCAGCAGCTCACACGACTCGACACCATCGAACGCCAACTGGAGGAGCGCGGGGTGCACCCCGAGCGTCAGATCCTCGAGTTCGCGTTCGTGGCCGCGCCGCCGCACGTGGCCGAGCGGCTCGGATGCACGCAGGTGCTGCGCGTGAAGCGACGCAACCTGGCCGACGGGGCGCCGTTCGCGGTCGTCACCGTGTGGTGCCCGGCCGAGCTGGGCGAGCACCTCAGCCGTCGCGACGTGGAGCGCAAGCCGTTCTACGAGCTGCTCGGCGTGGCGCTGCGCGGCGCCACGCAGACCATCGGCGCGGCCGCCGCCTCCGCCAGCGACGCGGCCCTGCTGGAGGTGCCGGTCGACAGCCCCGTCCTGCGCTGCGAACGGCTCACCACCACCGAGGCCGGCCAGCCGATCCTGCTCAGCGAGCACATCTTCCCGGCGCACCGCACCGAGTTCGTGGTCGAGCTGCCACAGGCGGAACCGTCCATCGTCCCCAGCGGCCTCCGCCTCGTCGAGTAGCCCACCTCCATCCGAGTGCCAGCCAACCATCCGAGTGGCAGCGTCCCGTCCGAGTGGCAGCGTCCCGCGCGGTGGGCTCGTGGCACTCGGACGAGCTCGTGGCACTCCGATGGTCGTGTGGCACTCGGATGGTGTGGGGTCAGGCGGAGCGGAACTCGTTGCCGACGAGTTGGCAGACGGTGGTGCTCACGTCGTGCGCGGCGCAGGTGGCCACGTCGTCGTCCCATCCGCGCTCGACGAGCTCGCGGCCCGACGACGTGTCGCGGAGCGTGTCGTAGAGGAGCGGGCGAGTGGCCACGAACGCCGCCCGAGCGGCGGCCGCCTCCGGCGAACAGCGAGGCTTCGACACCGAGGCCGACGGGTCGAGCGCGGCCAGGATCGCACCGGCGCCGAGTTGATCCTCGACGGCAGGTCGCAGCGGGCCGTCGGCACTGCCCCAGCGTTCGCCCGCGGCGATGACGCTGATCGCGCCGCCGTCGGCGAGTCGACGTGCTGCCAGCGCGGTGGCTGCCGCGTTGCGGATGCAGCCGGCGAGCACGTGCCGCACCCCGAGCTCGCGAGCGCGGAACGCGAGCGCGGAGCCGTTGGGCGACGGCAGCACCAGTCGGGTGCCGGCCTCGATGGTGAGCAGGTCGGTGGGCGACAACGAAAGCTCGCCGAGCTCGCGGCGGCCGGCGAGGATGGCGGCGTGCTCGGCCGCGTAGCTCGCGGCGGTGGAATCGTTCCAACGGTAGGGGAGCACCACCGCGCCGGACTCGAGCGCGCAGCACACGGCCGATGTGAACCGCAGCACGTCGACCACCACGACCACCGCGGAGTCGGGCGCGAGTGCCTCGAGGCCGTCGAGCCCCCAGTCGGACCGGTACGCGAAACCGCGTTGCGTGCAGAACTCGGGCGAGCGTGCGCCCGCGGACAGTTCGGCTACCACTGTTCCCAGTGGGTGATCGGTTCGAGCGGCAGGCGCTTGGCGGGCTTGAAGTCGGTGCCGATGGTGTACGCCACCGGGAACAGACCGGCCTGGGTGATGCCGTCGGGGATGCCGAGCAGGTCGGCCGCTTCCTTGTCGCCACCGTTCATCAGGTGGATGGTGGTCCAGGCAGTGCCCAGGCCGCGCTCGCGAGCGGCAAGCATGAAGCTCCACACCGCGGGCAGGATGGAACCCCACATCGAGGCGCCGGCGAACGCGGGCACACCGTCGAGGTTGCCGGTGATGCACGGGATCATCAGCACCGGCACGCGATGGAAGTTGTCGGCGAGGTACTGCGCGGAGTCGGTGACGCGGTCCTTCTGCTCACCGCGGAGGTCGCCCTCCTCGAAGGTGGTGTTGGCCGCGAACGTGCGGTACATCGCGAAGTTCTTCGCATAGATGTCGGCCAACGCCTGCTTCTTCGCCGGGTCGGTGACGAACAGCCACTGCCAGCCCTGGCTGTTGCTGCCGGTGGGTGCCTGCAACGCGAGCTGGAGGCACTCCTCGATGACGCTGCGCTCGACCGGCTTGTCGAAGTCGAGGCGCTTGCGGACGGCGCGAGTGGTGGCGAGGACTTCGTCGGCGGAGAGGTTCAATTCCATCTCGTCAGTGTTGCACGCTGCGCGAGGCTGGTCGCTGTGGAGCCGATCGACCTGACCGAGTACGAGCGCATCAACAAGGCGAACTGGGACAGTCGTGTGCAGCACCACGAGCAGGGATACGGACTGGCCTCGTTCACCGACGACCCCACCCGCATGGTCGCCGCAATCCGTGCGGCATCGTAGGAATGCTCCTCGGCCGCATCA
>CAZWCU010000109.1:10682-13700 GCA_964632715.1 uncultured Bifidobacterium sp. | reverse complement strand
CGGCGTCGCCAAGACCAACAGCCGTCATCAGATCGAGATGCTCGAGTGGTTCATCCGCAACGAGCTCAACCGCACCGCGCTGCGCCGCATGGCCGTGTTGCGCCCGATCAAGTTGGTCGTCACCAATTGGCCGGCCGGGCACGTGGAGATGGTGGAACTGGTCAACAACCCGGAGAACCCCGACGACGGCGTTCGCTCGGTGCCGTTCACCGGCGAGGTGTGGATCGAGGACGACGACTTCAAGGCCGATCCACCGCCGAAGTACTTCCGCCTCACGCCCGGACGCGAAGTGCGGCTGCGCGGCGCGTACTACGTGCAGTGCACCGGCTTCACCACCGACGCAGACGGCAACGTCACCGAAGTGCAGTGAACCTACGACCCCGGCCCCCGCGGCGGAAACGCGCCCGACGGCCGCAAGGTCAAGGCCACCATCCACTGGGTCAGCACCGCACACGCGGTGCCCATCGAGGCCGCGCTCTACGAGCGACTGTTCGCGGCCGAGGTGCCCGGCGAGCGCACCGGCGACCCCATCGACGACCTGCGGCCGAACTCGAAGACCGTGCTCGCGGGCAAGGCGGAAGCGGCTCTCGGTGAGGTCGCTCCCGGCCAGGTGGTGCAGTTCGAGCGGCTCGGCTACTTCGCCCACGACGGCGAACGTGCCGGCCTGTTCCACCGCACCGTCGGCCTCAAGGACGACTGGGCCAACGCCCAGAAGCGCACGAAGTAGCGCAGCGAGCACGTGCGGGAACCACCGCATTGAGTCGTGCCGAATCAAGTCCACCACGGTCCAACCGCAGGTTGCGGTCTCGTCGCCGTCTGCTAACTTCGCCGCTCAAGCTGGCGGACGACGGAATGAGGTTGACAATGGGCGGAAGACACAGCGGCACCGATGTGCGATGCGACCGGTGGCGCCACGTCCACTCCGGCACCTCCCGACGCGGGCTGCTCATCGGCGCAGCTGCCCTGACAATGTTGCTGGTTGGCTGCGGAGGGAAGAGCAAACCCGAGACCGAGGCGAGCCTTTCGACCTCCGCCTCGACGGCCGCCACGCAAGCCACTGCGTCTCCCGCTAGTTCGCCTACGGAGTTGAGCGCTGCTCCGACGCCGACCGAGACAGCGGCGTCGACTGAGGCTGAACCGAGGGTTGTAGCCGGCTCCCTCCGCGAAGTGGTCGCCAGGCTTCCTGAGGAAGAGATCGACAACTCCGAAGATGTTCGTCGCCTAGGCGGCAAGCTTTACTTGAAGACGGACTCCTCACTCTGGGCGCTCAACATCGTGGAGGGCGACCACACTCTCAGTCTGGTGGAGGACCCCTTCTTCGGAACACTGATCCGGGACAGCGCGCCACTGCTTGTGCAGAGCGGCTCAACGCTGAGCACATTGCCGGGCGGCGACGTATATCAGGCGGCCGACCAGATCTACTCCGTCCTGGACCTCGCCCCAACGGCCAACGAACTCGTCGTCGCGGATCGTTCCGGCGCCCTTGTGCGTCTCGACGGCACCACGTTTGAGGTGAAAGCACAGACCGTGATCGCTGGGGCAACGGACGTGCGCCGAGCGGGTGACAGGCTGGTCGTCAAAGAACAGCAGAGCGCCACGCTGCGCATTCTTGACCTAGCGACGCTGGCGACCCTCGGTGAAGTTCAGCTGCCGGATGACAACATCGTCTTGTCGAGCACCGAGGACAACGGCAGCGTCGTGGTGATGACCAGTTCCGAGCTGTACGTGATCGACGAAACGGCCACCTCGAATCTGATCGGCGAGTGGTGCCCGTCGGCCTCCTGCAACCTGAACGACATTCTCGACATCGGGTACGGCGCAGCATGGTTGTCCACCGGCTCCACCCTTCTTGGGGTTCGGCTCAGCGATGCCACCACGATCGAGATTCGGCCGAGTGACGCCGACATCACGGTGACCGGCGCGCAGGCAGTCAATGACAACGAGATGTACGTCACGTGGAACAACTACGACGTCGGTGGTTCCGAGATCGGTCTGCTCGACATCACGACCGACTGACCAGGGCGGAAGGGGTTGGACCTGTTGGCGAGTCGCCGGAGCGAGTGCGACTCAGTCGTCGAGGGGGAGGAACTGGTCGGTGGTGGTGTCGCGCTTGGTCGTGAACCAGCGTCGGCAGCCGCTCTCGTGGAACCAGCGTTCGAGCGTGACGCCCTGGATGTTGTCCTGCATCCAGGCGTAGTCGACGTTGCGCGCGTCGAGGTCGGTGATCGCGTCGGGCGTCACGGGGAACACGCTGCCGTAACGGAACTCCTCGAACGGTCGCGACCCGCAGTTCGGGCACTCGATCCACAACATGCGACTACCTCGTCCCTGCGGAGCTGGGGTCGGCCATCGCCCGCTCGTTGGCGAAGCGGTCGAGTCCGAACGGTGCGATCAGCGGCGGTGGCGTGCCGGTGGCGATGAGCTCGGCCAGGCCCTCCCCCGCTGCCGGGATCGCCTTGAAACCCCACGTGCCCCACCCGGTGGAGAGCATGAAGCCGTCGACGCCGGTGTGGCCGAGAATCGGCGAGAAGTCGGTGCTCACGTCGCACACACCCGCCCAGGAGCGCAGGATGCGCAGCTTCGACAGGAACGGGAACATCGTGGTCGCCTTCGCGGAGCACGCCTGCAGGTACGCGTAGCTGGTCGCCGTGCGATAGCTCGCCTGCCGGTCGTACTCTGCGCCGATCAGCATCTGGCCGCGTGGGGTCTGGCTGACGTAGAAGACAAGGTCGTTGCTCGACACGATGGGCGCGAACTCCTGCGCGTACGCGTTGGTGACGAAGGCCTGCAGCGCGTGCGTGCGGATGGGGAGCCGCACACCTGCCCACCCTGCCACGGTGCTGACGTGGCCGCCGACGGCCGACAGCACCACGCCGGCGGAGATGGTGCCGCGCGGCGTCTGCACGCCGGTGACGCGATCGCCGTCCTTCACCAGCCCGGTGACGGGTGTGTGCTGGAACACGTGCACGCCGGCTCGCAGCGCGCCGGCGCGAAACAGTGATCGTGCGATCAGTCGCT
>CAZWCU010000109.1:0-10672 GCA_964632715.1 uncultured Bifidobacterium sp. | reverse complement strand
CATCGAAGGGCAGGTGGCTGACGCCGGTGTTGCCCCTCACCAGCCCGGGGACGGGTGTGTGCTGGAAGCCGGGCACGCCGACACGCAGCGCGCCCTGCGCGTAGGTCCACCCCACACGATCGTGGCGGGCCGTGGCGCCTTCGTGGTGGTAGCTGGCACCGTGCACCGGGTAGCGGCCGCCGCCGGTGAGATCGATCTGCGGGCAGCGTGCCTTGATCTCGTCCGGGCCGATGTAGTCGGTCTGCGCACCGCACGCCGCGTTCATCAACGCACGGGTCTGCTCGGTGCGCGCCGTCGTCACCGAGTGGGCCAGCCAGATCTGGCCCTTCGTGCTGTGCATGATCCACGACCCGGTCTCCGCTTCCAGGCCCTGGTACAGCTCGAGGCTGTGCTGGTAGAAGCGAACCGACTCCGGGATGCCGTAGTTGCTGCGGATGATGGTGGTGTTGCGGCCACTGTTGCCGGACCCGATGTAGTTCGAGTCGAGCACGCACACGTTGGTGATGCCATGACGCGTGGCCAGGTAGTACGCCGTCGCCAAGCCGTGCCCGCCGGCACCGATGATGACCACGTCGTACGCCGGCCTCGGGTCGCAGGTCTGCCACGGCAGATCGAGCAGCGTCTCCACGAACTCGTTCATGCCAGTCGCCCTTCCAACTCGTGACGCGCGGCGCAGGCCACCAACAACTGCGTGGAACCGTCGGCGTGCAGCACCAGCTTCGCGGGCACGCCCGCGATCTGGCCCTGCGCGAGGGCCGGCCGATCGACGGGCAGCTCCCACTCGATGTGCTGCTCGGCGAGAGCCGCCACATCGAGCACCGCGGCCCTCGAGAACCCGAGCTCGGGCGTGACGATGGCGTGCGGGTCGGCGGGCACCGTCGGCTCGGCGGCACCGATGACGTAGGCGTCGTCGGGCGAGATCCGCACCACCTGCGAACCAGCGGGCCACGGTGCGGCATCGAGCGCGGCGGGTTCGGCGATGATGCGCCAGCCGGGCACGTGGTCGGTGAACTCAGAGACGAGCACGAGCGCCCTCCGGATCGTAGAAGGGCACTTCCGACACGTGCGCGTCGCGACCGTCGATCTGCACGACCTGCGCGTGCGGCGCTCGCTTCTGCCAGCCCATCAGCACTGCGTGACCGAACAGCGGCGAGTCCCAGCTCGACGACACGTGCCCGACCACGTCGCCGTTCACGCGGATGGCACTGCCCTCCAGCGGGGCCGGGCCGTCCATGCGGAACCCGAACAGTCGTCGCTCGTCGGGCAGCGAGGATGTTCGGATGAGCGCATCGCGACCGACGAATGCGGGCTTGTCGAGCTTCACCGCCCAGTCCATGTTCACCCGCCGCGGCGAGCTGTCGAGCTCGGTGTCCTGACCGACGATGATGTGACCCTTCTCGCAGCGCAGCCCGAACAACGCCTGCAGCCCGTGCGGGCGGATGCCGAGCGGCGCGCCGAGGTGCATCAGCGCCTGCCACAGCTCCACGCTGCGATCGATCTGGTGGTGCAGTTCGAAGCTGGCCTCACCGGTGAACGACAGGCGCATCACGTGGCACGGCACACCGGCCACTTCCAGCCGGCGGTGCTGCAGGAACTTCGGCCGTTCGTCGTCGGAGACGCCGGCCATGCGCAGCAGTTCGCCCGCGAGCGGACCGGTGACGTTGATCGCGCCGTGCGAGACGGTGCGGTCGAGCACGTGCACCTTCAGGCCCCACGTCTCCACCCAGTCGCGCACCCACATCTCGGCCGTACTCGCACCGCCGGAGGTGAACGTGAGCGTGAACCGGTCGTCGGCATCGCGCAGGATCATGCCGTCGTCCATGATGTGCCCGCGCTCGGTGAGGTTGATCACGTAGCGCGCCCGGCCGACCTTGATGTCGTGCACGTGGTTCGGGTACAGCCGCTCGAGTGCCTCGACCACGTCGGGGCCGCTCACGATCATCTTGCCCAGCGTGCTCACGTCGCCGAGTGAGACCGCCTCGCGTACCGCCCAGTACTCCGCCACCGGATCGCCGTAGTGCCACGGTCGGAACCAGCCGCCGAACCGGTCGAGCGTGGCACCGAGGGCCACGTGCTCAGCGTGCAGCGGCGTGCGACGGAACGTGTCGATGTGGTAGCCGGCGGCCGCCTCACCCATGGTGAGCTGACGGGCGGCGGGGCGAGCGGTGAACGGCTGCGGTTCGGTGCCGCTGCGGTCGGCGACGAACGCACGCAGGTGCGGCATGCACACACCGCCCTGGCACGTGCCGACGCCGGTGAGGCTCGCCCGCTTCACCAGCTCCAGCTCGTTGAAGCCCTTCTGCCACACGCCCTCGAGGTCTTCGACCGTGATCTTGCCGCACGGGCACACGACACCTTCTCGCGGGCAGGCCGGCAGCGCGTGTGCCTGCGCAGCGGGACCCACCACGGTCACGGGCACCATCGGCGCCATGCGCGCCAGCAGGTCGCGAGGTGCACTGCCGAGGGCCACGATCACGCTGTCGCACTCGGTGACGGTGCCATCGGCCAGCTCGACCGCGACCGCGGCGACCTCACCGTGGATGGCGACCAGATCGCTGCCGACGGTGACCGTGCGGCCGAGATCGACACCCGCGGCCAGCAACTGCTCGGCCGCCTTCGACGTGTAGATGCCCGCCAGCATGTTGCCGGGGCACACCGGGTGCAGTTCGGCCGCGCCGGTGGCGAGCGTGATGTGATGCGCGTGCAACTGGTCGACACCGCCGGGCGTGCGCACGACGATGGTCGGCCCATCGAACACACCCACCACCTCGTTGCCGTCGGCCGCATCGAGCACCAGCACGTCGGCGCCCTGCGCGCGGGCGACGGCTGCGGCCGCCGCACCGCTGGCACCATTGCCGATCACCACGTGGTCGGCGCGGCGATGGCGCACCGCGACCTGCGTGGGCCGGTCGGGGCCGGCGGTCGACGGGTGACCGCCGGCGGGATGACGGTGAACCACCATGCCGGGACGCGCCTCGGTCTGGCAGGTGCGCACCCACGGCGTGCCGTCGACGACGGCGACGCAGTTGCCACAGTCGCCGGCGAGGCAGAGCGTGCCGCCGCGGGCCGGGTGCTCGCCGTTGCGTACGGCTGCGACGGCGAGCGTGTCGCCGGGCGCGAACTCGATGGGTGTCCCGTCGTAGACGACCCGACTCATGCTGCCCCCAGATTCATGTCGTCTCCCTCGGACCGTCCGACAATACCCACTACAACCGTCCCAGGAAAGCCTCCGCCCGCTGTCTGGTCCTACGGATCCCACATTCAGTGTGGGATCGGTGTGACCAGACCGGTCGGCGGCGCGGCGAGTGGCCCGAGTCCCCCTGGCCGTCTGGTCCTACGGAATCCACACTCCGTGTGGGATCGGTGTGACCAGACGGGTCAGGCGACCGTGGGAGACTGCCCGCGTGGGGGAATCGATCAGTCGGCGCGACCTGGTTCGGTGGTCGTTGATGGGCGCGGGATCGCTGCCGGTGGCAGCCGTGCTCGCCGCGTGCGCGGGCGACGAGCGCGGCGGGCAGTCGACGAGCGCGACGACAGCGACGACCGGGTCGCCGGCCACCACGCGTCCGGCTTCGACCGTGCCCCGGACGTCCGTGCCCCCGACGACCGTGCCGCCGACGACCGTGCCGATGACGACGGCGCCGTTCGATCCGGCGACGCCGTGGTGGCTGCAGGGCAACTATGCGCCAGTGCTGCAGGAGGTGGATGCGTTCGACCTCACCGTGATCGGCGCGCTGCCGCCGGAGCTCGACGGTGTGTACGTGAAGAACGGCTCGAACCCGCCTCGCCGCGACAGCCCGCACTGGTTCTTCGGCGACGGCATGGTGCACGGGCTGCAATTCGGCGGTGGTGCGGCCCAGTGGTACCGCAATCGCTACGTGCACACCGTGCCCTACCTGGACAACCTCGGCTTCGGGCAGGGCACGCCGAGTGGGGCCAACAACCAGTCGAACGTCTCGGTGTTCTGGCACGGCGGCCGCCTGCTGAGCAGTGGCGAGGTCGGCTTCCCGTTCGAACTGCAACCCGCCGACCTCGGCACAGTGGGGGCGCACGACTTCGCCGGCGCGCTTGCCGGCTCGTTCACCGCCCACCCGAAGATCGACCCCGTCACCGGTCGCCTGCACGCGTTCGGCTACGGGTTCACGCCACCGTTCCTCGAGTACTACATCGTCGAGCCCGACGGCACGATGAGCCACCGCGAGCCGATCGACCTACCGCGCAGCACGATGATCCATGACTTCCAGATCACCGAGACCGACGTCGTGTTCTGGGACATGCCGTTGGTGTTCGACCTGCAGCTCGCCATCGACTACATCAACGACCCGTCGTCGGGCATCATGCCGTACCAGTGGCAGCCGCAGTTCGGGTCGCGCATCGGCATCATGCCGCTCGCCGGAAGCGCCGCCCAGATCCGCTGGTTCGACATCGACCCCTGCTACGTCTTCCACAGCGTCAACGCGTTCCGAAGAGGTCAGCAGGTCGTGGTCGACGTGTGTCGCCTGTCGTCGATGTTCGACCCGAGCACCGCGGGCGGCCTCGGAGGCGAGTTGTCGCTGCGGCGATGGACGATCGACACCGTGGCCGGCACCGTGAGCGACGACGTGCTGGAGACGGTCGACCCCGGCGACCTTCCCGGTCGCGACCCGCGACGCGTCGGCCGCGAGTACCGCTACGGGTTCCTCACCGGCAACCGCGACAACGCGCACACCGTGGAGCTCGGCGGGCTGATCAAGCACGACTTCGTCGACGGCACGCGCGAGGTGTGGGATCCGGGCCCCACCCGCCACGCCACCGAGCCGCTGTTCGTGCCGACGGACCCGACCGACCTCGCCGACGACGCCGGATGGTTGCTCAGCTTCGTGCACGACGACGCCACCGACCAGAGTGTGTTCGCCGTGCTCGATGCCACCGATGTGGCCGCCGGACCGGTGGCCGAGGTGGTGTTGCCGCAGCGTGTGCCGTACGGCTTCCACGGCACCTGGGTGCCGTCCGACTCCTGACGCAGCCAGCATCCGGACAGGATCTGTCTCGCACGCCGGGACAACTCATGTCCAGATGTCTGAGTGGGACGATTCCTGTCCAGAATCCCTGCGGGTCAGCGCACCACCCAGGGGTGCTCGCGCACGAAGGTGGTGAACACCTCGCGCCGCGAGACGGGCCCGGGGGCGACGTTGGCGAGCGGGTCGACCAGCCGCAACCCGGCCTGCACGTCGGGAGGGCAGGCGGTGGTGATCGGCTCCGCAATGCCCAGCACGCGTGCGGCGTTGAGGCCGAGGATCTTCGCCTTGCGTTCTGCCGTGAGCGCCGGGTATCCGTAGCGCTCCTGGAACTCGGGGGTGATTTCGAACGCGTGGAACGCCGCGATCTGGTCCTGTGGACTGCCGTACCAGATGCTGTCGGTTCCCCACAGCACGTTGTCGTCGCCGACGGCGAGCAGCAGCTTGCCGAGCACGTGCGCGGCCTGGTCGGGGTTCCGCATGACGGTGCGCCAGGTGGTGCCCAGTTCTGCGTACACGTTGGCACCGGGGGCGAGGTTCGCGTCGCGCAACGACTGCACCAGCCGATCGACGCCCTTGCCCGCCGGGTCGAACTCACCTTCCGCGACGGCCACCTCGAACCCGGAGTGGTACACCAGGAACGACAGCGCCGGATGTCGTTGCGCGGCCGGGCCGATGTCGCGCGGCGACGCGAACTGCGCACCGTTGGCGAGTCCTTTGTGCACCGCGACCACCGGCACCCCGAGCTCCTCGACGTGCGCGAGGAACCGCTCGCCCACCTGCGGCGCGTCGGGGTCGTGGTCGTCGAAGAACCACCCGTTCGGGCTGTGCGTGTACACCTTCCACGCGGACAGCTGGTGCTCCGCCGCGACCGCGGTCATCGCCTCCAGCGCGGCGTCAAGGCGCCCCACGTCGGGTGCCGCCTGACCCTGGATGAGCACGCGCGCGTCGCCGCACATCTCGAGCGCCATCTCGCGGCCGCGCTCCATCGCCTCGATGGTGAGCGGGTTGGCATCGCCCACCGCAGGGATGGCCGAGAGCACCGCCATCGTGGTGTCGCTCTGGCGGAAGACGAGGTCGATCCACCGTTCCGGCGTGAAGCACAGTCGCGGATCGCCCGCATCGCACGACGCCTGTGGGAACGAGCCGCCGAACGTCGGCGCCTGTGGGTTCAGCTCGTAATCGAGCACGTGGTTCTGCACGTCGATGAGCAGCGACCCGGCCGGCAGTTGGGTGGAGGTGGTGGCCAGCGAGGGTTCAGTGACCGCGGTCGAGGGCACGCTGAACGTGCCGCCAGGACCGGTGGTGACGGAGGGATCCGCGCGCCGCGCTTCGTCG
Source organism: uncultured Bifidobacterium sp. (assembly GCA_964632715.1). Taxonomy (GTDB): domain Bacteria; phylum Actinomycetota; class Acidimicrobiia; order Acidimicrobiales; family Ilumatobacteraceae; genus UBA668. The sequence continues at coordinate 4,337 of CAZWCU010000109.1, read as the reverse complement.
CTGCACGCCTGCAGCGCGACGATGCCGGCCGCCATGCCGACCGACGAGGTGAGGAACTGCCGCCGGCTCCAGCCAAGCCGCACCGCAGACTCATCGCTCAGCAACCGTGCACGCCGCATCGCCTCCGCCGCAACCGGTGGCAGCGGCGGTGGCACGTACTCGCCGTTCGAGCAACGACCCAGCTTGAACGGCAGCCCCGGACGGTCGGAGTCGTCGATGCGCGAACGCTACTTCGCGTGCACGCCCAGCCCTCGTCGGCGCAGCACGCGGCGCTCGAGGCGGGCGAACACCAGGCTGTCGACCAAGATGCCGATGATCAGGATGACCACCATCATCGCGACGACACCGGTGGCGTCGCTGAAGTCGCGAGCGAACGACAACCGGGTGCCGATGGTCTGCGTGCCGGGGATGATGACCAGCAGCTCGCCGGCCATCAAGCTGCGCCAGGCGAACGCCCAGCCCTGCTTGAGGCCGGACACCACCGACGGCATCGCGGCCGGCACGACGAAGTCGCGGTACAGGGCCACCGACTTGGCGCCCATGCTGCGGCCCACCCGGCGCAGCAGCGGTGGCACGCTGTCGACGCCACCGATCACACCGTTCGCGATGGAGGGTGCGGCGCCGAGCACCACCACGAAGTTGATGGCGCTCTCGGTGAGTCCGAACAGCATGATGGCCAGCGGGAACCAGGCGATCGACGGCATCGTCTGCAGGCCGGTGATCAGGGACCCGATGCCCGCGCGCACCTGGCGTGACGCAGTGACGGCGAGGCCGATCGTGGCGCCGATGATCGTCGCGACGAAGAATCCGACGATCGCGCGCCGCAAAGTGGCGTAGACGGCCTTCCACAGGTCGGCATCGCCCATGTCGTCGTACAGCCGGTCCCACACCATCCGCGGCGAGGGCAGCAGGTAGATCGGCTTCCACTCGCGCCAGACCACGAACTGCCAGAACCCGATGACCAAGGCGACTGCGACCAACTTCGGCCAGGTCGCCGCCCAGATGCGAAGTGCGAGCGACGGTCGGTCGGTCGCTGCGGTGTCGAGCTCGTCGAGGCCGGCGAGTTCGTCGTCGATCGTCTGATCCTGCGTCGTGGTGTCAGCGAGCATGACGACGCACCTCCTCGCGCAACCGGGCGGTGACCGTCGCGGCGATGGCCGACACGTCGGGCGACTCGATGCGACGCGGCCGCTCGACCGGCACGTCGAACTCAGCAACCACCCGGCCCGGGCGGCTGGAGAGCAGGACGATGCGATCCCCGAGGCGGCTGGCCTCGCGCACGTTGTGGGTGACGAACAGGACGGTGAGACCGCGCTCCTGCACCACCCGCTCGAGCTCGTCGTGCAGCACGTCGCGGGTGATGGCGTCGAGCGCGCCGAACGGCTCGTCCATCAACAGGATGTCGGCGCGCTGGGCCAGCGCGCGAGCGAGCGCGACCCGCTGCCGCATGCCACCGCTCAGCTCGTGCGGCATCTTGTCGGCGAAGTCGCTGAGGTGCACCGACCGCAGCAGCTCCAGCGCCTCCGGGCGACGCTGCCGACGCGGCACCCCACCCAGCTTCAGCGCCAGCTCCACGTTCTGGACCGCGGTGCGCCACGGCAGCAGTGCCGACTCCTGGAACATCAGCGCCGTGCGACCGTTCACCTCCAGCGTCCCTCCTGACGCTCGGTCGAGGCCGGCCGCCAGTGAAAGCAGCGTGGTCTTGCCACACCCCGACGCACCGACCAGGCACACGAACTCGCCGCGCCGCACCGTCAGGCTCACGCCGTCGAGCGCCACCACGCTCGCGCGGCCGGCACCGTGACGCTTCGACACGCCCCGCAGCACGAGCGCGTCGCGAGCAGCGACCGGGTCGACCAACGGGCGGGCGGACGACACCGTCGGCTGGTCGGAGATGAGCGTCACAGCCCGCTCACTTCCGGCTCGCCGCGCTCCGCAAGGATCTCATTCAGCACCGTGAGGTCGTAGATGCCGTCGAGCTCGACCGGCTCGAGCAGGCCCACCGAGATGGCATCGTCGGCCGACTTCTGCAGCGAGGCAGCGATCGGGTCGAGCGTGAACGTGAGGTTCGCGAAGCTGGCGGCGATGGTCTCGGCGTTCGGCGCCGAACCGGTGATCTCGGTGATCTGTGCCACCACGTCGGCCTGCGCGGATGCCGAATCTGCGCTGATCAGCTCGATCGCATCGGCGAGACCGACGAGCACCGCCTTCACCAGATCGGGGTGCTCCTCCAGGAAGTCGGTGCGCACGATGACGTGCGTGGTGACGTACTCACCGCCAGTGTCGGGCCACAGGTCGCGCTCGTCGACGAGCACGGTGCCGCCGCCTTCCTCGATCAGCCGAGTCGCCCACGGCTCGGGCACCCAGGCACCGTCGATGGCGCCGCTGATGAACGACTCGAGCGTGGTGGCGTTGCTCTGCGGCAGGATCGACACGTCGCCGCCACCTTCCGGCGTGGTCTCCAGCCCGTTCTCCTGCAGCCACGCCCGCAGCGCCACGTCCTGCGTGTTCCCGAGCGACGGGGTCGCCAACGTCGTGTCCTGCAACTGCTCCACTGAGGTGATCTCCGGCTTCACCACCAGATAGGCACCGCCGGACGTGCTGCCGCTGATGATGCGGATGGCCTCACCGTTCGACTTCGAGAACGCATTGATCGCCGGGTTCGGCCCGATGAACGTGATGTCGAGCGAGTCGGCGAGCAACGCTTCCACGGCCTCGGTGCCGGCGTTGAACGTGTACGTCTCCAGCTCGACGCCATCGCCGAGCGCACGGGTGAAGGTGCCCTGGGCCACACCGACCAGCGCCGGCGCGTGCGTCACGTTGGGGAAGTATCCGAGGCGCACCGACCCCTCCAGCGCCACCGCGCCACCGTCGGCGACGGACTGCTCGGTGGGCTCGAAGTCGGCCGGCGCCGTCGCTGCGTCGTCACCGCATGCCGCCAGGACCAACGAACCGGCGAGAACGAGGGCACCGATGCGACGCAGGCGGTGGCGGGACCGAGGAGCTATTGTTGACATACTTGATCATATTTATCCGGCACTCCGGATCATTGCAACTGATTCAGTGGGAAATCTTCCCGGGCGTCACACGCACCGTCTCCCAGGCCGACGGATCGTCGAGCAGCGCGGCCACCGCCGCGGGCAGCGTCCCGGCCACCACGTCGGCAGCCGTGACCGCATCGAGCACTGAACGCAGGGCCGCGCGCGCGGCCACCCAGACATCGCGCATCGCAGCACTCGTGCCGACGAAGTCGACATCGGTGGGCCGCTCTCCGCGGATCGCGGCCAGCGGGCCTTCGACGATGCGGATGATGTCGCCGAGGCGAACCGTGTTCGGCTCACACGCCAACCAGTAGCCGCCGTCGGCACCACGACGAGACTCGACCACGCCCGCCGCGCGCAGCTCGGAGAGGATGTTCTCGCAGAACTTCATCGGAATCTGCTGCGCGGCGGCGATCGCGTCGCCCTTCATCGGTCGCGCCGGACCGACCTCCATGTGACGAGCGGCGAGCTCGACCACCGCACGGATGGCGTAGTCGGCCTTCGCTGTCACTCGCATGCGCCCACCGTATTCCGCTCCGCGACCGCTCGGCCTACCATCGCCGCATGGAAGCTGCAGCAGTCGTCCGATCGTTCCTCGAACGCATGGAAGCCCGCGACTGGGTCGGCGCCACTGCGCTGATGGCACCCGACGCGAGCATCTCGTACTCCGCCACCGGCGAGCGGTTCACCGGCAGTTCGTTCATGGCGATGAACGAGGCGTATCCGGAGGGATGGCGCCTGGAACCGGTCGACGTGGTGGCCGCCGGCGAGCGAGTGGCCGTGCAGGTGCGGGTACCGAACGGCGACCAGGTCGACTGGCTCTCCGGCTTCTACACGGTGGTCGACGGCCGCATCGTCGAGGGTCACGAGCACTGGGTCACCGAGCACAACGAGCCCGCGCCCGACTGGCGCGCGCCCTACACCGTCGCCTGAACGACCCCGTTCACGCGAAGTCTTGCGTCAGGCGGGGACGGCGAGGCGGCGCATGGCCTGCACCACCACGTCGTCGAGCGTGACCGTGCCGCCGTCGATGGCAGCGGCGAGATCGGCGCGCATGTCGTGCTCCCAGAACTTGCCGATGTGCGTGGCGGCCGGGGCAGCGAGATTGCCAAGGCCAAGCCGGAATGGGTGGCGCAGAACAGCAGTGGCCAGCCCTTGGTGAAGAACGGCTTCCGCTGGCTCAACGCGCTGGATCCGTCGGTGCAGGATTTCATGCTGTCGCTGCTCATGGAGGTCGTCGATGGCTACGAGGTCACCGGCATCCAGGGTGACGACCGGTTGCCCGCGCTGCCGGTG
>CAZWCU010000108.1:8977-13751 GCA_964632715.1 uncultured Bifidobacterium sp. | reverse complement strand
CGCGGGCACCAGCGCGAGACCCGCCGGGCCGGGGGCCACTGCCGCGGCCCCACCGACACGGCCCTTCCACGGGCGGAAGGCTTCGCCGCCGGTGCGCTCCTCGGGGAACCGACGGATGACACGGGCAGCGGCCTTCGGCGCAGCCTTGGCGGGCGGGCGCAGCGCCTTGTCGCCGAAGTGGATCTGCTCCTGCCCGACGTAGCCGCCGAGCAGCATCTGGTAGCCGGGCGCGGCCTGGCCGTGTGCACGACGTTCGGCGCCGAAGAACCCGATGTCGGCGATGTGGTGCTGCCCGCACGAGTTGGTGCAGCCGCTGATGTTGATGCGCACGCCGCCCACCTCGCCGAGACCCTCGGCCTCGAGCTCTTCGCCGATGGCGGCAGCCAGACCACGCGACTGGGTGACCGCGATGTTGCAGGTGTCGGAGCCGGGGCAGGCGACCACGTCGCGCGACAGTTCGGCACCGGGGCGGGCCATGCCGATGGCCTCCAGCCGCTGGAACAGGATGGGCAACTGCGCCTCGGTGAGGCCGCGGAACACGACGTTCTGACGGTTCGAGAGGCGCACGTCGGAGCCGAGCTCGCGCTGGATGGAGGCGAGCGACCGGAACTGCGCGGCGGTGATGTCGCCGAGCGCGGCGTAGGCGACGGCAGAGACGGAGCCGTTCGCCGCGCCACGCACGACGCTGGTGGCCTCCCACCGGCCGTACGGATCTCGCGGCGTGAGCGCGACCGCGACGCCCTGCCCGACTCCTTGTCCAACGGCAGTGGCGGCGACGGTGCTGCTGCGACCGGCGGGCGCGTCGCCCACCTTCTGCACGTACTCGGGGATGCCGCCAGGCCAGCTCGACGACGCGGGCAGCGTGTGGCGCACCTTCAGCACGCGGCGACGAACCTCGTCGATGCCGAGCTGGTCGACCACCCACTTCAGGCGGGCGCGCAGCTTGTTGTCGCGGTTGCCGGTCTGCTCGAACACGCGCAGGATTGCTTCGATGGTGGGCAGCAGCTCTTCGCGGGTGGTGTACTCCTCCAGCGCGAGCGCTGGGTGCGGCGTGGCCCCGAGACCACCGGCGAGGTACACGCGGAAGCCGGCCTCCTCGGTGCCGTCGGGCAGCGTGCGAGTGACGGCGATGACACCGGCGTCGTTGAACATGGCCTGGCCACAGTCGGTGCTGCACCCGCTGAAGTTGATCTTGAACTTGCGCGGCAACCGCTGACCCAACGGGTTGCGCACGAAGTGCTCGAACGCGGCCTCGGCCCACGGGGTGACGTCGAGGTTCTCGTGCGGGCAGGCACCGGCGAGGTGGCAGGCCATCACGTTGCGCACGGTGTCGCCGCAGGCCTCGCGGCTGGTGAGGCCGACGGAGCCGATGAGCCGCATCAGCTCCGGCACCCGGGTGAGCTCGACGTAGTGCACCTGCACGTTCTGGCGAGTGGTGATGTGGCCCCACCCGCGCGAGAACTCCTCGCTGATGTGCGCCATCATGTCGAACTGCTCGGGGGTGATGGTGCCGGCGGGCAGCTTGATGCGCACCATCTGGTTGGTGCCACCCTGGCGCTGGCCGTAGACGCCGTTGTTGAGGCGCATCACGCGGAACACGTCTTCGCTGATCTCACCGGCGAGGTACTGCACGACCGCACGATCGAAGCGTTCGATGTCGCGTTGCTGCTCGGCATCGAGGTCGCGAGGTGCAGTGATGATGGGGGTGACACCCATGAGCGGCCTCCAGAGCGGCTAATTCCGACTACTTGAATCAACAATAGGGGGAATTGGCTCCGGGAGCAACCGATCTCGGGTGCGGATGCCCTATCGGCCCGGGTCTTCGCCGACTTCGCGCAGTGCGTCGTGCAGCGCGCCGCGCAGTCGTCGCACCATGTCGGGCGTGAGGTGGCCCACCATCCCGGTGCCGGCGCGGCCGACCTCCTCCACGGTGAGCACCACGCGTGGCTCCGCATCGTCGTAGTCGTCGCTGATGGCCACGGCCCACGACAGCCGAGTGGCGTCGTCGGCGCCCTCCGGCATGTCGTCGTCGGTGAACGGGTAGTCGTCGATGGAACGTCGCATCGGTGCTCCTTCAGTCGAGCCGCACGTGCAGTGCGAGCGGTCCGCGGAACTCGAACCCGCGCACCTCCACGGGCCGCGTGAGGCGAATGGACGGGAACCGGTGCAGCAGGCGCTCGACCGCGAGGCGCACCTGCTGACGGCCGAGCCACTCGCCGAGGCAACGGTGCTCGCCGATGGCGAACGCGAGGTGCGCGCCTTCTCGCCGCTGCAGCGAGAACTCGTCGGGCTGCGTCCAGCGACGCGGGTCGCGGTTGGCGGCGCTGAGGCAGCCAGCCACCAGCGACCCGGCGGGAATGCGCACGCCGGCGAGCTCGGTGTCGGCGACGGCCTGGCGGGTGGCCGTGCCGACGGGCGACATCCAGCGGAACGTCTCCTCGATCACCTTGCGCAGCAGCGCCGGTTCGTCGCGCACCGACTGCATCAGGCCGGGCATGGTGAGCAGCACCCACATCACTGCCGCGACGCCGTCGCGGGGTTCATTGATGCCGCCCGACACCATCAGCCGGATGTTGTTGACGATCTCGTCGCGGGTGAAGCCGCGCGCCACGTAGGACTGCAGCTCGCCGCGCTCGAGAGCGGCGTCGAGGGCACCCGCGAGGCCCGCATTCGCGACCGCGGCGACGGCGGCGCGCTCGGGGTCGTTCTCGAAGTTGGCGATGCCGGCGCACACGCCGCGGTTCCAGTCGGCGAGGTCGCGCCAGTCGACCGTCCACCCGAGCGCCGCGGCGAGCGACAGGTTGGCGAGCGGTTCGGCGTAGGCGGTCATCAGCTCGATCTCCGCTCCCCCGGCCGCGTCGGCGGTGAAGTGGTCGATCAACTCGTCGTAGAGCGCGGGAAGCCCTTCGCGCACCACGGGCAGCGCACTCGACGACACGAATGGCGGACGCATGCCGTCGGCGAGTCGGTCGTGCGCCGCGCCGTCGAGCGTGAGCATGTTCTCGCCGAGGCAGTCACGCAACCACGACGGTTCGGTGTTGCTGCGGAACAGTTCCGGGTGCTCGCACACGAACACCACGTCGTCCCAGCGGGTGACCAACCACATGTCGAGGCTGGGCACGTACGCGACCGGCTCGTGCTCCTGCAGCGCGGCGAACACCGGGTACGGGTCGTCCTCCAGCATCGCGAGCGTGACCTGCTCGGCGCGGACGAGCTGCTCGGTCACGTTGCTGCTGCGGCGCGCGGCCGCGCGCGGTCGCGCCGCACCGCGAGGAAGCGGAGGACGAGCACGAAGAAGAGGCCCGACGAGACGGCGAGTGCGGTGAACACTGCGATGCCCCCTTGGCGCGACACGGGGTGATGCACGAGCAGCAGGATCATCGCTGCGACGCTGACCACCCACGCAACGGACGCGATGCGCGCGGTGACCTCCTCGAGCTGCGTGAGCTCGTGGTCGCGGCTCACAGCGGTGTGCTGCGCGCCTTCGGTGCGCAGCAGCGTCTCCAGCCAGCGCACGGGTGACGACACGACCAGCAGCACCACCGGCGCCCACAGCGCCATCGTGCCGGCGATCCAGCGCTCGTCGGCGGCCGAGATGGTGGGCTGTCCGTTCACCGCGGCAGCAGCGGCAAACGCGGCGAGCGAGGTGACGACGATGACGAGCAGCGCCTTCACGTAGCGGAGCACGATGACCTGCAGGCGCAGCATGTGGCGCACGATGCCGTACTCCACCTTCGCCACCTCTTCCACCAGCGTGCGCCGGTGCGCAGCGGCGAGCTCGAACAACGCCTGCGCGCGGGCACGGTCGGGATCGGCGTCGCCGTCGACCAGGCCGGGGTATGCATCGAGCTGGCGATCGATGCGCGCTCGCGCACGTTCGTTGCCCGGCACGAGCAGTCGCACGGTTCGCTCGGCCTGGTGCACGTCGACGTACGCGGCGTTGGTGGCGTCGTCGAACTCGTCGGTCGGGAAGCGCAGGCCGGTGAGCGTGAACCGTGGCGTGAACACCTCACCGTCGGCGTGCACCACGTGGTTGGCATGGAAGTAGAAGCGGGTGAGCTCGATGATGACCAGCCACAGCACCACCAGGGCCAGCACGATGGAGAGCGAGACCGCGACCGCGAGCAGACCGCGCGACCACGAGACCGGGCCGGCGAGCAACGAGCGCAGCACTTCCAACACCGCGTCGCGTTCGACCGCGGGCAGCAGCACGAGGATGCCGGCGCCCGACAACAACGCGGTGGCCACGCGGTGCATGGTGGACAGTCGCACCTCGCAGCGCTGGAGGAACGCTCGCATCGCCGCACGCTCTTCGGGGTTCGCCGCTGCCGTTTCGCTCATCGCTACGCACGCTAGTGCGCGCCTCACGTTGAACCCGGTGGCCTCCGGCGACGAGACTGACGCGATGAGTGCATCCGACGACACCCAGTTCGCTCGCGTCTCCGCCGCGATCGACGCTCTCCTTGCCGCACACCCGCCGGCCACCACCGACAACTTCGAGTTCCGCGGGCACCGGTACGACGCGGGTCTCGCGTGGGTGCACTTCCCGGAAGGCTTCGGCGGTCTCGGCGTGCGTCCGGATCTCAACCGGCTCGTCGAGGAGCGCTGCCGCAAGGCCGGGGCGAAGGCCACCGACGCGAGCACGTTCTTCATGGCGCTCGCCGGCCCCACCATCGTCACGCACGGCAGCGACGAGCAGAAGCACCGATTCCTGCGCCCGATGTTCACCGGCCAGGAGAAGTGGTGTCAACTGTTCAGCGAACCCGGCCCCGGC
>CAZWCU010000108.1:0-8967 GCA_964632715.1 uncultured Bifidobacterium sp. | reverse complement strand
CACAGGACCCAGTCGATGGTGCCCAGCAGTTCGCGGAACTCCGCCAATTTATGGGCATTGCGGGAGGCCAGGAGGAGCTTCCTGGGGACCTCAGAGGGAAAGGATCAGCTTCACCAGGGGCAGCACCGCCATGGAGCAGGCCAGGCCGGAATAGAAGCTGATCAGGGTGAACCCCCGGCCGCAGGAAGCCTGGACGGAGGGGAGCATGAGAACCAGGGCAGGCCACCGCACGGCAGCGACGGGCAGAAGCACCGCTTCCTGCGCCCGATGTTCACCGGCGAGGAGAAGTGGTGTCAGCTGTTCAGCGAACCCGGCGCCGGCAGCGACTTCGCCGGCCTCGGCACGCGCGCGGTGAAGGACGGCGAGGAGTGGGTGGTCAACGGCCAGAAGGTGTGGAACACGCTGGCGCACCTGGGCGACTGGGGAATGCTCGTGGCCCGCACCGATCCGGAGGCGCCGAAGCACAAGGGCATGACCTACTTCGCGCTCGACATGCGCCTGCCCGGGGTGGAGGTGCGCCCGCTGCGCCAGATCACCGGCGAGGCCGAGTTCAACGAGGTCTACATGACCGACGCGCGTGTGCCCGACGACTGCCGCATCGGCGCCATCGGCGAAGGCTGGCGCGCCGCGCTCACCACGCTGATGAACGAGCGCACGGCCATCGGCTCTGGCGGTGGCGGCGCCAAGCGCAAGGGTCCCATCGACGAGGCCATCCGCCTGTTCCAGGCGCTGCCCGCCGACCAGCAGACCGGTGCGAAGCGCGACCATCTGATGCGCCTCTACTGCACCAGCGAGGTCAGCCGGCTCACCAACGCTCGTGGCGCGGCGAAGGCGAAGGCCGGCAACCCAGGCCCGGAGGGTTCCATCGCCAAGCTCGCGATGAGCAACTTCAACAAGGTGTGCACCGAGTTCTGCGTCGAACTGCTCGGCGCGGCCGGCATGGTGGAGTACGACTACACGTTCCGCCGTCCGGAGAACCTGTCGGTCGACGGCATGGACCACGGCGTGCGCCACAGCTTCCTGCGTGCTCGTGCGAATAGCATCGAGGGCGGCACCACCGAGATCATGAAGAACATCCTCGGCGAGCAGATGCTCGGCCTCCCCGGCGAGCCACGCGTCGACAAGGACCAGCCCTGGAGCAAGGTCCCTCGCAACTGAGTCACGCCGGCGACCGGTCGTCCGTCGGCCGCCGGTTCTGGACAGGAATCGTCCCAGTGGCCGTTCTGGAGAGGAATCGTCTCGGCCACCGGGACGATGCCGACCCAAATCGTCGGGTTCGGATCAGACCAGCACCAGGACGAGCAGCGCGAGCGCGAACAGGATTGAAAGCGTGAGGAGTGGTCGACGACGAGAGTGCTGCAAAGGGTGGAGACCGTCCTTGTCCCAGTCTGCATCGACGCCAGTCGATCGCCCCAGTTCAGCGCTGAGCTGCGTGCCGAACCGACCAAATGGTGTTGAGGACAATCCCACGTGCGGAGCGTAGAGCCTCGGCGTAGGTGCTTGCCTCTTTCAAACAGCCGACTTGCGGCTCCCCGAGTGAGCGGGCAACCTTCGTTCGTGGAGATCGATCAGGAGTTGACGGTGGTCGGTCGCCTGTTCCCGCAGGTGCTCTCCGGCGAGAAGACGTCGACGATCCGCTGGCGCGAGACCCCGATACGGCCCGGGCCGATGCGCTACGTGTGTGCCGACGATGCGAGCCGAACGACCGTGGTCGTGGTGCGGAAGTGCACGTCGATGCCGCTGTACGAAGCCGCCGCGTTCCTCGGTCGTGGCGCCGACTGGCCACCGGACGTCATGCTCGACGGGATGCGCGAGCACTACCCCGCGATCGAGCTCACCGACATCGTCGACGTCATCGAGCACGACCCGCCCGACACGACCCAGGCGGCAACGAGACCGATCGTCTGAAGCCGGTGCCCGTCGGCACGTGTGTTCCCGTGTCGGCCACTGCCCACGCGAGACTGTCGCCATGAGCGACGGTCGCGGCTACGAGGCGGTGGTGTCGGCAGGGAGCCTTCGACCCGCGAACGGCCTCGCGATGCCGCATCGCTGGACCACTCAGGGAGTGGTCGTGGAGACCGAGTTCACCGGGGCCCACCTCTACCATCTCGCCGCCGCGGGGTGCATCCTCAACGACGTGTACTGCGAGGCGGAGCGTCTCGGGCTTCCCATCGACGGTGTGCGAGTTGCGGCGTTCGGAGGTTTCGACACGTCGACGTGGACGTCGACGGGAGTCGTCTACGAGGTCGAGGTGGCATCGCCGGCGAGTGCGGCGGAGATCGCCGACCTCGTACGAGTGGTCGACGAGGTCGCCGAGATCCCTCAGGCGCTGCGATCCGCCACGACCGTCCGCCGCGCTGCTAGCGGGTGATCCAGGGCGTGACGACCAGGCCGACCAGACGGAGGCGGATCGGGCTGGCGGGCACGGAGACACGGAAGCGGCCGAACTCGTCGGCGATGACTTCGATGTCGTCGCCGGACTCGACCTCCACCATGAACGGTGCGTCGGTGGGCGGGGTGAGCTGACCGACGATGGTGGACGCGTCGGCGTGCAACTCGATGTCGATGGAGATGTGGTCGTTGACGAAGCTCAGCAGACGAGTTTCGGCTTCGGTGGCGCGCATGGCCACCAGTTCCCGCGTGGTGGCGGAGTCAAACACGAGGGCTGCCAGCTCCTCGGAGAGGAGGTCCATGTCGACCGCCGCGTACGCGGCCTGCAGGGCGTCGTCGGGGATCGGTTCGGCGGCGTCGAGCACTTCGCCGAGCAGCCGGATGAGGTCGGGTTCGTTCATGTCAGATCATCTCCGCCGTCGAGGAAGGGGGCCAGCTCCGGGCTGGATCGCAAGCGCTGCAGGCAACGTTGCCGTGTGGGGCCGATGGAACCGTGGGGCAGGTCGAGCACGCGGCTGATCTCGTCGTACCCGATCGGCGGGTCCGCGGAGAGCATGCGCATCAACGCCTGGTGCTCCGGCGACAACCGCTGGAAGGCGGCGAACAGCGCGATGCGCAGCTCGTCGTGCTGCAGCGCCTCGCTGAGGTCGAGACCGGGGTCGGTATCTGCCGATCGCAACGGCAGCTCCGCCATCGGCACCAGCTTCGCCCGCCGCCGCGAGACCGTGTTGGCCTCGTTGCGAGCGGTGGTGGCCAGCCAGCCGGGCAGCTTCTCCGGGTCGCGCACGGTGGACAACCGTTCGTACAGCCGGAAGAACGTGCTGGCGAAGGCATCGTTGCGGTCTTCCGCTGACAGGTCGTAGCTGTAGAGCACCTTCCACACGACGCCTTTCAGCCGGTCGACGAGATCGTGCCAGGCGCGCTGATCGCGCTCCAATGCTCTCGCCACGAGGGCAGGGAGATCGGACGACGACTGATGGCGGGGGTCCACTGTCGGCAGCCTAGACACGCCACACAGAGCACGCTCCGCCCGGCCAGATACGCGACGACGCGGAATTGCACCGACGACGTCAGTCGCCGGGGCGGGGACCCTGCTCTGCAGGGAGTGGGCAGTAGCCCCGTCGCCTCGCGTGCAGGATGTTCAGCACGCCGATGGCGGCTCCGGCAGCGACGACGACGATCGGCGCCAGCTCGAACGCAACGCCGACGAGCACCAGCGCAACCCCCACGCCGACACCCCACACGACCGGATGCGCCACGATCCAGTCACTGATCCGTCTCCACACACTGCGCATGTGCAATCACACCCCTCGCTCGGATCTCTCGGCTCCTTCCGAGCAACTCCGACTCCCGGAAGCTTAGGGACGTCGTTCAGCGGCGAGCGGCGACGCACGTGAACGAACTGGCCGCAGCCACCAGCGCCCCGTCGCGTGTGCGAATTCCGTCGCGCAGGCAGGCAGCCATCGCGTCGGCGGCCGGCCGGCCGGCGCGCATGCCACGGTGCAGGCGCTGCGCGACCTGCGCGCTGGCCGCGTCGGCCACGGGCACCAGCGGGGCCACCACCGATCGCACGCCGAGACCCATCAGCGCGGCGGTGGTGCCGAGCAGCTCGTCACCGGGCAGCACGCCGCTGCGACCGCTGCTGCACGCGGTGAGCACCACCGTCGACGGCACACGACGCAGGCTCTCCAGCTCGTGTACGAACAGCGAGCCGTCGTGCAGCTGCAGCGTGGAGAACATCGGGTTGTCGGTGCGGAACACACCGTGCGCGGCGATGTGCACCACCGTGGCCGAGGCCATGCCGTGGAGGACCGCGTCGACGGTTGCATCGGCGCCGGTGAGCACCTCCGCTCGCGGATACATCCGGTGCAGCGCGGCCACCTCGTGCGGGGCGTGCTCCAACTCGGGTCCGGCCACCAGCAGCACCGATCGACGCCGCGGTGCAGGTGCGGCGTGCAGCCACCACGCGGCGCTCGGCGCCAACGCGAGACCACCCGCACGCGCCGCGACGGGCAATGCTCCCCACAGCACGTCGTGCAGCGCGCCGGTCGGCACCACCACCAGTGAGCCGCTGCCCAGCGCCGGCAGCGCGGGGCCGAGCAGCGCGGCCTCCAGCTCGACCCGAGCGGCGTCGAAGGCCACCCAGGCACGTTCGGCCGCGGGACCGGCGGGCATGGCGGTGAGCCTGCGCACGGCGAACGCGAGGTGGTCGTTCATCGCGCGCACGTCGGCAACGGAGCCGAGGCCCACCAGCCGCAGCGATCGACCGCTGCACACGACGACGTGGAGACGACCGTCGTGCTCCACGTACTCCAACAGCGTGTCGTCGCCGAGCGAGCGCCGCAGATGAGTGGCCCGCATCACGGTCGACTCGTGACGGGCACGCTCGCGCATGCGCGCCGCACGGCTGACAGCCGCCTCCAGCGCAGCGGCTTCGTGAACCAGTTCCTGGTCGGCCACATGACCGACGGCGTGGGCTGCGGCCAGCTGCCGGCGAACGTCGCGGAGCCGGTCGCGCAGCTCGGCCGGGATCGCCTGCTCGCCGGCCGGCGCGGGCTCGCCGAGTGCGCCCGCCCTCCCCCGCTCGGCCCACTCGAACACCGTGGCCGCCCGCCCACGCGCCAGTGCGAGCCTCACACCGGTGGCCGCCAGCGGGGCGCCGAGCCTGCCTGCGCTGCTGCGCAACTCCGCAGACCCCAACGACGCACGGTGCTGCTCGACCGCACGAAGACCAGCGCCGAGGGCACGCCACGCCGCGGCGCGCTCGTCGTTCGCCTCGTGCAGCAGCGCGGTCGCGTGCCACGCCTCGGCCCGCACTCGCGGGATCGGATGATGTCGCGCGACGGCCGCCGCGTGCAACACGTCGCCCGCCACGTCGGGACGCTTCGCAGCCAGCGCGAGTCGACCGGTGCGGACACGCACGTCGATGCCCTCCAGCTCCCAGCCGTTGCGGTCCAGCTGATCGGCGAGCCGCCGCATCTGCACGAATCGCCGCAGGGTGGCGTGCCGGGAACCACTCGAGTCGGAGTCGGCGGCCACGATGGCCCAGTAGCGGGCCAGCGCGGCCCATGCCGCACGGCCGCTCTGCTCGAACGACGCCACTGCGGCCTCGGCGATCGGCACGGCCAGCGCCGGTTGGTCGGCCATCACGAGCGCGCGCGCCGACATCAGCAGCGCCTCGGCCAACTGCGCGGCGTCGCCGTCGACACGCGCTGCAGCCGCCACTCGTTCGGCCAGCGGCACCGCGTTGGAGCCGAGGCCGAGGTCGAGCAGCAGCTCGCACTCGTCGATGTCGAGGTCGCGCACGTGACGATCGAGCGCGCCGATGGCCTCATACGCGGCACGCGCATCGGCGAAGCCGCGCAGGGCCTGCACGGCGTGGTTCAACCGACCGTGCACGTAGGCGCTGCTGTGCACCGCGCCCGCCACCAGTGCCGGCTGGTCGAGCTGCGTGGCCAGGTCGTGCACGTGGTCGAAGTCGGCCAGGGCGGCGGCGAACCTTCCCATCTGCAGCAGCACCACGCCGCGGTTGAGGTGGCTGCGCATCGCGGCCACATCGTCGGCGCCGGCGAGCAGTGGCAGGCCCTGCTCGTAATCGGCGAGCGCAGCCTGACGGTCGCCGGCGACCGCGTGCAGGAAGCCGCGCTGCGTGAGCGCGCGGCCCAGTGCCGCCCCTTCCAGCAGCGGCGCCGCCAGGCCGATCTGCTCGAGCGCAGCGGCCGTGTCGCCTGCCGCCTGCAGGCAAGCCGCCCAGCTGACCCGAACTTCCGCGGCAAGTTCCTCGAGCTCCGTATCCAGCGCCCGCGTGACCGCCTCTGTGTACGCGATGAAGGCATCGTCGACCGCGCCGCGCTCGTGGGCCACACGCCCGACACCCCACCACGCGAGCACCTCCACGAGCGGGGTGCGCATGGGTGCATCGAGCGCGTTCCGGAACACCACGCCAGCCGCCGCAGGGTCCGCCTGCACACGCTGCAGCGCGGCGCGAACGACGCGCTCGTCGCTCAAAACCGTGCCAGTGGCGTCTGTCATGCTGTGGCCTTGCCCGATCGACGTGTGTCACGTCCAACGTAACCGATCCGCCCATTCGAGGAGACCGAGATGACCAACACCGATGACCGCCCCGGCAACGCCGACGAGACACCTGCAGAGCGTTGGCGCCGCACCGTCCGGGTGAGCGCCGACGGCGGCGGCTTCGCGTATCGCGCCGGCGAGCTCATCATCGACGCAGCGGCGAAGGAGGCCCTGGTGAGTGCAGTCGACGGCAAGCTCGGCGACGTCGTCGAGCTCGACGACAGCCTGCTGCTCGCCGTCGGTGTGCCCGACGAGCTGCGCATCGCCGAAGCGCTGCGCGCCGAGGGCTTCAGCGCGCACCCGAACCACCTGCTCTTCGCGGCCAACGTGGTGCAGGCACACCCGACGCTGTGGGCACACCCCACCCTCTGGGCTCACCCCACCCTCTGGGCCCACCCCACGCTGTGGCCGCACCCGAGCGCGCCGGGCGCAGCCGGTGGCGGCTGCTCGTGCTGCTGCGAGGGCGGCACGTCGGTACCACGCGGGTGCGGCCCCACCGCTCCGGTCGCGCAGCCGAGTGTTCCGGTCCAGAGCAGCGTCGACCTCACCCGCTCGGAGCCGGCACTGCTGCGCAAGGGCAGGGGCGCCGGCGGCACGATCAGCGTGGTGGTGCTCGACACCGGCCTCGACAAGGCCGTCGCCGCGGCCGGCAACGCACAGATCAGCATCCGCAGCCAGGAGCTGTGGGGCCCCACCAAGCCCGGTCAGTTCACCGATCACATCGACGATCCCGACGACGACAACAACCGCTGGCTCGACCCGGTGGCCGGTCACGGCACGTTCATCGCCGGGCTCGTCGCACGGCTCGCGCCCGCCACCGACGTCACCGTGGGGAAGGTGCTCGAGAGCACGGGCGAGGGCAACGATGCCGACCTCGCGTTCCGCATCAACCGGCTCGCCGATACGGGCGCGCCCGACATCCTGGTGCTCAGCTGCTCGGGCTACACCGACGGCGACCTCGAACCTCCGGCACTCACCAAGGCCGTCGCGCGCATCCAGGCGAAGGGCACCCTCGTGGTGGCCGCAGCCGGCAACGAGGCCACCTGTCGCGTCTCGTGGCCGTCGGCGCTGCCCGGGGTCATCGCCGTGGGCGCGCTCGGCCCCGACGGCCCGGCGCCGTTCACCAACTACGGCTCGTGGGTCACCGCCTGTGCGCCCGGCGTCGACATCGTCAGCCGCTTCTTCGACGGCGTCGACGTGCACGACGACGGCGACCCGGCCACCGCCGACTTCCGCGGGTGGGCCAAGTGGAGCGGCACCTCGTTCTCGGCGCCCATCGTCGCTGCGGCCATCGCCCGCGAGGCATCGCTGTACGGCATCTCCATCGTCGACGCGGTGCAGCGCGTCATCTTCGACCCGCGACTGTTCCGCATCCCCGGGCTGGGCACGGTCGTCAACCTCCACTGAATCGGGCGGGGGCGTCCGCCACGGCATCAGATACCGTCTGAGCACGATGAGCGAGACGCCCAGCAACGCCCCCGACACGCCCGCAGCCTCCAACTTCGTACGCGACCTCGTGCGCGCCGACAACGAGCAGGGCACCTTCGGCGGACGAGTGCAGACGCGGTTCCCACCCGAACCGAACGGGTACCTCCACATCGGTCACGCCAAGGCCATCTGCGTCGACTTCGGCATCGCCGAGGAGTTCGGTGGCCTGTGCAAGCTGCGCTTCGACGACACCAACCCCGTCACCGAGGAGACCGAGTACGTCGACGCCATCGTCGACGACGTGCGCTGGCTGGGCTTCGAGCCGGGCGAGCCGGTGTACGCGAGCGACTACTTCGAGACCCTCTACCAGTGGGCGGAGCACCTCATCACCACCGGCTTCGCCTACGTCGACGACCAGGACGCGGAGACCATCTCCGCGCAACGGGGCGGCTACGGCAGGCCCGGCGTCGAGAGCCCGTTCCGCGACCGCAGCGTGGAGGAGAACCTGGCGCTGTTCCGTGCGATGCGCAGTGGCGACCTGCCCGACGGCTCGCACGTGCTGAGGGCGAAAGCCGACATGCAGCACGAGAACATGCAGCTGCGCGATCCGATCATGTATCGCATCCGTCACGAGCACCATCACCGCACCGGCGACCAGTGGGTGCTGTACCCCACCTACGACTGGGCGCACGGTCAGAGCGACGCCATCGAAGGCGTCACGCACTCGCTGTGCTCGCTCGAGTTCGACAGCCATCGCGCGCTCTACGACTGGTACCTCGAGCACTGCCCGCTGCCGGGCGACCAGCCGCGCCAGACCGAGTTCGCCCGCCTCGAGCTCACCTACACGGTCACGTCGAAGCGCAAGCTGCGCCAACTCATCGACGACGGTGTGGTCGAGGGTTGGGACGACCCTCGCCTGCCCACGTTGCGCGCACTGCGCCGGCGCGGCTACCCGGCCACCGCCATCCGCAGCTTCTGCGAGTTCATCGGCGTCGCCAAGACCAACAGCCGCCATCAGATCGAGAAGCTCGAGTGGTTCCTCCGCACCGAGCTCAACCCCCCCGCCCCGCGGCC
>CAZWCU010000107.1:0-13815 GCA_964632715.1 uncultured Bifidobacterium sp. | reverse complement strand
GCACCCCCGTCGGGCCGCTGCCACTCGGATGAACCGCAACCGGGGCCGCACACCACCCCGACGCTCGCGCCTCACTCGAACGCGAGGAGCGCCGTCTGTTCCCGAGGCAACGCGGGTACGGAGTGGTCGATGTCGGAATCGCCACGCACCAAGCGCTCGAGCACTGCGCGCCAGCCTCCCACGGCCTCAGCCGAGGAGCGGCTGGTCCCCTACCGTCGCAAGCGCGACTTCAGCAAGACGGCGGAACCGTCCGGCGAGCACGCGCCGGCGGCGCTCGGCAACCGATTCGTGGTGCAGCGCCATCGCGCCAGCGCGCTGCACTACGACCTGCGGCTGGAGGCTGCGGGTGTGCTGCTCAGTTGGGCGGTGCCGAAGGGGCCGACGCGCGACCCGGACGTCAAGCGCATGGCCATCCATGTGGAGGACCACCCACTCGACTACTTCGACTTCGAGGGCGTCATCCCTGCCGGCGAATACGGCGGCGGCGATGTCATCGTCTGGGACTGGGGCACCTGGGAGCTCGCCGACGCCGACGACCCGATCGCTGCCGTTGCCGACGGCAACCTGCACTTCGACCTCCACGGCAGCAAGCTCGCCGGTCGCTTCGCCCTCGTCCGACGCGGCAAGCCGGGAGGACGAGAGCAGTGGCTGTTGATCCACAAGCACGACGACGATGCGGTTGCGGGGTGGGACCCGGAACAGCACCTGCGGTCGGTGAAGTCCGGCCGCACCAACGACGAGGTGAAGACGGCTGGCGGACTGCGTCGCTACACGTGAGACGTTGTCGACGAGTCGGCGCTCTCGACGGCGGCGCGGAGTTCGGAGCTCCACCAGTCGAGGAAGCCGAGTTGGTCGGACGAACCCACCCGACCCGGATCGGGTGCTCGACAGCAATCGACCGTCGTTGGGACGTTCACCGCTGCCCGGCTCACGAATCCGGCGGGTCGATGCGGGCCGGAGCCTCAGGGCGGAGCTCGTCGAGGGCGGCCTTGGCTACACCGAGGGTGGGGCCGGCCATCAGCGCACCGACGAATCCTGCGAGTGCGCCACCGATCAGCACACCGACCATCATGACCAGCGGCGGCAGGTCGACCGCACGGCTGCCGACGAGCGGTTGGATGACGTGGTTCTCGAAGGTCTGGTAGGCGACGAACACGACGAGCGCGATCGAGCCGGTGGCCGGGCTCTGGCCGAAGCCCAGCGCGATGAGCGGGAGCGCACCGATGAAACCACCCACCTGTGGCACGAAGTTCCATCCGGCCGCCCAGACCCCGAGCACGATCGCGAGTGGAATGCCGAGCACCAGTGCGAGCGTCATCACCACCGTGCCGTTGAGCATCGCGACGAGCGCTGCAGCGGCAGCGACGCGGGAGATCGTCCGATAGGCGGCACTCCCGAGGTGACGCACCTCGCGCCGCCGCGCGACGGGCACCCGCCGGTCGAGTGCTCGCACGAGCCTGGGTCCGTCGAGCAACGCAGCGATGACCAACGAGATGATCAATCCCGCGCCGAGCAGTCCGTCACCCGCCGCCGCGGCGACCCGTCCGACCGCAGCTGACTCGCCGACGCGATCGGGCAGCTCGGTCAACCACTCCTCCACATCCGCCGACGCATCACGTTCACGCAGCACGTCGCCGACCAGGGGCAGCGACTCCAACGACTCGACCGTCTCAGGAGCATCACTGACGATGGAGCCCGCACTGTCGATGACGGAAGGTCCTGCGAACACGGCGAGCAACCCCAACGCGACGACCGACGCACCCAGCACAGCTGCCACCGCCGCCCAGCGCGGTGCCTTCGTCCGACCGGCGAGCGCCGCGATCGGCCGGTCGAGCCCGAAGGTGATCAACGTGGCCACTGCGATCCAGATGATCAGCGGCGAGATGCGCTGGCCGAGGCGGAACGACGCCCACGCGCCGGCGACCAGCACCACCGCGACCACTGCGGACCTGGTGCTCAACCGGAGACGGAGCAGCCGGTCGCCGCCGTCCGCGACCGCGACAACCGCGCAATCGTCCGCAGCGCCGCCGTCGACGCGACCGTCGTCCGGGGCGCCCTCGACCAGTTGCACGACCGAGTCGCCTGCGGACGCGTCCTGCGCGGCAACGAACGCGGCGAAGGCAGCCGCCGCGTACAGGCCGACCAGCGCGCCGGCAGGGCCAGCCGCATAGGCGCCTGCAGCGAGGCCGAAGAGCGTCAGCAGCGGCCCGGGCCGCAGGCGAGGGTCGATGTACCGGCGGCGCACGACCCGATCGACGCTGACGACCACGGCAGCGACGAGCACGACCAACCACAGCGACTCTCCGCGGGCCGACGCGATGCCGGCGATGAGCACCCAACCGAGGGGAGTCCCGAGGATCGGAACCATCGAGGCGACGGCCACCCATGCTCCGAGGCTGACGGGGCCTGGCAGATCCGTGGTCGCGCACCACAGCGCGGCGAGCGCTCCGTGCACCAGGCTGAGCATCACCGTTCGCCGGAAGTACGGGCCTGCCCTGTCATGCACGGCGCGCAGACCCGCGTGCAGTCGCTCACGGGTGGTCGTCCGCCGGGTGAGGTGCACGCCAGCCGCGAGCAGCGAGCCGCCTCCCGCCAGCATGAAGCCCGCCAGTACGAAGACGACCACGATCCGCCCGAACACTCCCGCGGCGGCGATCGGATCGTCGGCGCCGATCACGATGCGTGTCGCAATCCCGTCCAGCGCGCCCTCCACTCGGTCGCCCACGTCGATGCGCTCCGCCCACGTCGCGGCGGTGCTGTCCGGGTCGAGATCGTCGACCGAAGTGCGGACCGCCTCGGTGATCGACGACGCTTGGCGATCGAGCTCCCACGCGAGCCCACCCAGAGCGGTGGTCGTGACGACGATGCCGAGCAGCGCGCTGATCGCGATCGCAGCGCCGCGACCGGTGACCCTCGCGATGCCACTGGCAACCGGTTGGAGGCTGACGCACGCCACGAGCGCGATGCACAGCAGGAAGATGGCTGCACCACCGCGCTCGATGAGCACGACCGCAGCCAACGTCGCCGCAACGGCGACCGTGGCGGTGGCGACGCCACGGAGCGGCACGACGACCGAGTAGTCGACGCGCCGACGCCCTCCGTCTCGGTCGATCGTCCGAAGCACGTCGATCGATTCCCTCGCCACCTCGTCGTCAAACACAGGTGTATTGCCGCGGGCGATCGGGGGTAGCGGGGACCCATGAGCGACACCTCCGACGAGATGAACCCCAGCCACCTGCGTCCTGGCGGTGGCGAACCCGGCCCCGACGAACCGGCCACCGACTCGCCACGCCGCGACGAACCTGGCCCCGACGACACCGACGTCGACGCACAGCCGCCCGGGCTCTACGTCGACGAAGAGACGGGGCCGGTTCCAGAGCCGAACGAGCCCGCGTGAGAACCCCGATCAGACACGACACGACCAGACACGACAGGACCGAACACGACGAGAAGGGAGCACGCCATGCCCAGAGCGTGGAGCGACAAGCGTGAACGACAGTACGAACACATCAAGGAAGGGCTGCTCGACCAGGGCAGACCGGAGGACACCGCCGAGGAGATCGCGGCCCGCACCGTCAACAAGGTGAGGGCGCAGGCCGGCGAGGCGAAGACCGCGTCGAAGACCTCCACCGACGATCTCAGCCCGAGCCGGCGAGGTGGGCTGCGCTCGCACTCTGGTTCGCGTGGCCGCACTTACCGCCAGTTGTACGAAGAGGCCAAGCGCCGTGGGATCAAGGGCCGATCCGGGATGAACAAGGCGCAACTCGAGCGGAAGCTACGCCGCTGAGCGAGGTTTGACCGGCTCCTGGATCGGGTAACGGGTGGCACGGAACGCGCGCCCGCGCGTCGGAGGGACGGTCGTGCCGAGCACACGAGAGGGAGCGCGCGGAGGGAACTGGCTGCTGATCGTCCTGATCGTCGGTGTGCCCTACGCGGTGCTGTCTCGACTGGCGTTCACCTGGTTCGACGCGAACGGCGTCAATCCTTCGTTCTTCCCCTCGGCCGGCGTCACCCTGGCAGCGCTCGTGCTGCTGCGCCCGCGCCTGTGGCCGGCAGCGCTGCTCGGGGCCGGCCTGGCCGAGTTCTCGCTCGACCTCTACCACGACATCTCACCTGCTGCGGCACTCGGGTACACCGCCGCCAACCTGACGCAGCCGCTCGTCGGAGCGTTGCTGCTCGGGCGGACCCGACGGCAGCTCGACATCTCGCGGTTGGGGCAGCTCACGCTGTTCCTCCTCGTCGCGGTGGGAGCCGGCCCACTCGTCGGCGGCATGCTCGGCGCCACGACGCACCACTACCTCGTCGACCAGACCAGCGACTGGTCGCGCTTCGCAGTCGAGTGGTGGGTGGGCGACGGACTCGGTGTGCTCGTCGTCGGCGGGTCGCTGATCGGCCTCACCTCGACCCGACTCGTCGGCCATGGTCGGGCGCGGGCTGCCGAGACCGCGCTGCTGGTACTCGCCGCGACCGCGTCGACCTTCGTCACCTTCCACTTCGACCGGTTCGTGATGTTCTACGTCCCGATGGTGCTGCTCTTCGTCATCGCAGTGCGCGTCGGCACACGGGGCGTCGCCGTCGCCGGTGCCGCCATCGCCTTCATCGCGGCCGAGGGCACCGCGCGCGGTCATCAGTTCTGGGCAACGCTCGACGTCGACAACCCGACTGGACTGCTCTATCTGCAGCTCGCGCTTGCGGTGCTCATCTCGAGCGCGCTGGGCATGTCTGCGGCGTTGTCCGAGCGGGAGATGTCGATGCTGGCGTCGGCGGAAGCCGCCGCAGCGACCCGCGAGGCAGAGCTCGCGCAGGGTCGCGCGGAGCTGCTCGGTCGCCTCGCCGAGCGTCTCGGGAGATCCACCACCGCGTCCGCGGTGCGCGTCGCGCTGCACGACCTGCAGCTCGAACAGGCATGGCCCGCCGAGGGCGATGCGGTCGAGGCGCCCGCAACCGACGTCTCCGACAGCACGAACGCGCAACATCACCAGATGGTGCTCGAATCGGCGCGACGGATGACGAGCGACGCGCTCCACCGAGTGCGCCTGATCGCCGGCGAGCGACTGGCGCGAGAGCGTGCCGAGCTGCTGGAGATGCACGCCGCCCACCTCGCCGCGGCCGCCTCCACCAACGACGTCGCGCAGGCGACCGTCGACGATCTCGGTGCGCTGGTCCCCGACATCGTGGAGGTGTGGGCGTTGCGTGGCGCCACCCTCACCCTCCTCGCGTCGCGCGCCGGGAAGGTGATCTCCGACGACCACGCGGTCGCACTCGACGCGGACGTCCCCGTGGCCGCGTGCGCGCGGCTCGATCGGCTGATCTCGCTCGCCACCCGCACCGATCTCGCGACGCAGTACCCCACCTTCGCCCGCTCGTGGGAAGGCACCTGTGAGTCGGTCGTCGCGTTGCCGCTGAGCGCGCAGAACGACCATGTGATCGGTGTGGTGCTGCTCGCGTCCCAGCAGGTGCACTGGCTCACCGACGAGCGGCGTCAAGTGCTGATCGGCATCGCCGACCAGTGCGGCCTCGCGCTCGAGCGCGCCGAGCTGCAACACCTCGCCGCTCGCGCCTCGGCGAACGCGGCGACGCTGGTCCGCCTCGGTGAGGATCTCGATCGCGCCACGACGGCGCACGATCGCGCACAGCGCACGGTGCAGCATCTCGTCGAGTCGGGCGCGCGTGGAGCGATCATCCAGGTCGACGACGGCGACCAACACGTCGAACTGGCGGCCGCCGGTGATGTACGAACGACCGAACCGGGCATCACCCTGCCGCTCCAGGCTCGCGGACGCGCCCTCGGTCGGCTGTGGGTGCTGCCGTCGGCACCACTCGAGACGGCGCAGCGGCAGCTGCTGCACGACATCGTCACCCGTGCGGCGACTGCCATCGACAACGCGCTCCTGTACGAACGCGAGCGCGACGTGTCGCACCACCTCCAGCTCGGCCTGCTCGACGTCCACCTCCCCGAGATCGACGGGATGCAGCTCGACGCCGCGTATCGGCCCGGCACCGCCACACTCGACATCGGTGGCGACTGGCACGACGCGTTCATCCTGCCGTCCGGAGCCGTCGCACTGGTCGTCGGCGACGTCGTCGGCCACGGTCTCGATGCGGCGATCGCGATGGCCCAGCTCCGCGGTGCCGTCCGCGCGCTCGCCGCGGTCAGCTCGCCGTCGGAGCTGCTGGACCGACTCGACGTGTTCGTCGACTCCTTGCCGGCGGCCGAGATGACCACCCTCGTCTACGTCGAGCTCGATCCTGCGACGGGCAGGATGCGCTACGCGTGCGCCGGGCATCCGCCGCCGCTGGTCGTGTCGGCGACGGGGGTCAGCCGGTTCCTCTGGGGTGGCCGCTCGACACCGCTCGGCGCGCACTTCCGGTCCCGTCGCATCGAGTCGATCGCGTCGCTGGGCGACTGCGAACGCCTCGTGCTCTACACCGACGGCCTGGTGGAGCGCAGGGGCGAGGTGCTCGACACCGGACTCGATCGACTCGTTCGCACGACGCAGCACGACGTGGCCTCATCGGGCTTCGTCGACCGACTGCACCGGGTGATGCTCGACGACACGATGCAGCGCGACGACGTGTGCGTGCTCGCGGTCAGCCGCCGCGACCCACGCACGTTCGCCCGCACCGTCGAGCCGACACCGGCTGCCGCGGCGAGGCTGCGACGGGAGCTGCGTGGATGGCTCGGCGAGGTCGCCCTCGCCGACGGCGAGACTCACGACGTGTTGCTGGCGGTGTCGGAAGCCGTCGCCAACGCAGTGGAGCACGGTGCCGCGGGCCGCACCGATCGGCCGGTCGTGGTCGTCGCGACCGCCGACGAGACGGCGCTCTCCGTCGTCGTGCGCGACCATGGCGAGTGGCGTGAACCGGTGCCATCGCCGGAGCGCGGGCGAGGTCTCGGCATCATGCGGACGCTGATGAGCGACGTGGTCGTCGAGCGCCACGACGACGGCACGGTCGTACGGCTCGGCCGCACCCTCGTCGGTAGCGCGTCTCGCGTGGATTGACGCGCGGCGCTCCTGGGTAGAGACGTCCATGGCCCTGTCGTTCCCCGAGACCTGCTTCCGCCTCCTCGTCGCCGCCGCACTCGGGGCGCTGGTGGGGCTCGAGCGCGACGTCGCCGTGTCGAGGGGTGCCGGCGCCCGCACCCACGCACTCGTCGCCCTCGGGTCGGCGGTGTTCACGATCGCCGGCGCCTACGGGTTCGCCGACCTGCGCGAGGAGGCCGGGCCCTACGACCCGTCACGCGTTGCCGCGCAGGTCGCCACCGGCGTCGGCTTCATCGGTGCCGGGGCCATCCTGCGCCACGGCACCTCGGTGATCGGCGTCACCACCGCCGCGACGGTGTGGTTGGCGGCCGCCACCGGCGTGCTCACCGCGGCGGGCGGTGCGCTGGCCGCGTTGGTCACCATCGGCGCCGCCCTCGTGATCCTCATCCTGCTGCGCCTCGCCGGGCCGCTGATCAAGCGCCTCGGTCGCGGCCGGGTGATCATCGAGATGGAGTACGAGCGCGGGCACGGCACCATCGGTCCCTGCCTCCGCATGCTGGAAGCGCATCAGGGACGGTTGGAGAACCTGTGGGTGGAGGACGACGACCTCGACGGCGACCCGGACGGCATCCGTCAGCTGACCATGTTCGTGGTGGTGCCCAATCCGAAGGCGCTGGATCAACTGGTCGCCGACATCGGCGCTCGCGACGAGGTGCGTTCAGTGCGAGTCGCCAACAACACGCCGAAGTGACCGGGGGCCGTCGCGGAACTCTGGTCACGTTTCGTCTCCATGTGCGAGACAGAACGTGACCAGAGCGCGGTCGGACCCTGCCCCAAAACGGGAGAGAGGCCCTCTGACGAGGGCCTCTCTCCTGCTTGCTCACTCGAGCGGATGACGAGATTCGAACTCGCGACCCTCACCTTGGCAAGGTGATGCTCTACCAGCTGAGCCACATCCGCGTTGTGCCGAAGCAATCTATCGACCATGCCCCGAAGGTGACAACGCCGATTCGGTGTTTGCTCGCCCCTCGCAGGTCAATCACGCTGATCGGGCGGGCGCAGATCGACCCGCAGCACCAGGAAGCCGTCCTCGACGGTGCCCACGGCGTCGCCGACGATGGCGAAGTCCTGGAAGTCGACCTTCGCCTGCTCGACGAACCGAGCGCGCTCCTCGCCCGCCACCGGCGGCAACGGGCGGCGCTTGACCGAGGCGGCCCGCTCGCGGAACCGGGTGAGCATCGCATCGATGTCGAGACCTTGTGCCATGCCTCAACCGTACCGGCAGCCAGCACCCGCCGCTATTCGCCCGTGGACCGCAGCAACGGGTCCATCGGCGCACGCACCTCGTCGGGCGTCCCGTCGGCCTCTGCACCATCGGACCCGGCACCATCGGAGTCGGCAGCATCGGAGTCGGCGCCATCGGAGTCGGCAGCGTCATCATCGGCGGCGGGGCCGCCGTCGGTGTCGATGGCCGCGACCTCGGCGTCGTCGCCGGCGCCCGAGGTGTTCCTGAGCGCGTGGAGCGCGGCCGCGTCGAGTCCAAGGCCGAGGTCGGCGGCCGGTGCGTCGGCGAGATCGTCGAACTGCGGCGGGTCGTCGCGTTCCACTGCCTGCAGGTCGACCGGCTCGTCGGCCGGACCGGCCGCGGCCTCCGCGCCTACGGGGCGAGCCGCCTCCAGCCGGCGGTGACGTGAGTTGTAGTCGCCGTTCCACCACTTGCGGGTGCTCATCACCTCGAGCGGACCCAACGCCGGGTGCTCGACCTCGGTGGAGCGCCACCACCAGACCGTGCCGACCGCGACGAGCACGCCGAGCAGCACCAGGCCGCCCGCCATCAGCAGGATGGTGCGCGCGTTCTCGGGGTCGTCGAACCGCTCGGCGGCGACCACCGCTCCCGCTCGAAGTTGCCCGGTCACCGCCGCTCGCACCACTGTCACGGGCAACAGTGTCGCACGCGAACGTCCGATTCCACGCGCGCTGGTGTGCGCGAGTTGCCACCATCCGCCATGCTGTGTCGGTGGAGATCTTCTGGCTCGTCGTGCTCGTCGCCGTCATGGGTGGCATGTGGTGGGTCGCGTACAAGATGGAGCCGCACTGGTCGTCGAAGGACGGCAAACGCTTCCTGTGCAGCGCGCAGGAGATCGTGAAGGGCCTGCCCGAGGGTCGCCCGCGCGAGACCCGCGTGATGGTGATGCCCGACGGACTGCTGCACGTGTCGGTGAAGCGGATGATGCGCCGCCATCACAGCAAGTGGATGCTGGTGGGCAGATCGCCCGACCCGCCCAAGAAGCTGCAGATCTACCTCGCCCAGATGCGTGAAGACGGCCAGAACCTGCCGATGATGCTGTCGCTGCGCATTCCCGCGGGCAGTCGTTGTGTGCCGGTGCTCGACTCGCTGCTGGCAGCGTCCGAGGTCAGAGCTTCCCGACCTGATCCAGGAACTGGGCGACCGGCGGGCCGACCTGATCCAGGTTGATCAGGAACGCGTCGTGCCCGTGCGGTGAGTCGATCTCCACGTACTCGGCAGCGGTGCCGCCCGCCGCGATCAACTGCTGGATCTGTCGCTGCTGGTAGTTCGGGTACAGCACGTCGCTGGAGATGCCCAGCACCAGCGCAGGCGCCTGGATCCGCGCCATCGCCGCCTTCAGCCCGCTGCGACCGCGGCCGACGTCGTGCAGATCCATCGCCTTGCCGATGATGAGGTAGCTGTTGGTGTCGAACCGGTCGACCAGCTTGTTGCCGTGGTACTCGAGGTAGCGCTCGACCTCGAAGCGCTGCCACAGGTCGAGGCCCTCGCCCAGCGTTGCCCCGTCGGCCAGCTCGCGCCCGAAACGGTCGGTGAACACGTTGTCGCTGCGGAACGTCACCTGCGCGACCATGCGCGCCACTGACAGCCCCTCCGACGGGCCGTTGCCGTCGGCCGCCTCGTAGTAGTCGCCGCCGCGCCACTTCGGGTCCAGCTTGATGGCGTGACGGCCGATGGCGCCCCACGCGATCTGCTGCGCGGTGGCCTGCGCGCAGGTGGCGATGGCGACGATGGAACCGACACGGTGTGGGAACGTGATGGCCCATTCGAGCACCTGCATGCCGCCCATCGAGCCGCCGACCACAGAGTGCCAGCGGGCGACGCCGACGTGATCGGCGAGGCGTGCTTGCGCGCGCACCATGTCGCGGATGGTGACCACCGGGAAGCGGCTGCCGTACGGCTTGCCGTCGGCCGGGTGCGGCGACGCGGGGCCGGTGGAACCCTGACACCCGCCGAGCACGTTGGCGCACACGACGAACCAGCGCTCGGTGTCGATGGCCATGCCCGGCCCGACCATGCCCTCCCACCAACCCGGCGTCGGGTGGCCGGACTCGGCGGGGCCGGTGGCGTGGCTGTCGCCGGTCCACGCGTGGCACAGCAGCACGGCGTTGCCACCGTCGGCGTCGAGCCGTCCCCACGTCTCGTACGCGACCGTCACCCCGTGCATGGTGATGCCGCCCTCGAGTGCGAACGGTCGGTCGGCGGCGAAGGTGAGGAACTTGCGCGAGCCGGAAGGATGCCCGGGCATCCACGCACCCGTCGCAGGATGACGTGCAGCATCACGGTGTGATGAAGCCATGGTGTCCCTCCTTCGCAGCGGTGAGCCGGCGTGTCGCCGTGTCGTGAACGTCATGCTGCAGGAGCGGGAAGCGTCGTTGCCCGGCGAGCCGGACCACATCCCCGCCGGAGCGGGAAGGCACCGTGGGGCTTCCTCCCCGGTTGCCGGAACCACCGTTGCCGGAGGCTCACTCGTGATGCATGTCGTCGAGCACGTTAGCAACGAAACCCGGCGCGGCCACGGACTTTGTCAGGGCTGGAAACGAGCCTCGGTGGCGTAGTGGCCGTCGAGGTCGACGAGGCGCCCGAACTCGCCGAAGTCGACGAGCCGGTCGAGGTGATCGCGCAGCGACCCCTCGTCGTGCAGCAGCGCGAACGACTCCTGCATCGCCTTCACCATCGAGAACAGGCCCGACAGGGGCGAGACCACGAGGCGGAAGCCGAGCTGCGCCAGCTCCGTGGGCGTGAGCAGCGGCGTGCGACCGGTCTCCACCATGTTGGCGACGAGCGTGATGTCGGGCAGTGCGGCCGCGATCTGCTCGAGCTCGGCCACCGTCTCCGGGGCTTCGACGAACAGTGCGTCGACGCCCGTGTCGCGGGCCATCTTCGCTCGCTCGATGGCTTCCTCGAGCCCGATGGCCGCGCGGGCGTCGGTGCGGGCCGTGATGTGCAGTGCGGGCGCATGCTGCACCGCGGCGCGCAGCTTGGCGAGCCAGTCGGCACGTTCGATCACCTGCTTGCCGGCCATGTGACCGCACTTCTTCGGCCACGCCTGATCCTCCAGGAACATCCCCGCCGCGCCCGCCTGCTGCCACAGCTCGGCGGTGCGGATCGTGTTGAGCGGGTTGCCGTACCCGGTGTCGGCATCGACCACCACGTCGATGCCAGGGTTGGCCGCGCAGACGCGGCGTGCCACCTCGGCCATCTCGGTCTGGGTGAGGTACCCGAAGTCGGGCACGCCCAGCAGCGTGCCGCTCACGCAATAGCCGCTCAGGAACACGGTGGAGAACCCGGCCCCGGCGGCCAGTCGCGCCGACATCGCGTCCCACACGCCCGGCATCAACACCGCATCGTGGTCCGCCAGGCGCTGCCGAAGGGTGGTTCCAGTCATGGCGGCGAGCGTACCCGTGGACCACTCGGCGACGAAGGCTGACTCGCCCGTCAGCCTGACTGACGTCGGAGTCAGAACGGCTGATGCATCAGCGAGTAGACGTGAGGCGAATGCCCCGACAGGATTGACGCCGATGAGCGCCAGCTACCTGACCCACAAGGCCCGCCCAGTTGCCGTCGGCGCCGCCGGCCGCGGCTCCGTCGCGGTCGAACCCATCGCCGCGGGCGAGGTCGTCGCCGGCTTCGGGGGTCGCTGTCTCACCCGCGACGAGTTCGACCTGCTCCCCGAGGGACAGCAGGTGCGCAGCATCCAGATCGACGAAGCGCTGTTCCTGGCCGGGTCGCCCGAGCCGGAGCCGGCCGACTTCATCAACCACTCGTGCGACCCCAACTGCGGCATGCGCGGCAACAGCGTGCTGGTGGCCCTGCGCGACATCGAGCCGGGCGAGGCCATCACCTACGACTACGCCACCAGCGACGGGTGCGACTACGACGAGTTCGAGTGCGCGTGCGGCACGGCACTGTGCCGCGGCAAGGTCACCGGCCACGACTGGATGCTGCCCGAACTGCAGCTGCGCTACCGGGGCAGCTTCAGCCCCTACCTCGCCGCACGCATCGCGTCGCTGGCCATCGTCGGCGCCGAACGCCGCGCCTTCTCCTACTGACCGCACCAACAGGCTTCCGCACGGCTGACCCGCGCGCCCTCGGCGGGCTATGGTCGTCGTCATGCGATTACTCGTCGTGGGCGCCGGCGGCGTCGGTTCGTCGATGGTGTCCATTGCTGCGCGGCGGGAGGTGTTCGAGCACATCGTCGTGGCCGATGTCGACCCAGCGCGAGCCGCTCGCGCGGCAGCCCGCGTCGGTTCGCCACACGTCGTCGGCACGCGGGTCGACGCGTCGGATCGCCTCGATCTGGTCGAGTTGGCACGCACCACGCGAGCCGACGTCATCGTCAACGCGTGCGACCCTCGGTTCAACCCACCCATCTTCGATGCTGCGTTCGAAGCCGGCTGCCACTACCTCGACATGGCCATGCACATGTCGGTGCCGCACCCCACCGACCCGTACCACCAGTGCGGCGTCAAGCTCGGCGACGCGCAGTTCGCGGTGGCCTCGCAGTGGGAGGAACGCGGTTTGCTCGCGTTGGTCGCGATGGGTGTCGAGCCCGGCTTCAGCGACGTCGTCGCTCGCTACGCCTCCGACAACCTGTTCAGCCGCATCGACGAGGTGGGCGTGCGCGACGGCGCCGACCTGGTGATCGACGGCTTCGCCTTCGCCCCCACGTTCAGCATCTGGACCACCATCGAGGAGTGCCTCAACCCGCCGGTCATCTACGAACGAGACCGCGGCTGGTTCACCACTGCGCCGTTCAGCGAGCCCGAGACGTTCGTGTTCCCCGAGGGCATCGGCGCACTCGGGTGCGTCAACGTCGAGCACGAAGAGGTCATCCTGATGCCGCGCTGGCTCGACGTGGGCCGCGTCACGTTCAAGTACGGCCTCGGCGACGAGTTCATCGACGTGCTGCAGACGCTGCACAAGCTGGGTCTCGACAGCACCCGCCCGGTGAGCGTGCGCGGGCACGAGGTGTCGCCGCGCGACGTGGTCGCCGCCACGCTGCCCAACCCGGCCGAACTGGGCGACCGCATGCGCGGCCGCACCTGCGCGGGTTCGCTGGTCACCGGCCTCGGGCTCGACGGCCTACCGCGATCCACGTACCTCTACCAGGTCGTCGACAACGAGTGGACCATGCGCGAGTACGGCCACCAGGCCGTGGTGTGGCAGACGGCCGTGCATCCGGTCGTCGCGCTCGAGATGCTCGCCACCGGCGAGTGGAAGGGCGAAGGCGTCAAGGGCCCGGAGGCCTTCCGTGCCGACCCGTTCCTCGCGCTGCTGAACGAACACGGCGCACCCTGGTCGATGGAAGAACGGTGAACAGCCTGAAGAAGGCCGACGTCGAGGCGTTGCTCGCCACCTACGACGCCGATCCGGTCGGCGCGCTCACCGTCGCCCTGCGGGTGGTGCTCGACCAACCCACGGGAGACTGGACCGGGCTGCTCAAGTCCGCAGGCCTGTCGTGCGCTCGTCGCATCCGACTGCAGGGCAACGACCCTGCCGCCCTCGACGAGCTCGCCGCCG
>CAZWCU010000106.1:0-13864 GCA_964632715.1 uncultured Bifidobacterium sp. | reverse complement strand
TGTCGAGATGGGAGTGGTGGACGACTTCTGCGGGGCGGCTGTGGCCGCCGAGGTGGGGTCGTTGTCGTATGCCGATCAGCTGGCGCGGCTGCACGAGCTGGAGGCCGCACATCGGCGTCTCGAAGCCGAGCTCGCGTTGACGGTGTCAGCCGTTGCCGAGGCCGCCGGGTTCAAGGCCGACGAGCACTCGTCGGTGAGGGCTTTGCTGCGCGCCGAGCTGCGCTGGTCGGAGGGCGACATCACGCACCGCCTGCGCACCGGCAGGCTGTTGACCGATCTGCCCGAGGCCGTCGAGCTGTTGGGCAACGGCAATATCGGTGTTGCCCAGGTGCGCGCGTTCGCCCGTGCGCGGTCCAACCGCAACTGCGGTCATCAACTCGTCGAGCAGGCCGAGCGGTTGCTGCGCAACGCCCGCACGATGGAGTACGCCGAGTTCCATCGCAGCATCCGGCGGTGGGAGCTGCTGGCCGATGCCGACGGTTCGCAACACGACGCCGAGACGGCGCACGAGAACCGCGAGGCGTCGCTCGTCGAACGCGACGGCGTCGGCTACCTCGCCGGCCACGGCGGCGCGCTCGACACCGCGGAGCTGCAGGAGATCTGGGACGCCTTCGCACAGGCCGAGCTGATGGCCGACGTCGATGATGCGACCGCGAAGTTGCGCGCGCAGGGCAACGCCGGTTCGGCGCCACTGCCGCGCACCGCCGGTCAGCGGCAGTGGGACGCACTGCTCGCCATCTTCCGCACGGCAGCCGGCCGGCCCGCCGATGCCAAGCTGCCCGAGCCGACGCTCAACATCGTGATGGATGCCACCACCTTCGAGGAGACGCTTGCCCGGTTGGGCCTCGTTCCGGAGGGCGAGGCACTGCAGGTGCCCGACGCGCACCGTCGCAGTGAGACGACGTCCGGCGTACTGGTGGATCCGCTCGAAGCGGTCCGCGCTGCGCTGCTCGGGCACGTCCGTCGGGTGGTGGTCGACGGCGCCGGCAACGTGGTCGATCTCGGTCGGCGTCGCCGGCTGTTCACCGGTGCTGTCCGCGAGGCGGTGATGTTGCACTCGCCACGATGTATCTGGCCGGGGTGCGCCACCCCGGCCGGGCGCTGCGACGCCGACCACACTCATGATTGGCAACGTGGCGGGGTCACCGCCCCGACGAACGGCGCACCGATGTGCCCCCGCCACGACCGCCGCAAGAACGGCGGCTACCGCGTGCGACGCGATGCCGAGGGTCAGTGGCACACGTACCGTCCCGACGGCACCGAGATCGGTGTGTGGCCGCACTCGGAAACTGCCTGAACACACTCGTGATCCGTTGTGGGAGTGGCCTGCGCAACCGCTAGGCTCGTGACGTTCTTTGACAACCCACATGAATCCCCGACAACGGAGACTGCAATGAGCAAGGCGAAATTCGAGCGCAACAAGCCGCACGTGAACATCGGCACCATGGGTCACATCGACCATGGCAAGACCACCCTGACTGCTGCCATCTCCAAGACCCTCTCCGACAAGGGCCTCGCGCAGTACACGCCGTTCGATCAGATCGACAAGGCGCCGGAGGAGAAGGCTCGTGGTATCACGATCTCGATTGCTCATATCGAGTACGAGACCGCGAATCGTCACTATGCGCATGTCGACATGCCGGGTCACGCTGACTACATCAAGAACATGATCACCGGCGCCGCGCAGGTCGACGGCGCGATCCTGGTCGTCGCCGCGACGGACGGCCCGATGCCCCAGACGCGTGAGCACGTGCTGCCCGCCCGCCAGGTGGGTGTGCCGTACATCGTGGTCGCGTTGAACAAGGCCGACATGGTCGAAGACGAAGAACTGTTGGAGCTGGTCGAGCTCGAAGTCCGCGAACTGCTGTCGGAGTACGAGTTCCCCGGCGACGACGCCCCCGTCGTACGCGTCTCCGCGTTGAAGGCGTTGGAGGGTGACGCTGGGTGGCAGGAGAAGATCATGGAGTTGATGGAGGCGTGCGATACCAGCATTCCTGAGCCGACTCGTGAGCTCGACAAGCCGTTCTTGATGCCGATCGAAGACGTGTTCACGATCACCGGTCGTGGCACTGTGGTGACCGGCAAGGTGGAGCAGGGCATCGTGCACACCGGTGACGATCTGGAGATCGTCGGTCTGCGCGTCACCCAGAAGACGGTGTGCACTGGTGTGGAGATGTTCCGCAAGTTGCTCGATCAGGGCCAGGCCGGCGACAACATCGGCGCTCTGTTGCGTGGCACGAAGAAGGAAGATGTCGAGCGCGGCCAGGTGCTGTGCAAGCCCGGTTCGATCACGCCGCACACGAACTTCGAGGGTCAGGTGTATGTCCTATCGAAGTCCGAGGGTGGGCGTCACAAGCCGTTCTTCAACAACTATCGTCCCCAGTTCTTCTTCCGTACGACGGATGTGACCGGCACGATCCAGTTGCCCGAGGGCACCGAGATGGTGATGCCGGGTGACAACGTGGCGATCACTGTCGAGTTGGGCAAGGCCGTCGCGATGGACGAAGGCCTGCGTTTCGCCATCCGCGAGGGCGGCCGCACCGTCGGCGCCGGCCGCGTCACCAAGATCACCAAGTAATCGTAGGAAGTCGGTGCCGCCCGGGCCTCGCCCGGGCGGTTCCACGAATCGGGGCGAGAGCCCTGCCGGACCGGAGGTCCTCAGATGGCAAAGAACGACAAGAGGGTGAAGATCACCCTCGAGTGCACCGAGTGCAAGCACCGCAACTACATCACGATGAAGTCGAAGATCAACGATCGCGAGCGACTCGAGATGAAGAAGTACTGCAACCACGACCGGAAGCACACCACTCACAAAGAGACCCGCTGACACGACCCGAATCGTGTAGGGAGTACCTCGCCGGGCGGCTGGTAGCGTGATGCACCGCCCACAGAGGGCAGTAGCTCAGCTGGTAGAGCAACGGTCTCCAAAACCGTCGGTCGGGGGTTCGAATCCCTCCTGCCCTGCCCATACCCACCCGAAGTACACGGCCGTCACGGTCGAGTGCAGAACCGAGTGAACGAATGTCATTGGATGACCTCAACCGAGAGCAGAAGCGGTCGCTGAAGCGCCAGGGTGCCCTGAACGCCCAGGGGCAACCCACGCGCGCCCCTGCTCCGGCCAAGCGCACGAAGGAAGCCCGCACGGGCCCCGTGCAGTACTTGCGCGAGGTGCGCGACGAGATGCGCAAGGTGGCCTGGCCGAAGTGGCCCGAGGTCCGGCGCTTCTCGATCATCGTGCTCGTCACGGTCATCATCTACACGGCCTACGTGTTCGGCCTGGATTCCCTGTTCGGTGTGCTCTCTGGCTGGTTGTACGACTGATATGAACGACGAACTCACCCCCGAACTGTCCACGGACGACACTGCTGGCGACGACACCGTCGAAGCCGCACTGCCGGTGACCGACAGCGACGACACCGCCGAGACCGAGGCTCCCGTCATCGACGAGGCTGCCGATGGCGACGACGCGGTCGATGGCGACGACGCGGTCGATGCCAGCTTCGACCTCTCCGACGACGCGGTCGACCCCGACGCGGTGGTCGAAGAAGAAGCGCCCGTGGTCGACGACCCCTGGACCCGCCCGGGTGCCTGGTACGTCGTGCACACGCAGAGCGGCTACGAGAAGAAGGTCACCGCCAACCTCACGGCTCGCATCCAGAGCATGAACATGGAGGAGAAGATCTACGAGATCGTCATCCCCATGGAAGAGGTCGACGAGTTCAAGAACGGTCGTAAGCAGACCGTGCAGAAGAAGGTCTTCCCCGGCTACCTGCTGGTGCGTTGTCAGATGGACGACGACAGCTGGTACTGCATCCGCAACACGCCCGGTGTCACCGGGTTCGTGGGCCAGAGCAAGCACGGGCAGAAGCCCACGCCGCTCTCGCGTCGCGAAGTGCAGACGTTCCTCGCCGCCAAGGGCGACGGCACGGGTGGCATGCCCACTCGCAAGAAGCCGAAGCTCGACTACGAAGAGGGTGAGAGCGTGCGCGTGAAGGAAGGCCCGTTCGCCGACTTCGCCGGCACGGTCGCCGAGATCAATGCCGATCACATGAAGCTCAAGGTGCTGGTGAACATCTTCGGTCGCGAGACCCTCGTGGAGATGGACTTCAGCCAGGTCAGCAAGCTCTAAGCCCGCCCACCGGCACCAGGGCACGAAAAGGAAGTAGTTCAGTCATGGCAAAGAAAAAGGTTGCTGCGATCATCAAGATCCAGATCCCCGCAGGCAAGGCCACCCCGGCTCCGCCCGTGGGTACCGCGCTCGGGCCGCACGGCGTCGGCATCATGGACTTCGTGAAGCAGTACAACGCTGCCACCGAGTCGCAGGTCGGCACCATCATCCCGGTCGAGATCACGGTCTTCGAGGACCGCACCTTCACCTTCATCCTGAAGACGCCGCCGGCACCCGTGCTGCTGCGTCAGAAGGCCGGGCTCGCGAAGGGTTCCAGCACGGCCGGCAAAACCGTGGCGGGCACCGTCACCGAAGCCGACATCGAAGAAGTCGCCAAGATCAAGATGCCCGACCTCAATGCGTACGACCTCGAGGCCGCCAAGCAGCAGATCCGCGGCACGGCCCGTTCCATGGGCCTGAAGATCAACGCCTGAGCATTCGCTCACGCGCTGCAGCACACATCAACACACCGCTCGACCGGGACCACCTCGCCCGGCGGCGCTACCACTGAGGGAGACATCCATGTCCGGTAAGAAGTACGCCGACGCAACCAAGAAGTTCGACACCGATCAGCTGTTCACGCCCACCGAGGCGCTGGCGCTGGTGAAGTCGGTGGCCAGCGCGAAGTTCGACGAGACCGTCGAGATCGCGATGCGCCTCGGCGTCGACCCCCGCAAGGCCGACCAGATGGTCCGCGGCACCGTGGCACTGCCCAGCGGTACCGGCAAGGACGTCCGCGTGGCCGTGTTCGCCACCGGCGAAGCCGCCCAGGAAGCCCGCGATGCCGGCGCCGACGTGGTCGGCGCCGACGATCTCGCCGCCGAGATCGAGAAGGGCAACTTCAACTTCGACATCGCCATCGCGACGCCCGACATGATGCCGCTCGTCGGCCGCCTCGGTCGCACGCTCGGCCCGCGTGGCCTGATGCCGAACCCGAAGACCGGCACCGTCACCAACGACGTCGGCCGTGCGGTCGGCGAGTTCAAGGGTGGCAAGGTGGAGTACCGCACCGACCGCTACGGCAACGTGCACGTGCAGCTCGGCAAGGTGAGCTTCGCCCCCGAGGCACTCGAGGCCAACTTCCGCGCCGTGCTCGACGAGCTGCAGCGTGCGAAGCCGGCATCGGCCAAGGGTCGCTACCTGCGCAAGATCACCGTCAGCAGCACGATGGGCCCCGGCATCAAGGTCGACACCAACCGCCTCAAGCCCGAGGTCTGATCCGCTACCGCTGCATCTGAGTCTGAATCGTTCCGGCATCCGAGACGATTCAGCCCCAGTTCCTCGCGCTCGAGCGGGGAGCTACTCGGCGAACAACCGGCCGGTCGGCGTGGCGAGGAACGAGTCGAGGGCGATGTGCTCCTGCTTGAGCAGGCCCTGGCGCGGCAGCGTGCCGTCGCGCACCATCTCGATGACGGCTGCCACCGAGCCGGCCGTGGTCCAGGCGATGGCAGTGCGCTCCTGGCCGGCGATCATCTTCGGGCGGTAGCTGCGCACGAATTCGAGACGCCGCAGGTGGTGGTCGATGTGCCCTTCCGCCGACACGTGCACGTACACGACGTCGTTGCTCACCGGTGGCTTGGCGTTGGTCAGGATCTCGCCGGCCAGCTCGCGCCGCTCACGCATCAGCAGCTCGTGGAAGAAGAAGTTCATCAGGTCCATGTGGCCGGGGTAGCGGATGGTCTTGTAGTCGATGTTGGCCACCCGGTGCTCGTACGTGTCGCACATCGTGCCCAGACCGCCGGAGGTGGTGAACGCCTCCAGCTGGATGCCGTCGACGTAGAGGATCTCGCGCCACTCCATCGCCGACACCCACTTGCGCACGCCCTCCTCGAGCACCTCGCAGTCGTTGAGGTACTCGTTCACCACGCCCTCCGGCGACCAGTTGAAGGCGTATCCGAGCAGGCCGGTGGGAGTTTGCGGAAGGGCGCCGACTCGCATGCGCACCGAGCGACAGTCGTCGAACTGCTCGATCAGCGAGGCGCCGACGATGGCCACGAAGCCCGGCGCGAGCCCGCACTGCGGTGCCATCAGACCCTCGGCCGTGGCGCTGAGCTCGACGATGGTCTGCGTCGTGCCGACGTCCTCGGTGAGGTCGAAGTAGTGGATGCCCAGCTCGTGGGCGACTTCCGCGATCTGCCGGTTGAGGTGGTACGGCAGGCACGACAGCACCGCCTGCACGCCGGCGAGGTCGTCGTGCAGCGTGGCTCGGTCGGCGAGATCCGAGCAGCGGACGGGGAACAGCCCGGAGTGCTTCGGCTCGCGGACATCGATGGCGGTGACCTGGAACCCTGCTTCGTGCAGGAAGGTGGCGGCCAGCATGCCCACCTTGCCCAGGCCCAGGACCGCAACTCGCTCGAATGACATGCCGGAAGAGTAGTTCCACCACGGCCCGCGTCTGGAACGACCCGTCCGCCCACCTCCGCGTCTGCGCACTTCTGCTCGGCATGCGAGCGGAACTGCACACACGCGATCGGGTCGTTCCCGCGTCTGCGCACTTCCGCTCGGCATGCGAGCGGAACTGCGCACACGCGATCGGGTGGGGATGGCGCCGACGTGCCGTTAGCCTTGCGGGGTCAACCAAACCGGTCGCTCGCCGTAGACCGCTGGCCCTCGCCCACTGGGGCGGGAGTAATGGGAAGCATCCCACCAGCCGAGGTGAATACTTCGCCGGATCGTTCACAGGTCTCTCCTGCTGATCGCTCCTCGCGGTGTTCGCTGCAAAGCGAGCACCTCGAGTAGAAGCGAAAGGAGGTGTACATGACTACAGAGAACCCCCGTGCAGAGAAAGTTGCGGTGGTCGAGGAAGTCGCCACCAAGCTGCAAGCAGCCGACGCGGTGATCATCACCGAGTACCGCGGTCTCAAGGTCGGTCAGCTGGCCGGCCTGCGTCGCCAGTTGCGCGACGTCGGCGGCGAGTACAAGGTGTACAAGAACACGTTGGCTCGCCTCGGTGCAGAGAAGGCAGGTGTCCAGGGTCTCGACGAAATGCTGTTGGGCCCGTCCGGCATCACCTTCGTCGCCGGCGATGTCGCCGGCGTGGCCAAGTCACTGCGTGATGCAGCCAAGGCCAACCCGGTGCTCGTCATCAAGGGTGGCGTCATGGGCGGCAAGGTGTTGTCGGCCAAGGACGTCGAGGCCCTCGCCGAACTGCCCAGCCGCGAAGTGTTGCTGGCGATGTTCGCCGGCGCGCTGCAGGCACCACTGGTCAAGACCGCGGGTCTGTTGCAGGCACTGCCGCGCAACTTCGCCTACGGCCTCAAGGCCCTCATCGACCAGAAGGAAGCTGCCTGAGCAGCTCCGCCCTGACGGCTCCGCCGTCGACTCATTCACGAACCACAGAACTCAATCAGGAGAAACAGCAATGTCGAAGGAAAGCATCCTCGAAGAAATCAGCAACCTCACCGTCATCGAGCTCAAGGAGCTCCTCGACGCATTTGAGGAGAAGTTCGGCGTGACCGCCGCTGCCCCGGTGGCCGTTGCCGCCGCTGGTGGCGCCGCCGGCGCTGCTGCCCCGGCCGAAGAGGAGAAGGACGAGTTCGACGTCATCCTCACCGACGCCGGTGCCCAGAAGATCCAGGTCATCAAGGTCGTGCGCGAGCTCACCAGCCTGGGCCTGAAGGAAGCCAAGGACCTCGTCGACGCAGCACCGAAGCCGGTGCTCGAGAAGGCCAACAAGGACGCCGCCGAAGCCGCCAAGGCCAAGCTCGTCGAAGCCGGCGCCACCGTCGAAGTCAAGTGAGTGCGGCGGCCGCGAGGCCGCTCGACTAGTGAGTGCGGCGGCCGCGAGGCCGCTCGTGCACTGATGCGGAGCCCGGGGTTCGCCCCGGGCTCTGCCGCGTCGGTAGCGTCGTGCGGATGTCGTCGCTGCCCCTGAGCGTGTCGGTGGTGGTGCCGTGCTTCGACGAGGAGCGCCGTATCGGCGCCACCATCGCCGAGTTGTGCCGTGTGCTCGAGTCGCTCGACCCGCCGTCGTGGGAGGTGCTGGTGGTCGACGACCACAGCACTGATCGCACCGCGGAGATCGTGCGTGCGGCATCGGTCACCCATCCGCGCGTGCGGCTGCTCGCATCGGCCGACGGCAAGGGCAAGGGTGCCGCCGTGCGCACCGGCGCGCTGGCTGCCGTGCACGACGCGGTGCTGGTGGTCGACGCCGACCTGGCCGGCGACCTCGCCGCCGTGCCGCGCATGTGCGAGATGCTCACCGACGCCGACGCAGTGCTCGGCAGCCGGCTGCTGCCGGGAGCGGTGCTGGAACCGTCGCGCACCGTTCGTCGGAGAGGCGCGGCGTGGGTGTTCCGCACCGTGGTGCGCGTCGCCACACCGTTGCGGGTGTCGGACCCGCAGTGCGGCTTCAAGATGTTCCGGCGTGAGCCGTTGCAGCGGCACGCACGGGCGATGAGCACCACCGGCTACGCGTACGAGGTGGAGTTGCTGGTGCGTCTCGCGCAGTCGGGCGCAGTGCTGGTCGATCTCCCCATCACGTGGCGAGAGGGCCACGACAGCAAGGTGCGTGTGGGGCGCGACGGTGTGGAGATGGTGCGCGAAGTGTGGAGCGCGCGTCGGCCGAGGTGAGTGCCGGGGTCAGCTGGCGTTCGTGGGCTTCGCTCGCCGGAACAGCGCGACGCCGAGGAGCGCCACACCGAGCACCAGCGCGATGATGCCGACCGAGGTGAGCGACGAGGTGTCGTTGCCGGTGGCCGGGATGGTGCCGCCGCCGGAGCCGAGATCCGGGGTGGCACACGGGTCGACACCCGACGGAGCCGCGTGCACCACGCGGGAGGGTCCCGGCGGCAACGGAGTGGGCGTCGGCGTGGGGGTGATGTCGGGAGTGGGCGTCGGGGTGGGAAGCTGCGGGTCGGTGGTGGTGACCACGACGGTGGTGGTGACCTCGACGGTGGGGGACGGCGTGATGCACGGATCCACCTGCGACGGCGAGGCCGCCTGCGAGCCGCCACCGGCCACGATCATCGTGAACGCGAACACGGCAACGCCGAGTGCCGCGATGTTGGTGACTGCTCTGCGCATCGGTGCTCCTGTCGACATGGCCGACCCTGAAACTACCATCAGCTCGCTGTCGCCACGCCCCTCGCCGAGAGCGGCCGACTAGCCTGCGCCGGGTGTCAGCGGGGCCCATCCTCATCGTCGGCGCCGGACCCACAGGTGTCGGCTGTGCGCGTGAACTGGTGGCGCTGGGTCACTCCGACTTCGAGGTGCTCGAGCGGTCGGACCACGCCGGCGGCCTGGCCTCGTCCGTGGTCGACGACGCGGGCTTCACGTGGGACCTGGGCGGCCATGTCGTGTTCTCCCACTTCGGCGAGTTCGACCGGCTGCTCACCGAGGTGATGGGCGACGACCTGCTGCACCACGAACGGTCGTCGTTCGTGCGCGTGGCCGACACGTGGGTGCCGTACCCGTTCCAGAACAACCTCCACCACCTGCCGCCGGAACTGGCGGAGGAGGCGCTGGCCGGCCTCGTCGACGCCGGCAGTGCCGAGGCGTCGCGCAGCGACCCGGTCGACTTCGCGACGTGGATGCAGGCGACGTTCGGCGCGGGCATCGTTCGCCAGTTCATGCAGCCGTACAACGAGAAGGTGTGGGCGTACCCGGCCGACGTGATGAGTGCCAGCTGGATCGCCGAGCGGGTGTCGGTGGTGTCGTGGCAGCAGGCGTTGCACTCGGTGGTCCACCGGCGTGACTCGCCGGGCTGGGGGCCCAACAACCTGTTCTCGTTCCCCGCCGTCGGCGGCACCGGTGAGATCTATCGGCGTGCAGCGGCCCCGCTCGCGAC
Source organism: uncultured Bifidobacterium sp. (assembly GCA_964632715.1). Lineage (GTDB taxonomy): Bacteria > Actinomycetota > Acidimicrobiia > Acidimicrobiales > Ilumatobacteraceae > UBA668. The sequence goes on along the minus strand of CAZWCU010000106.1, from coordinate 3,908 downwards.
GTACGTCCGTTATGGCACGGCCGCCACCCAGGTGCGCGCCGGCGACCATGTGCTGGCAACTGCAGCCGGAGAACAGCGCTACGCACACCTGGTGTGGACCGGGCCGCTCGACGTGCTCGTCCGACTGGTGGCCGATGCGCCGGCCGACGTGGTGGCGGCGGCCGATCTGTTGGTGCACAACAGCGTCACCATGGTGGGCATCGGCTACGAGGAGCCCGTCACCGACGATCGATCGTGGTTGTACTTCCCCGAGCCCGACGTGCCGTTCTACCGCGCCACCAACTTCGCGAAGTACTCCCCGGCCAACGTGCCCGACTCGCGCACCGACCGATACAGCTCGTGGATGACCGAGGTGGCGAGCTCGCCGTGGCGACCGCTCGACCACGAGGGACTCGCCGATCGGGTCGACCTGTCGTTGCGTCGAGTGGGCCTGGTGGCGGCCGACGCGGCAGTGGCGAGCGTGCACGTGGAGCACATCGACTACGCGTATCCGGTGCCCACGCTGCAGCGCGACGCTGCGCTCGCGGTGATCCAGCCATGGTTGACGGCACACGACATCCATGCGCGCGGCAGGTTCGGCACCTGGCGGTACGAGCTCGGCAACATGGACCACGCGGTGAAGATGGGCGTCGATGTTGCGCGCCGACTGGTCGAGGGAACACCGGAGGCGGCGTGGGCATGAGCGAGTGCACGCTGACCGTGGTGATGCCGGTGTTCAACGAGGAGCGCGTCATCCGCGACGTGCTGGCCGCAGTGGCGCGCGACGTGCTTGACCTGGTGCCGTTCAGCGAGCTGCTGGTCGTCGACGACTGCTCCACCGACTCGACGCCGTCGCTGCTGGCGGACCTCGCGTCGCGCGACCCACGAGTGCGCGTGCTCACCAACCGCTCGAACTCCGGCCACGGTGTGAGTGTGCGCCGGGGGTTCGACGCGGCGCGAGGGGAGTGGATCCTGCAGATCGACTCCGACGACCAGGTCGACCTCACCCGGTTCGCCGCGTTCTGGGCAACCCGCGACGACTACGACCTGCTGATGGGTGTGCGGGTGGTGCGCCGCGACCCACGGCATCGGCTGGTGCTGACTCGCATCACCCGGTTCCTGGTGTCGTCGCTCGCCCGGCAGTGGCTGCGCGACGCCAACGTGCCGTTCAAACTGGTGCGCAGCAGCCTGGTGCGGCATCTCGCCGAGCGCATGCCGACCGACGCGTTCGCGCCGTCGATCCTGCTCGCGCTCGGCGCGACACGCAGCGGCGCCCGCGTGTGTGAAATGGAGATCGTCCACCGGCCTCGGCAGCACGGGAAGTCGACCCTGCGGGTGGGCAGACTCGTGCGAGCGTGCGCGGTGAGCGGCTGGCAGACGCTGCGCTTCAGCCTGATGCCGATGCCTCCGTACCGGAGCGAGCGGTGAGGATCTGGTCGGCAACGTGAGGATCCTCACGACGCTGAACTACTACCACCCGCACTGGACGGGGCTGACGGTGTACGCCCAGCGCATCGCGGAAGGGCTGGTGGAGCGGGGGCACGAGGTGACCGTGCTCACCTCGCAACACGATCCGGCGTTGCCGCGCGAGGAGACCGTGGGCGGTGTGCGTGTGGTTCGCCTGCCGGTCGCGTTCCGGCTGAGCCGTGCGATGGTGATGCCGTCGTTCCCGGTCGCGGTGGCGAGGCTCGTCGGCAGCCACGACGTGCTGCACATCCACTCGCCGTCGTCCGATGCACTCGTGGCCGCGGCCGTGGCACGTGCCCGACGCACTCCAGTGGTGATGACGCACCAGGGCGACGTGGTGATGCCCGCCGGGCTGATGAACCGACTGGTGCAGGGTGCGATGCAGCTGAACCTGGGCACCACGCTGCGCCTCGCCGCCGCGGTCACCACGCACTCCGCCGACTACGCGCAGCACTCGCGCTTCCTCGCGCCGGTGGCGAGCACCGTGCAGGCGATCAACCCGCCGACGGTGATCCCGACGCCCGATCCGGTCGCCGCGGCGGCCTGGCACGACGAGCTCTCCGCCGACGGCGGACCGATCGTCGGATTCGCCGGACGATTCGTGGAGGAGAAGGGGTTCGACGTGCTGCTGCGCGCGGCACCACTGGTGCGCGCCGAGCTGCCGAACGTGCGGTTCGTGTTCGCCGGAGAGACCAACGTGGTCTACGAACGCTTCTACGAGCGGTGCCGGCACCTGATCGACGATCTCGGCGACTCGCTGGTGTCGATCGGGCTGGTGCGCGACCGGCAGCGGTTGGCCGACTTCTACGCGATGTGCGACGTGTTCGTGCTGCCCTCGCGCACCGACTGCTTCGCCGCCGTCCAGCTCGAGGCGCTGCTGTGCGGCACGCCGGTGGTCGCGTCCGACATCCCCGGCGGCCGGGAGGTGGTGACCGTCAGCGGCATGGGGCGGCTCGCGGTCCCCGACGATCCGGTCGACCTCGCCGCGCAGATCGTCGCGTCGTTGCGTGATCCCGCCCCGGCACCGGTCCGCGAGACGGTGACGGCGCTCTTCGACCCGGAGGAGTCGGTCGACCGGTACGAGGACCTGCTCGCGCAGGTGGTGGCGCGCCGGCCGCCGGTTCCGGTCGCTCGCGCGGCCCAGCCGCTGTCGCCGCTCGCCGACGATGCCGCCGCGACGGTGCGGGCGGTGATGCGCAACGAGGCCGACATCGCTTACCGGCGTCGAGTGCCGCGGCTGCTGAAGTACCTGCAGCTGAGTCCGCACGACCGCGTGCTCGACTGTGGCAGCGGCATGGGCTACCTGTCGATGGTGATGAGCGAGGTGTCGGGCGCAACGATCGTCGCCGCCGACCGCGACCTCGACCGGTTGCGGTGGGCACAACGCGAGCAGGTGGCCGCGCTGCCGGTCGCGGTGGACATCGCCTCGTTGCCGTTCGCCGATGGCAGCTTCGACAAGGTGCTGCTGTCGGAAGTGCTGGAGCACCTGCCCGACGACGTGGCAGGCCTGCAAGAACTGTGGCGGCTGTTGCGACCGGGAGGCGTGGTGGCGATCTGCGTGCCGCACGCCAACTACCCGTTCTGGTGGGACCCGATCAACGCATCACTCGAACTGGTGGGCGCGCCCCCGATGCGCGGCGGCCCGATCACCGGTCAGTGGACCGATCACGAGCGGTTGTACCTCCCCGCGCAACTGCAGCGAGTGGCCGAACGAGCAGGCTTCGTGGTCACTCACGTCGACGAGCTCACCCATCACTCGCTGCCGTTCCACCATGCGCTCGTGTACAGCATCGGCAAGCCGCTGATCGAGAAGAACCTGCTGCCGGCGCGATTGCGGGTGGCGGCCGACCGGTTCCGCGGGCGGGAGAACCAGGGGAGTCGCTGGAACCCGGTGAACCTCGCCGTCGGCGTTGCGCACGCCGTCGACCGCCGCAACGACCACCCGCGTCCGGGCGGGGAGCGAAGTTCGGTCAGCCTGCTCGCACGCCTGCACAAGCCCGGCGCCGACGTTCCGGCGCCCGGAAAGCCTTGACATCGCCGTTGCTGGAGGCTTACCGTTCCGCCAACGGAATTTGCCGCCAGGCTTCTGCCTGTGCCGGTTGACGACTGCATGCCCTGCGGATAGGATCGACCGTTGCCGTGCGTTCCGTGTCCTGCTTCTGCCATGTCTCAGTGACCCTGCGCGCCCCCCTGCCGATTGAGATTGAGGAGTAACACGTGGCCTCTCGTTCCGTGTCCCGCGAGCGCTATTCGTTCGCCAACCTTACCGAGCCCCTGGAGCTCCCCGACCTCATTGCGGTGCAGCGTGAGAGCTTCGAGTGGTTCTTGAACGAGGGCCTCGCGGAGACCTTCCGCGACATCTCGCCGATCAAGGACTTCAGCGAGGCCCTGCAGCTCGAGCTGGAGTTCGACCCCGACGACGAAGACCTGCGCCCGCCGCCGAAGTTCACGGTGGACGAGTG
>CAZWCU010000105.1:0-13935 GCA_964632715.1 uncultured Bifidobacterium sp. | reverse complement strand
CGGCGTCTTCCTTCGAGCGGAGGGTGTGCGTGCGGCCGTCACCTTCGTCCCAGTGGCGGGTCTGCTGCACGACCTTGTCGCCGCTCTCGATCAGGTCGATCTGGCGGTGCGCCTCGTACTCGATGGCGCGGCCGACGCTGCGCACGCTGTTGACGTTCTTGATCTCGCAGCGCGTACCGAACGGAGTGCCCGGCTTGTGCACGCTGACGTTGGCGTCGACGCGCATGCTGCCTTCCTCCATCTTCGCGTCGCTGGCGCCGATGGCGACCAGGATGCTGCGCAGCTCGCTCACGTAGGCGCGTGCGTCGTCGGCGCTTCGGATGTCGGGCCGGCTGACGATCTCGACCAGCGGCACGCCGGCGCGGTTGAGGTCGATGAGTGACGAGGTGGCACCGTGCACGCGGCCACCGCTGCCGCCGACGTGCGTGCTCTTGCCGGCGTCTTCTTCCATGTGCGCGCGTTCGATGCCGACTCGCACGCCGTTGGGCAGGTCGAGGTAGCCGTCGACGTTGAGCGGCTGGTCGTACTGAGTGATCTGGTACGCCTTGGGCATGTCGGGGTAGAAGTAGTTCTTGCGGTGGAACGTGCAACCCTGGATGGTGCAGTTGAGTGCTGCGCCCACGCGCATGGCCAGCTCGACGGCGTGCTCGTTGAGCACCGGCAGGGCACCGGGCAGGCCGAGCGTCACCGGGTCGATGTTGGTGTTCGGCTCGTCGCCGAAGCGGTTGGGGCTGCCGCTGAACAGCTTCGTCGTGGTCGCCAGCTCGACGTGCACCTCCAGGCCGACCACCAGTTCCCAGTCGCCGGGCAGACCGTCGTAGGCGCTCATCGCATGGCTCCTTCCAGGGCGGCACCGACACGGAACATGACCGGCTCCTGCAGCGTGCCGGCGAGCACCTGCACGCCCACCGGCAGGCCGTGGGCGCCGGTGCCGAACGGCACGCTCATGGCCGGGTGGCCGGCGAGGTTGGTGGGGATGGTGTACGTGTCGCACAGGTACATCGCGAAGGGGTTGTCGCCCTTGTCGCCGAACGGGAAGGCGACCGTGGGCGACGTGGGGGTGAGCAGCACGTCGGCGTGCTGATAGGCGCGCTCGAAGTCGTCGTGGATGAGGCGGCGCACCTTCAGCGCCTTGCCGTAGTAGGCGTCGTAGTAGCCGGCGCTGAGGGCGTAGGTGCCGAGCATGATGCGCCGCTTCACCTCGTCGCCGAAGCCGGCGGCGCGGGTGACGCCGTACATCGCGTTGGTGTCGGTGGCCTCCACGCGCAAGCCGTAGCGCACGCCGTCGTAGCGGGCGAGGTTGCTGCTCGCCTCGGCAGGGGCGATGAGGTAGTAGGCGGTGAGCCCGAAGGTGAACGCAGGCACCTGCACGTCGACGATGGTGGCGCCGGCGTCCTTCAGCGCGGCGAACGCCGCTTCCAGTCGCTCCTGCACGTCGGGGTCGGCGCCCTCGGGGAGGTCGGTGATGCGGCCGACGCGCAGCCCTTCCACGCCCTGCGTGATGGCGTCGGTGAGGCTGGGGTGGGCCTGCGGGATGCTCGTGCTGTCGCGCTCGTCGTGCCCGCCGATGACGTCGAGCAGCAGTGCCGCGTCGGCGACGCTGTTGGTGAACGGGCCGATCTGGTCGAGGCTGCTGGCGAACGCGACCAGTCCGTAGCGGCTGACGTAGCCGTACGTGGGCTTGACGCCGACGACGCCGCACAGCGCGGCCGGCTGGCGGATGGAGCCGCCGGTGTCGCTGCCGAGCGCGACGTGGGCGAAACCGGCGGCGACCGATGCCGCGCTGCCGCCGCTGCTGCCGCCGGGCACGCGGCTGGTGTCGTGCGGGTTGCGGGTGGGGCCGAACGCGCTGTTCTCGGTGCTGCTGCCCATCGCGAACTCGTCGAGGTTGGTCTTGCCGATCACCACCGCGCCGGCCTCGCGGAGCGTGGTGACGATGGTGGCGTCGTACGGTGGCTTCCAGCCGTCGAGGATCTTCGACGAGCACGTGGTGGGCACGCCACGAGTGCACATGTTGTCCTTGAGGGCGACGGTGACGCCGGCGAGCGGGCCGGGGTCGATGCCGGCGGCGACCTTCGCGTCGACGGCGGCGGCCGCCTCGCGCGCGTGGTCGGTCATCACCAGGTTGTAGGCGTGGATCTCGGGTTCGCGCTGGGCGATGGTGGCGAGGTGCTGCTCGAGCAGCTCCGTCGCGGTGGTGGTACCGGCGCGCACGGCGGCGGCGACGTCGGCTGCTCGCACGGCGGCCATCAGCCCTCCAGCCCGATGATCGGCGGCACTCGGAAGCGGCCAGCGTCCGACGAGGGCGCCGCGGCCATCACTTCGTCGCGATCGACGCCGGGGGTGACCACGTCGGCGCGGAACACGTTGACCAGCGGGTACGGCTGGGTCATCGGCTCGACCTCGGCGAGGTCGAGCGCATCGACGTCGGCGAAGTGCTCCAGCATCCCGGCCAGTTGGGTGGTCATCACCTCGATCTCGGCAGCGTCGATGTCGAGCCGAGCGAGCCTGGCAACTTTGGCCACGTCGGCAGAGGTGATGCGTTCGAACACGGCCTGAATGCTACGTGGCGACCCTGCTTGTTCAGCCGGGATTCGACGGTCTCAGTCCGCGAACTGGAACGAGGAGTGCAGGTCGGTGGGCACCCGTGTCTCCCCCCTGCGCAGCGGTGCGATCGGCTGCATGATCAGTCGGCGAGCGGGTGTGAGCCGGTCGAGGAGCTCCGGCGACACGGTGTATCCGAATCGCGGCTGCGCCCACGGCGGTCCGTATCGCAGGATGACGACCCGGCGCTCACCGTCGTTCACACGCGTGCTGCCGCCGTGCATGCATGCGTCGACGAACAGCAGCGCATCACCTGCCTCGGCGTGCACCTCCTCGGCGAACGGCAGGGCGTCCATGCGGTCGCCGCGGAAGTAGTCGCCGGCCAGCGGGTGCATGAAGTTCGACTTGTGACTCCCGGGCACGATCATCGTGGGACCGTCGCCGGGACCGATGTCGCGCAGCGCGACCAGCACGTTGACCTGTCCGCACCGGAACGCGCCGTTGCGGTACGAGTACTGGGTCCGAGCGGACGCGTCGTGGCCGCCGGAGTGAACGGGGTGGTGGCCACCGCTGCTGCGGCTGGTGGCGACGTGCTCGTCGATGGTGACGCCCTGCACGTACGTGCCTTCCTCGCCCGCCCAATGGCGCACGTGCGGCAGCCAGGCGGGATGGTCGATGAGCACGTCGAACGCCGGGTCGCCGCAGTCGAGGACGTTGTGCAGTTCGAAGCCGGTGTCCTTCGTGTAGTCGCGTCGCTGAGCGTTGCCGTACCAGTCGCCGTTGTCGAGCTCGGGGAACCGGTCGTACGCATCGTTGAGCGCCTGCACCTCGGCAGCGCTCAGCGCGCCGCGGACGACGACGTACCCGCGCAGGTCGAATTCGTAGTCGATCATCGAAGCGGTCATGAGTGTTCCTTTCCCGTCGTGACGAGATGCAGCAGGACCCCGGACTCGGGAGCCAGCACCGGGAGTTGCAGACCGTGCACGGCGAGCTGCCGCCCGGTGAGCACGAGTGGCTCCATCATCGGCCGGCCTCCACCGAGGGAGATCTCCTCGATGTGGTACGTCGCGTCGGCCAGCAGCCCCGGCAGACGCAGTGGGGCCGGCACCAAGCTCATGCCGGTGGTGAGTTGCACCGCGGCCACCAACGCCTCGCCGAGGTCGGAGGCGTACACACCGTGCGCGTGTGACGAGGCATGCACGCCGTTGAGCACGGGATCGAAGCGCACGACCGACCCGGTGTGGAGCAGCGGGCGGAACCGCTTGTGCACCGCGATGACGGCTGCCAAGGCCTGGAGCTCTCGCGGGTCGAGCTCGAGCAGGTTCCACTCGACCCCGAGGTGGCCCCACAGGGCCGTGAGCGCGCGGAACGGCAACGACTGAGAGCGCCCGGTGGTGTGCGCACGAGTCGGCCCGATGTGCGCACCCATCACCTCCGGCGGGATGAGCAACGACGCGCCGCGCTGTATGGCCTGACGCTCGAGTGCGTCGTTGCAGTCGCTGGTCCACACTCGCTCCGCACGGCGGAGCATCTCGAGGTCGATCCGGCCCCCGCCGCTCGAACACGACTCGAACTCGACGGTCGGGTGCAGCGCGCGCAACTCGTCGAGCAGCCGGTACACCGCCAGGGTCTGGCCGTGCGTGCTCGCGGCACCGGCGGCCCCACTGCCCTGGACGAGCGTGCGGTTGTGGTCCCACTTCACGAAGGAGATGTCGTGATCGTGCAGCACGGCGTGCAACTGGTCGCGCACGTGTGCGTAGGCGTCGGGTCGAGAGAGGTCGAGCACCAGTTGGTTGCGACCCAGCACCGGCTCGTAGCCGGCGGTGACCAGCGCCCAGTCGGGGTGAGACCGGTACAGGTCGCTGTCGGGGTTCACCATCTCCGGCTCGACCCACAGCCCGAACTCCATGCCCAGTGCGCGCACGTGCGCGACGAGCGGACCCAAGCCATGGGGGTAGACGTCGGGTGAGACCGTCCAGTCGCCCAATCCGGCCGTGTCGTCGCGACGCCCGCCGAACCAACCGTCGTCGAGCACGAACCGCTCGATGCCCACCTCGGCGGCAGCGGTGGCCAACGTCGTCAACCGGTCGGTGTCGTGTGCGAAGTAGACGGCCTCCCACGTGTTGAGCAGCACCGGCCGCGGGCGCGTGGGATGGGCCGGCAGCGAGCGCGCGAACCGGTGGAACCGCTGTGACGCGGGCGTCAGGCCGCACTCGGAGTACGCACCCACCACCGTCGGCGTGCGGTACGACTCGCCGGGTTCCAGCGCCAGCTCGCCGGCGTGCAGCAGCTCGCCCAGCTGCAGGCATCGACGACCGTCGGAGAGTTGCTCGGCGGCGACGACGTGGTTGCCGCTCCAGGCGAGGTGCGCGCCCCACACCTCGCCGCTCCACTCACCGAACCCGGACTCGCCCGCGAACACCAGCGGCGGGTGCTCGTGCGACGTGCGGCCGGATCGGTTCTCGCTCAGCCACGTGCCGGTCGAGAACGGGCGCCGCTCGACGTGGAACTCGCGGGTCCAACGCCCGTGGAGCGTGAGCAGTTCGCTGGCGTGACGCGGCACGGGCAGCGTGACGGCGAGCGACTGCAGCAGGTATCGATCGGCAGAGAGGTTGCGGAGGGTGCACGACGCCAGCAGCACGTCGTCGAGCGAGAGCTCGGTGGTGAGCTCGAGCTCGGCGATCGGGTCGACGGCCACCACCGTGATCTGATTCGAGCCGGTGGCGACCGAGTGCGGCATGAAGCGCGGCGCCCACGCCGTGCCGCGGCGCCGATGCCCGACCAGCCCGGGGCGACCCACGTGGCCACTGCCGTGCTCGGGCACGATGGACAGCGACGGCGGCTGGTCGAGGCTGCCTCCCGGGACCGGGCGGCGCAGCGCCGCGGCCACCGTGTCGAGCGCCGCATCGCCGAGGGGCGCGCCCCAGTGCAACAGCGTTGGCGCCCCGGTCGACACGTCGACGATCACGTCGCATCCGGGAACCGACAGCCGTTCGAGGCGCATGCGGCACACTCTAGTCAGCAAGAAACATGGACTTTCCTATTGACAGATGATGAAAAGCAGATGAAAGCTATCGAAAGTGAGTGAAACCATCATGTACGACGCAAGCGACACCGCGAACGCCGACCACGCGCCCGCGGAGAACCTTCCCGCCGAGCTGCGACAGCACCTCACGCACCAGTTGCTCGAGGAAAAGGGGTTCGTGCGCGTGCGCGAGCTGTCACAGCGCTTCGGCGTCAGCACGGTCACCGCTCGCAACGATTTGCAGGTGCTCGAAGAGCGCCACCTGGCCACTCGCGTGCATGGTGGGGCGATGCCGTCGTCCGTCGCTCGCGGCGAGCGTCCCTTCGAGGAAGTTGCCACTCGCAACGCCGCCGAGAAGTCGGCCATCGCCCGGGCTGCGGCCGCGCTGGTGGCCGACGGCGAGTCGATCCTCATCGACGTCGGCACCACTGCGGCGGCCTTCGCCGATGCGCTGGTGGCACGCAGCGAGCTCAGCGAGCTCACCGTCATCACGAACGGCATCAAGATCGCCATGGACCTCGAGGCGGCATACCCGCGCTTCTCCATCGTGGTCACCGGCGGCACGCTGCGACCGAAGCAGCACTCGCTGGTCGACCCGTTGGCCGGCTCCATGCTCCACTCGCTCAGCGTCGACACGGTGTTCCTGGGTTGCAACGGCGTGCACATCGAAGCAGGCGTGAGCAACATCAACCTTCCCGAGGCCGACATCAAGCGAGCCATGCTCGCCGCAGCGCAGCGCTGCGTGGTGCTGGCCGACAGCAGCAAGCTCGGTGTGCGGGCATTGGCGCCGGTGTGTGCCATCACCGACATCGACGTGCTGGTCACCGATTCAGGCGCGGACCCCGACCACGTTCGGGCGCTGCGCGCACAGGGGGTCGACGTCATTGTCTGCTGACCTCGCCCCCTGCTCATCGTCCGGGCTCACCCCGGCCGGCACCGGCTCGCATCGGCGAGCAGGGGGAGACACCGGTTGCGCGACGCGCAACCTCGACACTTGGAGGAAGCACCCAATGCACACACGCAGATGGGCAACCGCGCTCGTCGCGGTGTCGCTGCTCGCAGCGGCTTGCGGCGACGACGAGGACAGCAGCAGCACCACCGCTGGGGGCGGTGCCGACACCACGGTGTCGGGCGGCACGGAGACCACCGCCGCCGGTGGCACCGAGACCACGGCCGACAGTGGCAGCGGCGCGGGCGTCGAGCTCCGCTGGCGCACTCGACCCGACAACGACGCAGAGGCCGAGGTCTATGCCGGCATCAGCGACGGCATCGACGCAGAGAACGGCGACGGCGTCAGCCTGAGCTACGAGCCCGGCACCAACGAGGGCTCCCCGTACCAGGACCAGTTGGTCACCGAGATCGCCAACGGCACGGCACCCGACGTGTTCTGGATCCCGGGCACCGACATCGCCCGCTTCCAGAAGGAGGGTCTCATCCTCGACCTCGGCCCGCTGGCCGCGGCCGACGGGTTCGACACCAGCGAGTTCTACCCCGAGCCGATGTACCACCTCACGTACGATCCGGCTGCCGGCGCGCCGAGCGACGACGTCCTGTGGGGCCTCCCCCGCGACGTGTCGACCTTCGCGCTCTACCTCAACAACGACCTCATCGCCGAAGCCGGCGCCGACGACCCGCGGGCACTCGCGGCAGCCGGTGAGTGGAACTGGGCAGCGTTCCAGGACGTTGCCACGAAGGTCGCCGCCCTCGGTGGCGCCAACAAGGGCTTCGCGATGAGCAGCTGGTGGGCGAACTACGGCCTGTTCATGAACGCTGCCGGTGGTGGCTTCTTCAACGAGGACCGCACCGCCTGCGCACTCGACTCCGACGAGTCGATCGCCGGCCTCGCACAGGCCAAGGCCATCTTCGACGCCGGTCTCGCCGTGCCGTTCGGTGAAGACGGAGAAGCGCCGTGGAAGGCCGGCACGGTCGGCATGTTCGTCAATGGTCGCTGGGCGACGCCCGGCGCTCGTGCCGACGCAGCATTCAACTGGGACGTCGTGGCGCTGCCGCAGGGTCCCGGTGGCACGCAGGGCAACTGGCTGTTCTGGGGCGCCTACGTGGTGAACGCCAACACCGAGCACCCACAGGAAGCGTGGGAGCTCGTGCAGGCGCTCACCACTGCCGACACCCAGGCACAGATCAGCGAACTGGGAGCCAACATCCCCAGCCGCAAGAGCGACGCCGCCATCGATGCCTTCCTGGAGTTCACCCCGCCGGCGAACAACCAGGCGTTCATCGACGCACTCGCCGACTCGCCCACCGCCGAAGGCCCGCTGTGGGCCGGCGACTGGCCGACGTTCGACACGGCGATGAACGACGCCGTCACAGCCGTCATCAACGGCGACCGTACGATCGAGGACTACCAAGCCAAGATCTGCTCGGAGACAGCTGCAGCGTTCGACAGTTGACGCCTCGGGCGCACCGGGGTCGGGGGCACACGCCCCCGGCCCCGTTCTCGATCACGATGAAAGGGGGGATTGACGATGACGTCGTTGCATCGGCGGGGCTCCGGTGAGCACCGCGTGCCGCTGGCGATCGGGCTGCGCCTGATCAGCATCTGGCACGTCGTCGGGGCCGTCAGTTCCGTCGCGCTGTGGATGTTGGCCAGTCGCGGTGACGACCAGGAGCTGCCGTGGAAGGTGTCGTTCTTCCTCCGCGTGTTCGCCCTCGGCACGTTCATGGCGCACAGCTACGCCGTGTACGGCGTCGCGCGCGGCCAGCGACGCGCTCGCAGCGTGTCGCTCGTCGTCAGCTACCTCGTCTTCGTCATCATGTCGGTGGCCGCCCTGCACCAGTTCGGCACCTTCACTGCCATCGGCACGTTCGGCGAAGGTTTCAACAAGGCCTTCGTCCCGTTCCTGGTCGTGGTGGTCGGTCTGCTGTGGGTGCTGGTGGCAGGTCAACTGCGCAGCACCCGCCCCACTGCCCGTGGCCCGCGGGCCCTGCGCAGGGCGGGTTGGGGCCTCGCCGCGCTGGCCTCGATCTGGTTCGTGGTCGTCGCCGATCCCAGCGGCATGCTGTCGGCACTTGCCGATCAGGTCACCGAGCCCCTCACCATCGGCACGCTGCTCGTGGCCATCGGCGCTGCCGCCGCGATGCGGTTCATGTGGGCACGGCGCGTCGCACGGCACTTCGGCACCACCAGCGGTGAGGAACGGGCGCTGAGCGGCCTCGCGTTCCTGTCACCGAACCTGTTGGGCTTCGCGACGTTCTTCGCGTTCCCGCTCCTGCTCTCGTTGTGGGTCAGCTTCTACGACTCGAAGACCACCGGCACCGGTCGCTCGTTCGTCGGCCTCGGCAACTACATCGAAGCGCTCTCGCTCGACGTGAGCAGCAGCTCCAGCGGCAACGCCGGCGTGGAGGTGCTGAAGCCCGGCTACCAGGTGCTCATGCACCTCGACTGGTTCGGCAACCACTGGGTGTTGGGGGCACGCGACGTCATCTTCTGGACGTCGTTGCGCAACATCGTCATCTTCCTGGTGTTGGCGGTGCCGGCAGCGGTCCTGCCCGCGCTCGTCCTGTCCAGCATCCTCGCCTCCAACCTCCCCGGCATGAAGGTGTTCCGAGCCATCTACTTCGTGCCGTCGGTCGCCGGCGTCATCGGCGTCGCCATCATCTGGGGACAGATGTTCCAGAGCACAGTGGGCTGGATCAACTACCTCATCAAACGCGCGGGCGAGATACTCCCGTTCGTCGATCCACCCGCCGAAGGGCACCCCTGGCTCAGTTCCAACTCGACGGCGCTGCTGGCCATGGTGGTGGTGTTCGCGTGGATGAGCTTCGGTTTCAACACGGTCCTCTACCTGGCGGGCCACCAGAGCATCCCGAAGGACCTGTACGAGGCCGCCGAGATCGACGGCGCCAACACGTGGCAGATCTTCAAGCGGATCACGGTTCCGCAGCTGCGCAACACCACGTTCTACGTGCTCATCACCACCTCGATCCTCGCCCTGCAGCTGTTCGACATCGTCTGGATCCTCTCGACGCCACAGCCCGGCGGCCCCGACAACGCGACGATGACCCCGGTCATCGCGCTCTACAACGAAGCGTTCAAGGACAACCGGCAGGGCTACGCATCGGCACTCGCCTGGGTCCTGTTCCTCATCATCTTCGCCTTCACCTTCGCGCAGTTCCGCAAGGACAAGGACGGCGCCACCGCTGGAGGTCTGTCGTGAGCGTTCGTCGCAAGGGTCCGCGAGTCACTCTCGTGCGATGGCTCACCTACGGCCTGCTGGTGTGCGTGGCCGCGGTGGTCATCTTCCCCTTCATCGTTGCGGTGTCCACCTCGCTGAAGCGCAACACCGACATCTTCACGTACCCGCCATCGCTGGTGCCGAAGAAGGACGCCACCATCGAGGCGAGTGCGCTCGGGCTGGAGGGCGACCCGCTGCGCCTGTTCAGCTTCGACGGTCGCAGCGGCGACTACGCACTCGTCGACGAAGACGCGCCGCTGGCCGAGTTCCGGCCGCTCGACAACCCCGAATCGCTCATCACGCTCGCCGCCGACGCAGGCGACAAGACCGGCGCCACCGTCACCATCGACGGGGCCGAGGAGGACGTGTTCCTCATCGAGTACGACGGCACCACCGTGGAGGCGTACCGCGCCAGGCTCACCGTCGGCGGTCTCTTCCAGTCGGTCGAACGACCCGACGACACGCTGCTCAGCCTGGTCAACACCGCGGTGCCGAGCAAGCAGTTCGGTCCTCGCTTCGAGAACTTCAGCGAGGTGGTCGTCGACAAGAACCTGGGGCGCTCGCTCACCAACACGATGCTGGTCACCATCGCGGTGGTGACGGGCCAGATCCTCACCTCGATCCTCGGCGGATACGCGTTCGCCCGCATCCAGTTCAAGGGTCGCGGCGCCATCTTCATGATGTACCTCGGGTCGGTGATGATCCCCTTCGTCGTGCTCATCATCCCGCTGTTCGAGCTGATGCTGAACTTCAACTGGACCGACAACCTGGTGGCGCTGATCATCCCGTTCATCTTCTCCGCCTACGGCACGTTCCTCATGCGCCAGTTCTTCCTCGGCATCCCGGCAGAGATCGAGGAAGCAGCGTTGCTCGACGGTGCCAGCCGCTCACGGATCCTGTGGAAGGTGATGGTGCCGTTGGCTCGACCCGCGATCGCCACGCTGGCCACGTTCGGGTTCCTCTACGCGTGGAACTCGTTCTTCTGGCCGTTGGTCATCATCAACTCGGGCAACCCCGACAACGGCATGCTGTCGCTCACGTTGTCGACGTTGGGCGGACGGTCCAGCACCGACACCAACCTGGTGTTCGCCGGTGCGGTGCTGGCGATGACGCCACCGATCCTGGTGTTCCTGTTCGCACAGCGCTATTTCGTCGAGAACTCCGCCTCGAGCGGTCTGAAGTAAAGGGGGGCACGGTGTCTGCAGTCACCTTCTCCGGTGTCACCAAGCGGTACAAGGACGGCCCGAAGGCCGTCGACGACCTCCACCTCGACATCGACGACGGCGAGTTCATGGTGCTGGTCGGGCCGTCCGGGTGCGGCAAGTCCACCGCGCTCCGGATGATCGCGGGCCTGGAGGAGATCAGCGACGGCGAACTCCGCATTGGCGAGCGCGTCGTCAACGACGTGCCGCCCGGAGAACGCGACATCGCGATGGTCTTCCAGAACTACGCGCTCTATCCACACATGACGGTGAGCGACAACATCGGCTTCGCATTGCAGGTGGCGAAGGTGCCCAAGGCCGAGATCACCAAACGGGTGCACGACGCAGCAGAGATGCTCGGGCTCACCGAGTACCTCGACCGACTGCCCAAGGCGCTCTCCGGTGGCCAACGTCAGCGCGTCGCGATGGGCCGCGCGATCGTTCGGTCGCCGCAGGTGTTCCTCATGGACGAACCGCTCTCCAACCTCGACGCCAAGCTGCGCGTGCAGATGCGGTCCGACATCATCCAGTTGCAGGCTCGCCTCGGCACGACCATGGTGTACGTCACCCACGACCAGGTCGAGGCGATGACCATGGGGCACCGTGTGGCCGTGATGCGCAAGGGTGTGCTGCAGCAGGTGGCCCCGCCGCAGGAGCTCTACCAATCGCCCGCCAACCTGTTCGTGGCCGCCTTCATCGGCAGCCCGGCGATGAACCTCATCACTGCCGACGCCACAGTGGTCGACGGCGTGGTCCATCTCGCGTTCGGCGGCCACGACCTGGCCGTCAGCCCCAAGGCGCTCGCCCGCTACCCGCGGCTGGCCGAGCGCCACGGCACACAGGTCATCGTCGGCATCCGCCCCGAGCACTTCTCGCTCGAGGACGACGTCGAGGTACTGCCCGACCAGGTGATCGAGCTCACCGTCGTGCTGGCCGAGGCGATGGGCGCCGAAGTGCACGTGCACGCCGTCATCGACGTGCCTCCACCGCCCGTCGAAGGCGACACAGCGGCGGGCGAGGACGCCGCCGAACCACTCGTGGCCGGAACGAAGATCATTGCAAGGGTCGATGGTGTCCATACCATTGCGATGGCTCAACGGGTCCGACTGGCAGTGAAGACCCATCTCGCGCACTTCTTCGATCCGGCGACCGGCGAACCGCTGCGCTGAACCCTCGCTCTCACCACCGACCAACCCGACATCTGAGACACATGACCGAATCACGCGACGTCCGAATCGATCCTCACCTCGGCACCGTGGTGCACGTGGTGGGCACCCGCCAGGCGCGCCCCAACCTGCCCAGCACCGGGTGCCCGTTCTGCCCGGGTGGCCGGGAGGCCCCCGAGCCCTACGACGTGCGGTGGTTCCCGAATCGCTGGCCGGCCATGCCCGGCGAGCGTTGCGAGGTGGTGCTGTACACATCCGAGCACGACGCCACGTTCGCCTCGCTCGGCGTGGTGGGCGCGCGCCGCGTCATCGACCTGTGGGCCGAGCGCACCGAGGCGCTCGGCGCCCGACCCGACGTGGAGTCGGTGCTCGTCTTCGAGAACCGCGGCGCCGAGGTGGGCGCCACCATCGCTCACCCTCACGGGCAGATCTACGCGTACGACCACGTCCCAGAACGGTCGCTGCGCTTGCTGGAAGCCAAGTGGTCGCCCGACCTCCACCCCGGCGAGCGGTTGGTGGCGGAGCATCACGGATGGCTGGCGTCAGTGCCGTACGCCAGCAACTTCCCCGTGGCGCTCTCGGTCGCCCCACGCCTGCAGGTGCCTGATCTGATGTCGATGGGCACAGATGCACGCGACGAACTGGCCACGATCCTCACCGACGTGCTCGGTCGCCTCGACCGTCTCTACGACCGTCCGCTGCCGTACATGATGTGGCTCAACCAGCGGCCCACCGACGGCGGCGAGTGGCCACAGGCGTGGTTCAACATCGAGATCGTCTCACCGTGGCGCAGCGCAGGTGTGCCTCGGTTCATCGCTGCGGCCGAGGTGGCCTGCGGCGAGTTCTTCAATCCGGTGATCCCCGAGGTGTTGGCCGAGCAGCTGCGCGCGCTGGGGCACTCACACTGACGGGTCGACCGCGGCGAAGTCGGGGTTGCGCTTCTGCAGGAACGAGGCGACGCCTTCCTTGAAGTCGGGGCGACGCAACGACGCCTTCATCAACTCGATGGCATCGTCGGTGGCCGGCACGACACCGCGGTCCCAGTCGCCGTACACCTGGCGCTTCATCACCGACATGCTGGTCGGCGACGAGTGGGTGGCCAGTTCGGCCGCGAACTCGAGCGTGCGATCGAGCAGGAACTCCGGCGCGACCACTTCGTTCACCAGGCCCATCTGCGCGGCTTCCTCGGCGAGGATCACCCGGCCGGAGAACAGCAGGTCGAGTGCACGCGCGGTGCCGACGAGCCGAGGCAGCACCCAGCTCATGCCGTACTCGGCGATCAGCCCACGGCGAGCGAACGCAGTGGTGAACTTCGCACCGGCCGCCGCGAACCGGATGTCGCACATCAGCGCCTGCACCATGCCGATGCCCGCGCACGCGCCGTTGACGGCGGCGATGACCGGCTTGGGGATGAGCGTGGTGTGGTACTGCGGGCGACCACCCGCGGCCGCATCGGACCCGCCGCTGCCGCTGGCAGCACCGAGGCCCTGCAGGGTGTCCATGTCGGCGCCGGCGCAGAACCCGCGCCCGGCGCCGGTGACCACGATCACCTTCACCGCCGGGTCGGCTGCGGCCTGGTCGAGCAACTCGAAGTAGCGCGTGGCCAGTTCGCCGTTCCAGGCGTTGAGCCGCTCGGGCCGGTTGAGCGTGATGAGGGCGATGCCCGGCTCACGCAGTTCCATCAGGACGACGTCGTCAGTCATCTTCCGCAAGGTACTCGGCGACCTCGTCGCTCGCCGAGGCGACCGGCACCTCGCCCTCGACCGGCAGGTCGCCCTCGACCGGCAGGTCGCCCTCGACCGGCA
>CAZWCU010000104.1:10147-13969 GCA_964632715.1 uncultured Bifidobacterium sp. | reverse complement strand
CCGTGGTGTCGTCGTCGCCACCACTCACCAAGTAGAGGCCGCCGACGAGGGCCACGACGGCGGCGATGAGCAGCACGACGCGCAGCGTGAACCGCTTCGTCTTCTGCTTGCGCGCCTCTTTGGCGAGTTCTTCGAGCCGCAACTGGCGGTTGGCTTTTTGACGTTCACGTTTGGCGGTGCCCACGAGGGTTGGAGGCTAGCGGGCAGCGCGCCGCACCCACCCGTCACCCCGCCCGGCAAATCGATCGGCGCACACGCCGGCGGATCCGAACGGCAAGGTTCGCTCAACTTTGTGACGCGCCGTGCCGATGTTCCTACGTTGCCGCAGGTCGTGGCGACGCGCCGGAGCCGGCGAAACAGGAAGGGTCGAACCATGAGGCGGACGGAGCATCTCGGTGCGCGAGTCCTCACATCGATCGGCCTGCTGACCACGGTCGGGTACCTCGTGTGGCGCATCGGCTTCTCGCTCCACGACACCGCACTCTGGCTGTCGCTGCCGGCACTCGCGGTCGAGATCGTCGGCTTCCTCGGCGCCGCCGCCCTGGCGTGGGCGCTGTGGCCGTCTCCCGACGACCGCGCCCTGGCCGGCGACCGACCTCCGCACGCGCCGGAACCGATCGACGTGGTGGTGAGGGTCGATCAGCAGGTCGATCACGAGGTCCGCGCCACCCTGCTCGCGCTGCGTGGTGTGCGGCGAGTCGAGCGAGTGGTCGTCGTCGACCTCTCCGCGCGTCCCGAGATCGCCGCGTTGGCCACCGAGTTCGACGCCGGGTACGCATGCTCCGACTCCGAAGATCGCAACGGGCTGCGGGTGGCGCTCGCCGCAGTGCAAACGCCCGAGTTCCTCTTGCTCGATGCCGGCGACATCCCCACCGGCGACGTCGTGGAGCGGCTGTCGCTCGAGCTCGCCGATGCGCACGTCGCAGTCGTGCAGGGCATGGGCACCACGGTGGCGGCCGACTCCGCGGAGCACGGCCCCAACGGCCGTCACGAACTGATCTTCGAGCGCGCGGCCCTCAACCCTGCGTTGGGTCGGCGTGGCAGTGCGGCCTGGTTGGGGAGTGGCTCGATCGTGCGTGCGGGCGCGCTGCGTGAAGTGGGTGTGAGCACCGACCCGTCGCTGACCGCGCACTGGATGGCGGGACTCCGCCTCCTGTCGGCGGGTTGGCGGATCGTTGCGCCCGGCGACGTGCCGGTGGTCGCGCATCAGCCGATCCACTCCGACGAAGTGGTCGCCGACGATCGTGTGCGCCGTGCGCGGGCCGCGCGCCAGATGGTGTTCGGTGCCGACGGTGTGCTGCGCAGCCCCGGGTTCTCCAGGGCACAACGGCTGGCGACCCTCGCCTGGGCCGTTCGGCCGCTGTCGGGCTTGCGGCGGGTGGTGTTCCTCGTGCTGCTCAGCGCGTCGATCCTGTCCGGCTCTGTGCCGTTCCACGCCACCACGATCATGCTCGCCTGCGTCTGGTTGCCGGCGTTCGCCTACACCTCGCTCGGCCTCGCGCTGCTCAGCGGCTGGACGCTGCGTCCCGGTGACCGCACTCGCTGGTCGCTGCACTCGGTGGGCTCCGCCTGCACCAGCCTGCGCGCCGAGCGCACGGACCGCGCTCGCCGCGCACCGATCGTCACGCTCCCCACGCCGCAGTACGGCGCAGGCCTCGTGATCGCTGTGGTCGCGCTGAGCACCGTGCTGGTGCTGCGCGGCATCAGCGACCGACTCACGCACACGCTCGGCACCATGCCGCAGCCCGCACTGATGGTGCTGCTCACCGTGTCGCTGTGGACGCTCGCACTCTCGCTCGACCTGCTGCGCGTGCTCGCTCGCCGCAACCAGATGCGCCGCACCGCACGCGTGGTGTCGTCGCTCGCGGCGACGTTGGGCGAACGGGCTGTGAGCATCGTCGACCTCACCGCGCTGGGCGCCGGCCTCATCAGCCAGACCGGTGTCGAGGTGAACGAGCGGATGCTGCTCGACTCGGCCATCCCCACACGAACCGGCGTCACCACGATGCGCGTGGCGTGCGTCGTGCGCAACGTCACCGCGCTCGGCGACGGCGACTTCCGCATCGGGGTCGAGTTCGGCGATCTCGACCCCGCGACCGCCAACGCGCTCGCCGAGTTCTGCACGATCGAGCCGACGTGGGAGCAGCTGGGCGTGCTGCCCGAGCGCGCCGTCGCCAGCACGCGACGGATGATGTACATCGACGAGCCCGACGGCGAGCGGCCCGCAGGGCGCATGGCCGTGCGGCTGGTCTCGCTGATGGCGCTGGTCGGCGCGGTCGCCAGCTCCGCACCGACCACCGTGTCCGCGTCTCCGTCGCTCGGTCACCGCGTCACCGGTGTGGTCGTGCAGGCCACCCAGGACGAACTGTTCACCGATACGACCAGCGACACGACGGTCGACTCGACGATCGTGACGGAGACGACGGTGTCGGACACGTTCCCTATGCCGACCACGACCGTGGCGCAGTCCGAGGTCGACGAGATGACGGGTGTGCCCGGAGTGATCGTCACCGCCGTGTGCTCGCTCGACGCGGGCGCCGATGGCGAGTGGGGCACCGCCGACGACCTGTGGGACGCACCGGTCTCGGTGGTCACCGACGACACCGGTGGATACGAACTGATCCTGGTCGGCGAAGCCTGCTGGGCGGTCGTGTCGCCCCCCGACGACTTCCTCGACATCACCGATGGTGAAGGGCCGGCCCTGCCGCAGCCGATCGACGTGAGTGATGCCACCTCCACCAACCCGGCCGTCGTGCTGCAGCCCGATCCCGAGGCAGCGCTGCCGCCCGCGTCGCCCGCGGCGACCGCGTCGATCGGCGACACCGTGTGGAGCGACACCGATCGAAATGGCGTGCAGGACCTCGGCGAGACCGGCGTCGCCGGCGTGACGTTGACCTTGTACGACGAGCTCGGGCGCTACCTGGCCGACACGGTGAGCAACGCCGAGGGTGCGTTCCTGTTCGACGAGCTCGCGCCCGGCCACTACAGCGTCGGAGCAGCCAACCTGCCGCCCGGCTTCGTGCTCACTGCCACCGGTCGCGGCGGGGACGCGCTCATCGACAGCGACGTCGACTCGGTCACCGGCCGCTCACGCCTGCTCCCACTGAAGGCCGGCCAGCACGCCGACCAGCTCGACATCGGGCTCGCGCCGCGGGCGGCCGCCACCAGCGTGACCCCCGCCGCGGAGGTCAGCGAACGTGTGCTGCCCAACCCGGAGACCTCGCAGGTGGCCACCGTCACCGAGACCCGATCCACGTTGTCACTGCTCGTCCTGGCGTTGGCCGGTGTGCTCGCGCTCAGCATCCTGCTCGGTCTCGCCCGCCCGCGAGCCGGCGCCGCTGGATGAGTCGCGCGGCGACTGGGCCCACGCCGTCAGTCGAGCGCGTCGCTGTCGCCGGCCTTCGCGATGAGGTAGCCGATCGCCCGCTCGGCCTTCGGATAGCGGTTCGCGAGCTGCCAGAAGTCGGCGCCGTGCCCGTGCACTTCCAAGTGCGCGAGCTCATGCACGATGACGTAGTCGACCACCCAGTCGGGGAAGCTCGCCAACCGGTTGGAGATGCGGATGTGGCCGGTGGTGGGCGTGCACGAACCCCAGCGGCTCACCATGTCGTCGGCCCATCGGATGTGAGTGGGCCGCGGCAGCCGATAGCGGCGCGCGAGCGTGACGGCTCGGGTCTCCAGGTCGATGCGGTCGGCCGACTGCTTGCGCCGGAAGCTGGCGGCCATCTTCTCGGTCCACTGGTCGACCTCGGCGCGGCTCATCCAGCTGGGCACGCTCACCTTCAGCACCCCACCCTGCAACTGCGCGCCGACGGTGCGCTT
>CAZWCU010000104.1:0-10047 GCA_964632715.1 uncultured Bifidobacterium sp. | reverse complement strand
GGCGTGTCGTGCGAGTGGTCGCGCATCGTGACCTACAGCGTGTCGCCGTACGCCTGCGGATCGATCAGGTGCACCGGATCTCCGGCTTCCACCCGCCCGTCGGGGTGCACGAAGAACCAGCACCCGCTGAGGTTGGTGAACCGCATGTCGTCGTCGTCACCGGCGACTGCTCGACGCAGCGTCCGCATCAGGCCGCCGTGCGTGACGACGAGGACTTCGCCACCGGGGTGCTCGGCCGCGATGCGACGCAAGGCGCCGAGACCACGCTCGGTGACCGCCGGCGGCTGCTCGGCACTGACCGGTCGGCGGTGCGCGGCGAGGTATCCCGGCCAGCCGGCCTCGATCTCGGCGATGGTGAGCCCCTGCCACTCGCCGAACGCGTTCTCCATCAACGCCGGGTCGGTCTGCACCGGACCGATGCCCAACGCCTCCGCGATGATCGCCGCGGTGTAGGCCGCGCGCTGCAGCGTGCTCGCCCAGATCGCGTCGAAGGTGCCCAGTGCCTCGGCCGCAGCGACCGCCTGCAGCATTCCGGCGTCGGTGAGCGGCGGATCTTCCTGACCCTGCCAACGCCCGATGGCGTTCCATTCGCTCTCGCCGTGGCGCAACGTGAGGATGCGAGTGACCGCCGGCGACGCCGTGGAGTGGGGAGCAGGGTCGGCTGCGGGAGGCACTCGGGGCAGGGTAGCCGTCGTCATCTCGATCGTGACCACTACCATGCGCCCATGGCCACTCTCCGTCTGTTCGCTGCGGCTCGCGAAGCCGCGGGCACCGGGCAGGCGCAGTTCCCGGGTGCCACGGTGGGCGACGTGTTGGCCAACGCCAGTGAGACGTTTGGCGAAGGTTTCCAGGCGGT
Source organism: uncultured Bifidobacterium sp. (assembly GCA_964632715.1). Taxonomy (GTDB): domain Bacteria; phylum Actinomycetota; class Acidimicrobiia; order Acidimicrobiales; family Ilumatobacteraceae; genus UBA668. Next base: position 9,191 of record CAZWCU010000104.1, on the reverse strand, counting down.
ACTCAGCAGCTGCCGAGTGTGGGTGAACGGCGATCAGGCCAGTGCACACACACCGGTGAGTGCCGCAGACGAAGTGGCGGTACTGCCGCCCGTGAGTGGAGGATCCACATGACCACCCCATCCAGCGAGCCCACCGCGCTCGATCCCAGCGAGCTGCCCCTGGCCGACCTGCGCGCCATTCGAGCGTCGCTGCAGCAGGAGGACGACGCCATCAGCTACGTGCGCCGGCTCGCGCAGGCCAAGCTCGATCTGGTGCGCGCTGAGATGCGGCATCGTGCCGCCGGCGACCAGCAGAACATCACCGGCGAACTGCCCGCCATCCTCGGCACGCATCTCACCGGAGGCCCCGCCCGCCCGCCACGCCCGGCCGACGACTTCAGCGACCACCCGCTGGCCCGAGCGCTGGAAGACCTCAGCATGGAGGCGGGCAGCACCGACCTGCAGTCGATGACCTCCGCCGAGCTCGGCGACTACGCCGGCCTGCTGCACGAGTTCGAGCAGCTGCGCTCGCAGGAACGCAAGGAGCTGTTCGCCCGCATCGACGCGCTGAGCGCCGAGCTGGTGCGCCGCTACCGCGACGGCGAGGCCGACGTCGACGGCCTGCTCGCCGCCGACGACTGATCCGGCATCACCCCACCGAACCGAGGACCTCACATGCCCGACGTGCGCGACGAGTTCGAACACCGGTTGGCCGACGTCGGCGAGTTCATCCGTGCGCAGCGCGAAGTCGCGCGCATGAGCGTGCGCCGGCTGGCCGAGGTCGCCGAGATCAGCAACCCGTACCTGTCGCAGATCGAACGCGGGCTGCGCAAGCCCTCGGCCGAGATCCTGCAGCAGATCGCCAAGGCGCTGCAGATCAGTGCCGAGACGCTCTACGAGCGCGCAGGTTTCCTCGTGCCCGACGCCAACGCCCGTGGGGTGCGCGAAGCCATCGCCGCCGATCCGCAGCTCACCGTCGAGCAGCAGCAGGCGCTGCTCAACGTGTACGAGAGCTTCGTTGGCCAACACCGGTAACGCAGCACCACGCGCGCTGCGAGTGGTGCTGCTCACGGCGTTCGATCCGTGGGCGGTGGGCAACGGATCGTCGATGCGCGCGCGGCGCTGGTGCGAGGCGCTGGAGGCACGTGGCTCACTGCAGGTACGGGTGGTCCCGGTGGTCGCCAGCAGCTCCGCGTCGCCCTTCGTGCGCGTGATCCTGCCCGACGACGACGAGGCGACCCGCAACGTTGCCCAGCTGATGAGTCCGCGCTGGCGAGACTGGATGGTGCGCGCCGCGCCGCTCCCGCCCGCCGCCGCGAGCGCGCCGGCGTGGCTGGGCCGGGGGCTCGTCGGCGAGCTGCCCTGGCAGCCCGATGTGGTCGTCGCGTTCAAGATGGCGGTGGCACCGATGGCGGCCGACCTCGCGCTGGAGTGCGGTGTCGCGCTGGTGGTGGATCTCGACGACGACGAAGCCGAGCTGGCACGCGCTCGCGGCGACGACCAGGCTGCTGCGCTCGAGCGCCTGTTGCAGGGAGTGGGCGAGTTGGCCACCGTCGTCACGCTGGCCTCGCCGCTCGACGTCTCGGCAGTGGCGCCGCGGGTGCGCGCCGCGGTTCGCCTGGTGCCCAACACCGTCGAGATGCCGGTCGTCCACGAACCGACGGGGCTGCCCGGTCATGCGATCTACGTCGCCAACTTCGGCTATCAGCCCAACCGTGAGGCGGCGCGCTGGCTGCTCGACGAGGTGGTGCCGCACATCGCAGGGCTGCAGCAGCTGACGCTGGTGGGCGCCCTCGGCGATCGGCTCGATGCCCCTGCACCGGTGGTCGCGCTCGGTCGCGTGGACGACCTCTCCGGTCAGTATCGCGACGCGTCCGTGGCCCTGTGCCCCGTGCTCACCGGCTCGGGCACCAGCATCAAGGTGATCGAGGCGATGGCGCACGGCAGCGCCGTCGTCACCACGTCGGTCGGTGCTCGCGGCTTGGGCATCCTGCCGGGCGAGCACGCGGTGGTGGTCGACCACGCCGCCGGCTTCGCGGCTGCCGCCACGCGACTCTTGGCCGACCCGGGCGAGGCCGCGTTGCTCGGCGCCCGCGGGCGCGCCTTCGTCGCGGAGCGCTACTCGGCGGCGGAGGGTGTCGCCGCGATGGCTGCGGCGGTGGGCGCAGCCGTGGCCGACTTCGGTCGCTGACGCAGCACGAAGTACGCGACCACGCCGCTGAGCACCGACGCCACCAGGATCGCCATCTTCGCGTCGGCGATCTGCACCGGATCGTCGAACGCCAGCTCGGCGATGAAGATGGCCACCGTGAACCCGATGCCGGCCGCGTGTCCAGCGCCCAGGAACTGGCGAGTGGTGGTGTCGTCGGGGCGATCGGCGACGCCGGAGCGGAACGCGATGCGGGTGGCCAGCAGCACACCCACCGGCTTGCCCACCACCAGACCGGCGAAGATGGCCCACGTGATCGGCGACTCGAACGCGTGTCGCAGGCTGGTGGTGCTCACCTCGATGCCGGCGTTGGCCAGCGCGAACAACGGCACGATGAGGTAGCTGGTCCACGGGTGCAGGTGGTGCTCCAACCACTCCACCGTGCTGATCGAGCCCTTCGCCATCTGCATGGTCTCGCGGGCGTGCTCGATGCTGGTGAGGTCGGCGAGCTCCTCCACGTCGATGAGATCGGGCTGGTGGCGCGCCACCACCGGTGTGAGCAGCCCCATCACCACGCCGGCCAGCGTGGGGTGCACGCCGGCCTCGTGCAGCGCGAACCACATCACGGCACCGAGCGCGAGGTACACGGGCATCTGGTAGAGCCCCGAGCGGCGAGCGACGAGCGTGAGTGCGAGCGACACCCCTGCCACGCCCAGCCAGCCGAACGACACACCGTCGGAGTAGAAGACCGCGACCACCACGATGGCGCCGATGTCGTCGACCACGGCCAGCCCGAGCAGGAACGCACGCAGACTCGCGGGCACTCCGGTTCCCGCCAACGCCATCACGCCCACGGCGAGCGCGATGTCGGTGGCCATCGGCACACCCCACCCCTTGGGAGCGGTGCCCCCGGCGATGGCCAGGTAGATGCCGGCGGGGATGAGCATTCCGCCCAACGCGGCGGCGATGGGCAGCGCTGCGGCCCGCCGGCCGGCTAGGTGACCGCCGGTGACCTCGCGCTTGATCTCGAGACCCACCACCAGGAAGAAGATGGCCATCAGCGCGTCGTTCACCCAGTGCCGCAGGTCGAGCGACAGCCCGTGGCCGGCGATCTCGATGGTGGCCTTGCTGCTCCACAGGCTGTCGTAGGAGCCGGACCACGGCGAGTTGGCCCACACCAACGCGGCGACGGACGCACCGACGAGCAGGACTCCGCCGGCAGCCTCGGTGTGGAGGAAGTCGCGCAGCGGGGAGAGCGCGCGGACGAGCGGCGATCGCTGTTTCCTCATCGCAGGAGTCTGCCATGAGGCGTGGTGCTCGATCCCGTCCACCTGGCGCGGCGGCCCGATCAGGGAATGCCGACCGAACAGATAGTGTTTCAACCCGTCGTGCAACGAGTCGCTGTGCTCTCACTCCACACGTCGCCCCTCGCGCAACCGGGGTCTGGCGACAGTGGCGGGATGAACGTGTACGTGCGCGAGCTGGCCTCGGCCCTGTCGCACGCCGGCGTCGAGTGCACCACCTACACGCGGCGCACCCATCCCGACCAGCCCGACGTGGTGCAGGTCGAGCCGGGCCACCGTGTCGTGCACGTGCCCGCCGGCTCGTACGACCTGGCCAAGGAGCAGCTGCCGGAGGTGCTCGCCGACTTCGGCGACCAGGTCATCGACCACCTCAAGAACGAGTCGCCGGCCGACGTGGTGCACGCGAACTACTTCCTCAGCGGGCTCGTCGCCCATCGCATCAAGCACGAGCTCGACATCCCGTTCGTCAGCACGTTCCACACGCTGGCGAAGGTGAAGGCCGAAGGTGGCGACCTCGAACCCGAGTGGCGCCACCGTGCCGAGCAGGAGATCATCAGCTGCGCCGACGCCATCTGCGTCAGCTGCACCGAGGAGGAGAGCCAGTTCCGCCGGCTCTACGGCAACCCGAAGGGTCGCATCGAGATCGTTGCGCCCGGCGTCGAGCACGCGTTCTTCGCCCCCGGCGAACGCCGCGGCGCGCGCAACGCGCTCGGCCTCCCGCTCGACGCACCGGTGCTGCTGTTCGTCGGCCGCATCCAGCCGCTGAAGGCGCCCGACCTCGCGGTGCGAGCACTCGCTCAACTGCGTCGCCCCGACGCGCTGCTGCTCATCGTCGGTGGCGCCAGCGGCCACGACGGCCAGCAGGAGATGACCCACCTGCTCGCGCTCGTCGACGAGCTGGGCCTCACGAACCAGGTGCGCTTCGTGCCACCGCAACCGCACCACATCCTGAGCACCTACTACCGCGCCGCCGACGCCGTGGTGGTGCCCAGCCGCAGCGAGAGCTTCGGCCTCGTCGCACTGGAAGCCTCGGCCTGCGGCGTGCCCGTCGTGGCCGCCGCGGTCGGCGGGCTGCTCACCTTGGTCGACCACGGCGAGACCGGGTACCTGGTGCCGGCGCGCGACCCCGCGCTGTTCGCGCACTACCTGCGCGAGATCATCGACCACCCGGTGCACGCCGCCGCGCTCGGCGCTCGCGGTGCCGAGCGAGCGAAGCGCTACACGTGGGGCTTCGCCGCCGCTCGCCTGCGCCGCCTGTACAACGACCTCGGTGCCCGCGAACTGGTCGCCTGTGGTTGACTCTGACGGATGACCGACTACCACTCGCCGCCCACGCTGGCCGAGTACGAGGCGTCCATCACCGGCTGGCTCACCGGTTTCGCCACCGAGAACGAGTTGCTCGAGGCCGTCGACCGCGGTGTGGCCGGCGACGCCGAGCCGCGCTGGTACGTGCGTCTGCGCGGCGAGGAGAAGGACCACATCACCATCTGGTTCACCCTCGGCCAGCGCACGCTGCGCTACGAGGTCTACGTGCTGCCCGCGCCCGCCGAGAACATCGGCCAGGTGTACGAAGCTGCGCTGCGCCGCAACGACCGGTTGGTGGGCGCCCACTTCGCCATCGGGATCGAAGACGCGCTGTTCCTGCGCGGCGAGCTGCCACTCACCTCGCTCAACGAGGCCGAGCTCGACCGCATCGTCGGCTCGCTGTACAGCTACACCGAGCAGTCGTTCCCCTCGCTGCTGCGCCTCGCGTTCGCCAGCAAGTTCACCTGATTTTGCCGATCGCCGACGCCGCCCGTACCCAGTAGAGGTACCGGGCGAGCGGCACGTCGGGGAAGTCGAGCCGCTCGCCCGGTGCCGCCTAGCCTGAGGCGATGACGACGTATCGGTTGGCTGTGGTCGGTGGCGGCAACATGGGCGCTGCCCTGGTCGGTGGGCTGCTGCACGCCGGGTGGGCCGCTGCCGACATCGCGATCGTCGAGGTGCAGCCGGCTCGCGTGGAGCAACTGCGCGAGATGTTCCCCGGCGTCGAGGTCACCGACGAGACGCCCGCATGCCAGGCCGCGCTCATCGCGGTGAAGCCCTACGACGTCGCCACCGCCTGCGGCACCGCGGCACGCGCCGGCGCCACGCGGTTGCTCAGCATCGCGGCGGGCATCAGCTCGGCAGCGCTGCAAGACGCGGCCGGCCCGGAGGTGGCCGTGGTGCGGGCGATGCCCAACACGCCGGCGCTGGTCGGTGAGGGCGCCGCGGCCATCTGCGCGGGCCCCACCGCCGACGACGACGACCTGGCATGGGCCGAGAGCATCCTCGGCTCGGTGGGTTTGGTGGTGCGCGTGCCCGAGGCGCAGCTCGACGCGGTCACCGGGCTCGCCGGCAGTGGTCCCGCCTACCTGTTCCTGGTCGCCGAGGCGCTCATCGACGCCGGCGTGCTCGCCGGCCTCAGCCGCGCGAACAGCGAGGCGTTGGTGGCGCAGCTGTTCGTCGGATCCGCCGCGTTGCTGCAGCAGCGCGGCGACCCCGCGCAGTTGCGTGCGATGGTCACCTCGCCCGGTGGCACCACCGCCGCGGGCGTTCGTCAGCTCGAGGAGCACGCGGTGCGCAGTGCGTTCCTGGAAGCGGTGATGGCCGCGACGCAGCGCAGCATCGAGCTCGGCAGTCACTGACCGCACGCCGCGGTCGCGCTCGGTGCGTCAGTGAGTGGTGTCGATGACGCAGAAGCGGTTGCCCTCGGTGTCGGCGAGCACCACGAAGTCGGGGTCGGCCGGGTAGTGCGGCCAGTCGACGCGGGTGGCGCCGAGCGCGAGCAGTCGTTCGACCTCCGCGGCCTGATCGGCCGCGTCGCCGGCGAACAGGTCCAGATGCACTCGCGGTTCCAGCGGTGCGGTGCTGTCGCTGACGTCGAGCGCGAGGTGCGCTCCGGCGCCGTCGACGGGCACGAGGATCATGAAGTCGTCGTCGGGGCGCACCGCTCGCTTGGGTCGGTAGTGCAGTGCGTCGCACCAGAACGCGATGGCGCGATGCAGATCGCCCACGCCCATGACCACGGTGCCGACCGTCAACATCGCCTCATTCTGTCAGCCGCGACAGGCTCGCGACGTCGGCCGCGTTCGTCGATGACGAACACACGTTGTTCAGGCACCGTTCACGGGCGCGAAAGAAATTTGGCTGTGACTCTTTTCTCACCGGCTCGGGTGTGCCTATCCTTCGCATCGGTCACAACGACCGCCGAGTGATTCATCACACGGGTGTCGCGCCCCGCAAGGGCTGCGCCGCAGAGGGCTGGTGCCATCGGGGGGTTGGCATCGGCCCTCTACGTTTTTTCTCGCAGGTAGCGTGAGCGCCCATGGGCCGCAGCTACGACACCGTCTCGTTCCTGAGCGACCTCGGTGTGGTCGACGAGCACGTCGGCGTCGTGCACGCGATCGTGCGCGACCTCGCGGCGCACGCGCGGGTCATCGACCTCACGCATCACATCGCACCGTTCGACGTGCGCGCGGGCAGCCTCGCGCTGGCTCGCGCGATCGGCTACGTGCCGTCCGGTGTCGTGATGGCGTGCGTCGATGCCGGTCAGCGCCGCGCCGTCGCGATCGAGGTCGCCGACGGCGAAGGTGTGGTGCTCGGACCCGACAACGGTCTGCTCGCGTCGGCCATCTCGATGGCCGGCGGCGCGGGCCGCGCGGTGCTGCTCGACAACTCCGAGTTCCACCTCGCCACGCCCGGCGTGGTGGTGCCCAGCCGCGACGTGTTCGCGCCGGTGGCCGCGCACCTCTGCAACGGCGTCGACCTCGCCGAGCTCGGCTCGCCGGTCGATGCCGACGAGTTGCTGCCGGGGGTCGTGCCGCTGCCGCGCGATCTCGACGGCGGCGAAGTCGGGGTGCACGCGGAAGTGCTGTGGATCGACCACTTCGGCAACTGCCAGCTCAACGTCGGGCTCGACGACGTGCTGCCGTGGGGCGTGCCGGTGGGCACCCGGTTGCAGGTGGTCGCCGGCGACGTCACCCGCGTGGCGCAACGCGTCGACGATGCCGCCGGCCTCGGCCCCGGATCCATCGGGCTCGCGGTCGACGGGTACGGCCTGCTCGCGCTCGTGCTCGACCGCCGCTCGGCCGCCGACGAGCTGGCGTTGGCCACCGCCGATCAGGTCACGCTGCGCCCGCTGGCCGAGGGCGACCGGGGCACCGCCGTGAGCGTGCAGATGAGCGTGCCGGTCAGCATGCGCCCAGCCCCTCGCTGAACCGCGCCGGTAGCGTGACCGTCATGCGCCCAGCCACCACCCTCACTCTCGGCCTGCTGCTCGCCGCCATCCTGGCGGCCGGCATCATCTCGTTGCTGCGCCTCTGACGCCCGCCTCGCCGGCGGCCAGGTCGCGCAGCAGCCGATCCGAGCGATCGTCGGCCGGGTAGAACAGCTCGATCGCCAACTCGTCGAGCGTCACGTCGCGCGGCGTGCCGAAGGTGGTGAGCGTGGTGAACAACGACACCTCGCCCAGCGGGCTCGCGAAACGGAATGGCACCAGCAGCGGCGGGTCGTCCCACGCGGCGAGGTCCAGCAACGGCCGGATCTGCGCGACGTTGGGGTACGCGAGCACCTCGGCCAGCAACGCCTCCAGCGCTGCGTCGCCGGTGATGGTGGCGGATCGGCGCAACTGCTGCACGAGGTACGCGGCCCAGTCGGTGAAGTTCAGCGTGCGTGCCGCCAGGCCATCGGGGTGCAGCGAGGCGCGGTACACGTTGAGCGGGGGACCCATCAGCTCCGGCGGCACGCCGGCGAGCAGCGCGATCGCGGCGTCGTTGGCCAGCAGCACGTTCCACTGCCGGTCGATCACCACTCCCGGATACGGCTGGTGCGCGTCGAGCAGGCGTTGCACCGACGCTCGCATCGGCGCCATCTCGTCGTCGTCGAGCGATCGCTGGGAGAAGCGCGGCGCGTACCCGGCCGCGAGCAGCAGCGAGTTGCGCTCGCGCAACGGCACCTCGAGGTGATGTGCGATCGCCAGCACGAGCTCCGGGCTCGGACGCGACCTGCCGGTCTCGACGAACGAGAGGTGGCGGGTGCTCACCCCCACCTCGATCGACAGGTCGAGCTGGCTGCGCCGGCGGCGCAGTCGCCAGTCACGGATGAGTTCGCCCACAGCTGGTCGCGCCATCGCGGTCACTGTACGGACCCCGGCGCGACCGCACCATTACCTCCGGGGTAAGGAGTTCGGCGCACTCGTGACCACACGGGTCATCGACCGCACGACGTGCCGGTCGCACGATGAGCGGCATGAGCAACGACATCATCACCGACGACATCACCCACATCACTCACGTGATCGACACCCACCTGGCCGCCTACTGCGAACCCGACGCGATCCGACGCGCCGCGCTCGTCGCCGACGTCTGGAGCCCGGACGGCACCCTCATCGATCCACCGTTCGAGGGCACCGGGCAGGACGCCATCGCCGGCCTCACCGACACCGTGCTGTCGCACTTCCCCGGCCACACGTTCCGGCGCACGACCGCCGTCGACACCCACCACGCTGTCGCTCGCTACGGCTGGGAGCTGGTGGATGCCGATGGTGCGGTCGCGGTGCAGGGCCTCGACGTCGCCGACCTCACCACCGACGGCCGCCGGCCCGCCCGAGTGGTCGGCTTCTTCCGCGCGCTCGCCTGATCCGGAGCGGCCGCGCCGAGCGGAGGTGACCGGCGAGCAACATCCAGCCTGCCGCCAGAGGGGGCCGGTAGCCCGTGAATCCCCCGCCCACCCTCGATCCC
>CAZWCU010000103.1:0-13993 GCA_964632715.1 uncultured Bifidobacterium sp. | reverse complement strand
CTCCACGTGGGTGGCACCCGAGCGCCGCGGCATCGGCATGGTGTTCCAGGACTACGCCCTGTTCCCGCACCTCACGGTCGGCCAGAACGTCGGCTACGGCGTGCCACGTGGCAGCGGCGCGCGTGTGGCGGAAGTGCTCGAGATGGTCGGCCTCGGTGGCATGGAGCAGCGAATGCCCGGCACGCTGTCGGGCGGCCAGCTGCAACGCGTCGCGCTCGCTCGTGCCCTCGCGCCCAACCCGTCGGTGTTGCTGCTCGACGAGCCGTTCTCGAACCTCGACGTCGCGCTCCGCGTGCGAGTCCGCAGCGAGATGCATCGGCTGCTCGCCGATGCCGGTGTCACCACGGTGTTCGTGACGCACGACCAGGAGGAAGCGTTCGTGCTGGGCGATCAGGTGGTGGTGCTGCGTGACGGGCGAGTCACGCAGGCGGCCGACCCCGGCACCCTGTACCACCAACCGGCCGACGTGTGGACCGCCGGCTTCGTCGGCGAGGTCAACGTGCTCGACGGCGACGCGGTCGGGTCGTCGGTCGCCACGGTGCTCGGGTCGATGCCGTTGCTCGACTCGACCGTCGGCTCGGTGGCCGTGGTGGTGCGACCGGAACAGATCGAGTTGCGTGCACCCGGCGATGCCGCCGCGAACGCCACCATCGAGCTCGTCGAGTTCTACGGCCACGACACGATGTGCGAGGTGCTGCACGATTCGGGCGTGCGGCTGAAGTCACGCGGCCGCCGTCACTCGTGGCGCCGCGGCGACCGCGTCGTGGCCATCCACAACGGAGCCCCGGCCGTGGCGTTCGCTGCTGCCGACGAGCGCTGACGGAGTCAGGGCGGCGACTCGGTCGGTGCGGGCAGCACCCAGGGCTGCCCCCACGGACGGTACGGCTCGGCCGCGAGGTCGACGGTCGGGTCGATGAGACGTGTCGCACGCCGTCCGTCGAGCGAGACGAACGCGTCGACGAACACGGCGACGGTGGAGCCGTTGGCCGCGTGTTGCGAGGCGATGAGATGTGCTGCCTGTCGAATGAGCTCCGGTTCGCTCGACATCACCTTCCACTGCAGCGGTGTGTAGAGGTCGGTTGCGGTCTCGATGGTCGTGGCACCGCTCGCTCGGTCGCGCACTCGGAAGCGCACATCGGCGCCCTTCTCCGTGAGCAGCACGTTCCATCCGAATCGATATCCGTCGCCCGTCCATCGCGATTCGCCCGGGATCAGCAGTGCGCGAGCCGGCACCAGGAGCATGACCGCGCACCAGACCAGCGCCGGCCACCAGCGCCGAGCCGGCCCGACGAGATCGCTGTCGACCGCTCGCTCGCGGGCTGACCTCGAACGCCATCGTCGCGGCCACGACGGTGGGAAGAAGGTGGTGCTCGCTCCGATCATCAACCACGGGAACACACCGATCGGGAACAACACCCACGTCGACACGTGGAAGGCCACCAACACCAGCCACGCCGGGAACCTGGTGCGACGCCAGAGCAGCAGCGCCACGATGGTGCAGTCGAACAGGGCGCCCGCCCAACTGAACGCCATGGCCGTCTCGGCATGCTCCATCAACGGACCGACCACTGGCAGCGTCGATCGAGCGGGGAGCCACAGCCGCAGCGGCATGCCGTGCACCAGCCAGTCGCTGTGCAGCTTGGCCACGCCCGCGAACGAGTAGACGATGGCCACCTGGAATCGGAACAGCCACACCCAGCCGCGCCGCGGCACGCCGGCGCCGCGCCGCACGGCGAAGCAGGTGTCGGTGGGTGCCAGCGTGAGGAGCACGGCGGCCAGCGTCATGAACCAGTAGTGGTTCAGATAGGTGGCCACCTCGATGAACTCGAGCCATCCGAACAGCACCAGGAAACCCGCTGCGGCGAGGCGGGTGTGCCAACCGATCGCGATTGCGAGCGACGACGCCGCGATGGCTGCAACCAGCGCGTACGTGCCCGCCACGCCCGGTGCCGGCACCCAGTGCATGCCGGGGTAGCGGAGGTGATGGACGGGGTCGGCGTAGAGGCTGGTGACCCAGCCGTAGGCAACGAGGCGCGCCATCGACACCACGCCGACCACGCCGAACACGATGCGGAACACCGCCAGCGAGGCGCCGTCGACTGGTGAAGAGGCTGCTGTCCTTGACTTGATAAGGAGACTTAACATCTGCTAGTCATGCTGCCATGCATCGTACCGTTCGCAAGATTCTGCCCGGCCTGGTCGCCTCGGCGCTCATGGTCGTCGCGTGTGGCGACGACGACGACACCAGCGGCACCACCGTCGCAGCCACCACCGAACCCACGACCGGCGACACGACTGCTCCCGGTGCGATGCCGAGCGAGGCCGACCTGCTGGCCACCGCCACCACCTACGCCGACCTGGTGTCCGCCAGCTACGCGGCCTCCATCGCCTCGGCCACCGAGCTGCAGTCCGCCATCGACGCATTCCTCGCCGATCCCACCGACGCCACGCTCACTGCGGCCAAGGACGCCTGGCTCGTCGCTCGTGACGACTACGGCCCCACCGAGGCGTTCCGGCTGTACGACGGTCCGATCGACAACCCCGACGACGGGCCTGAGGGCAAGATCAACGCGTGGCCGATGGACGAGGCCTACGTCGACTACGTCGAGGGCGATCTCGAAGCCGGCATCATCAACGACCCGGCCGGCTTCCCCGAGATCACGATCGACGTGCTCACCGCAGCCAACGAGGAAGGTGGCGAGTCGAACATCTCGACCGGCTGGCACGCCATCGAGTTCCTGCTCTGGGGTCAGGACTTGTCGGCCGACGGTCCCGGCGAGCGTCCGGTCACCGACTACACCACCGAGGCCAACGCAGCGCGCCGTGGCCAGTACCTGCAGCTGCTCACCGAGCTGCTCCTGGCCGACCTGACGTCGGTTGCCGATCAGTGGAACGTCGACGGCGGCGCCTACCGCACCGAGTTCCTCTCCGACCCGGCCGTCGCGGTGCAGCGACTGCTGCGCGGCATCGGTGCGCTGTCCGCCGGCGAGCTCGCCGGCGAGCGCATGGCCGTCGCCTACGAGACCAAGGACCAGGAGGACGAGCACTCCTGCTTCAGCGACAACACCAACGCCGACGTGCGCAACAACGTCGCCGGCATCCGCATGGTGTACCTCGCCGAGTTCCCCGGCATCGACGGCCTGAGCCCGTCCGATCTGGTTGCCGCGGTCGATCCCGATCTCGATGCTGCGCTGCGCGCACAGCTCGACCAGTCGCTCGCACTCACCGACGGCTTCCCTGCCACGTTCGAGACCATGATCGCTGCCCCCGAGTCCGACCCGGCCAACGCGGCGTTCCTCGCCGCACTCGTGTCGATCGAGGATCAGGGCACGATGCTCGCCGAAGCGGCAGCAGCACTGGGCCTCGAGATCTCGCTGGAACTGTGATCCGGCGTCGGGCGACCTGCCTCGTGGTCGCTTTTGCCATCATCGTTGCCGCGTGCACCGGTGGCGACTCGTCGAGCGACACCACCACCTCGGCTCCGCCGCGCCCCACCGACGTCGAGCTCGCGCTCAGCGGCGGCGACGCGACGGCCTTCGCCGAGGGTGCCACGGCCTTCAGCCAGAGCGTGCCCGACCTGTCGCGCGAGGACCAGCGCGCCTTCTCGGTGGGCAACAACTTCTTCAACGACAACTGGGTCACCGCGCCGGCGTCGACCACCGGACGCGACGGGCTCGGCCCGCTGTTCAACGCGCAGTCGTGCTCGTCGTGCCACCTGTTCGACGGGCGCGGGTCGCCGCCGACCAGCGACGACGACCCCGAGCGTGGGCTCCTGCTGCGACTGTCGGTGCCCGGCCCCGACGGGCAGCCGGTACCCGAGCCGAACTACGGCGGCCAGCTGCAGGACCGCGCCATCAACGGCGTGCCGGCGGAGGGTTCCATCGTCATCACCTACGACGAGGTCACGGGCACCTACGCCGACGGCACCGGCTACACGCTCTCGGCACCCACGTACTCGATCGGCGATCTGGGTTACGGCCCGCTCGCCGACGATGTGATGATCTCGCCGCGCGTGGCCCCGGCGGTCTTCGGTACCGGGTTGCTCGAGGCAGTCGATGAGGCCACGGTGCTCGCGCTCGCCGACCCCGACGACGCCGACGGCGATGGCATCTCCGGCCGGCCCAACATGGTGGTCACCGCCGACGGCGCGCTCGTGCTCGGCCGCTTCGGGTGGAAGGCGAACGTGCCGACCGTCAACGATCAGAACGCCGGCGCGTTCCTCGGCGACATCGGCATCACCACTCCGCTGCACCTGGTCGACGACTGCACCACCGCGCAGGCCGAGTGCAGCGAGGCCATCAACGGTGGCACCCCGGAGGTCGACGAACTGAAGCTGCAGCGGGTGACGTTCTACACGCGCACGCTGGCGGTGCCTGCTCGGCGCGACGTCGGGTCGGCCGACACCGACGCCGGCTCCGCATTGTTCGACTCGTCGGGATGCTCGTCGTGCCACATGGCTGAGCTCACCACGGGTGTCGCCGACGTCGAGCACCTTAGCGAGCAGACCATTCGGCCCTACACCGACCTGCTGCTGCACGACATGGGGCCCGCACTCGCCGACGGGCGCCCGGATCAACTGGCCACCGGGAGCGAGTGGCGCACCGCGCCGCTGTGGGGCATCGGGCTGGTCGACGACGTCAACGGGCACACGCGGTTCCTTCACGACGGTCGCGCCCGTAGCATCGAAGAGGCGATCCTGTGGCACGGCGGCGAAGCAGCCAATAGTCAGGCAGCGTTCGTCGCCCTCAACGCCTCCCAACGTCGGCAGCTCCTCATGTTCCTCGAGTCCCTATGACCGCCCATCCGCACCGCGTTCGCCGCAGCGTGTCGACGGCGCTCACCGTGGCGATACTGCTTGCGTCCTGCAGTGACGACTCGTCCGACTCGGCCGACAGCGCCGCCTCCTCCACCAGTTCGACCGCGGTGGTCGACGTGGGCACTCGCGACGACGTGGTGACCGCGCTCACCGACGAGGTGGTCGTGCCCGCGTACGTCGCCGCCGACGACCGAGCCGCCGAGCTGGAGGCAGCAGTGTCGGTGCTGTGTGCCGCGCCCACCGATGCGCCGGCGCTCGAGCAGGCGAGGACTGCCTGGCGCGCCACCCGTGCAGCATGGGCGTACACCCGCGCCGCGCGCTTCGGTCCTGTGATGGAGCAGCGGGCGATGTCGCAGGTCGACTTCCCCGTGGATCCGGAGAAGTTGGCGGCATTGATCGCCGGATCCGATCCGCTCGACGCCGAGTCGGTGGGCGGGCTCGGCGCCGATCAGCGCGGGCTCGGTGCCATCGAACTGGCCCTGTTCATCGACGACACGATCGACGCACGCGAGTGCGAGTTCGCGGCCTCGGCGAGCACGCTGGTGCACACGGCCACCACCGCTGTGGCCACCGCATGGGTCGACGATCCACCCACTGACAGCAAGACCTTCATCGATGGCGTCGTCAACGGAGTCATCTTCGCTCTGGTCGATGTCGGCGACCAGCAGCTCGGCAAGGCGTCCGGCGACGTGTCGGGCGAGCCCGAGTTCGCAGAGGTCGACGATGGTCCGGCGCGGAGCACGCTCGACGAGATCGCATCGGTCCTCGACGGCGTGTCAGCGCTGATCGACGGCGGACTCGCCGACCTGGTCGCCACCGTCAGCCCAGATGCAGCCGCGCGCGTGCGCACCGAGCTCGATGCGGCCATCGCTGCGGTCGCCGCCGTGCCGCCGCCGATGGCCACCACCACCGACACCGCACCGTTGTCGGCCGCATACGAGGCCGTGCTCGTGCCACTGCGCACGATGCGCACCGAGTTCGCCAGTCTGCTCGGCGTCACCCTCACGCTCGGAGACGCCGATGGTGACAGCTGACCGACGGTGGTGGCGTGCTGCGCTGCCGTTCGTCGGTCTCGTCGCCGGCGGCATCGCGTTCACGCTCCTACGCGACTCAGATGTCGCCGAGCCCGCCGACGCAGGGTTGGCCACGGAGGCCAGCCCACTGGCCGTCGATGCGGCGTCCACGTTCCAGTTCGCCTCGCTCGACGAGATGCTCGTCGCCAGCGACACCGTCGTCGTCGGTGTCGTCGAGGCAATCTCTCGCGGGCGACTCGTCGGGGATCCCGACTCCGGCGGTGTGGTCAGTCGCGTCGTCACCGTGCGCGTCGAGCAGGTCGTCTGGGCGCCGTCGAGCACGATCGCCGACGTCGTGCTGGTCGAGGAGGAAGGGTGGTTGACCGACGGTACGCCCATCGAGGTCAACGGTGTGCACGCCAGCCGCGCGGGCGACCGAGGGCTGTGGTTCCTCGACCAGGTGGGAGTCGACGACATCACGTCGATGGTCGTCATCAACTCGCAGGGCCGCTTCCTGGAGGCCGCCGATGGCAGCGGCGGCACCGTCGGCGGCGACCAGCGCGATCAGCTCGTGCAGGTCCTGCAAGCTCGCCCGTTCGATCAACTGGTGACCCTCGCCGTCGCCGTCGCAAAGGACCACTGATGTCGCGCACGTCCCTCATCGTCCGCACGCTGCTCACCACCTCGCTCGCGGTCGGCGTCGTCGCAAGTTGCACCGACGAAGGGGGTGGCCGCACGCTCACCGTCTACTCGGGACGCAGCGAGGAGCTCGTCGGTCCGCTGATCGATCGCTTCGAGAAGGAGTCGGGCATCTCGGTCGAGGTGCTCTACGGCGACTCGGCGAGCGTGGCGCTGCAGCTGAAGGAGGAGGGCGACGCGTCGCCCGCCGACGTGTTCTTCTCGCAGGCGCCCGGTCCGTTGGGCAGCGTCGCCGACGCCGGCCTGTTGCAGCCACTCGACGCCGATCTCCTCGCCACCGTCGGGCCCAAGTACGCGGCCGCCGATGGGTCGTGGGTCGGGCTTTCGGCGCGAGTGCGTGTAGCCGTCTACGACTCGGAGCGCATGGACGAGACCGACCTGCCGGCGTCGGTGCTCGACCTCGCCGATCCGGCCAGCGAACTGACGGTCGGCATTGCGCCGACCAACGCCTCGTTCCAGGACTTCGTCAGTGCGATGCGCATCGAGCAGGGTGACGATGCCACGTTGCTGTTCCTCGATGGTCTCGCCGAGAACGGTGTGCGCACCTATCCCAACAACGTCGCCATCGTGGAAGCGGTGGGCCGCGGCGAGGTCGACGTCGGGCTCGTCAACCACTACTACAACCTCGAGCTCACCGCGCAGGACAGCTCGCTGACGACGAGGAACCACTTCTTCGACGACGGCGACCTGGGCAGCCTGGTGCTGGTGTCGGGTGCCGGCATCCTCACCACCTCCGACCACATCGACGAGGCGACCGAGTTCCTCCAGTTCCTCCTGAACTCCGAGAGCCAGACGTACTTCGCCACCGAGACGTTCGAGTACCCGCTCATCGACGGCGTCGAAGGCCCGGCCGGGCAGCCGCTGCTCGCCGACCTCACACCGCCGCCGTTCGAGGCAGCGCAGCTCGGCCGCGAGCTCGACTCCACGCTCACCCTCATCCAGTCGGCCGGTCTGGTGAGCTGACATGTCGCGGCAGGCGTCGGCCGCCTCTTCCTCCAGAGGTCGAGCCGGCGGCGCGACGACGTTGCTCGTCGCGCTCGCGACTGCCGCGTTGTTCGCACTGCCGTTCGGTTACCTGCTGCTGAAGCTGGCCTCCGTCGACGGGCCGTGGAACATCGTCTCCGACCCCGGCACGCTCTCCACGGTTCGCGGGTCGCTGCTGCTCGCCACCGTGGTGACCGCCGTCGCCGGCACGCTCGGCGTCGGTCTCGCGTGGCTGGTGGTGCGCACCGACCTTCCCGGGCGACGCGTGTGGCGAGTGCTCGCACCGCTGCCGCTGGTCATCCCGTCGTTCGTCGGCGCACACGCCTACGTCAGCACGTTCGCTCCCGGTGGGCTGCTCGAGGCCAGCTTCGGCTGGACGTGGCTGCCCGAAGTACGCGGCTTCTGGGGAGCCGTGTTCGTGCTCAGCGTGCTCTCCTACCCGTACGTCTACCTGCCCGTCGCCGCACGCCTCACGTCGATGCCGCCGAGTTGGGAGGAGAGCTCTCGTCTGCTCGGGCGGGGGCCGATCTCCACCCTGCGCACGGTGGTCTGGCCGCAGCTGGCGCCGTCGGTGCTGGCGGGCACCACGCTCGTGTTCCTCTACGCGATCAGCGACTTCGGTGCGGTGAGCTTCGTGCAGTACGACACGCTCACGCGCAAGGTGTTCGAGGCGCGCCTCGATCGTGATCGCTCCGTGGTGTTCTCGCTGCTGCTCGGCACCATCGCCATCGTCGTGGCCGCAGTGTCGCTGGCGATCGCTCGCCGGCTGCCGGCAATGCCGTCCGCGGCGATGCGACGGCCGCTGCAGTACCGGCTGGCGCGTGGTCGCTGGTTCGCGACCGGTGCGGTCGCCACCGTCGTCGGCCTGGCGCTCGCGGTGCCGGTCGCGGTGTTGGTGTGGTGGGTCGTACGTGGCACGCGCAGCGGCGCGCGGCGCAGCTCGGTCGTCGAGCTCGACGTGGCGCTGTGGAGTTCGGCGTGGGTGGCCGTCGTTGCTGCCGTCGTCACGGTGGCGGTGGTGCTGCCACTGGCCTGGCTCACGGCGCGACGACCGGGCAAGTCGGTGGCGATGGCCAACGTGTTCATGTCGGCGGCGTTCGCGCTGCCCGGCATCGTGATCGCACTGTCGATGGTGCGGGTCTTCGTGAGCACCGCGCTCTACCAGTCGTTCTTCGTGCTCATCCTGTCGTACGTGCTGCACTTCGCCGGCCAGGCCATCGGCGCTGAATCGAACGCGTTCGCGGCCATCCCGATGCGATTGCACGAGGCCGCGCGCATGCTGGGCGCGGGTGCGGTGCGACGGTTCGCCACCATCGATGTGCGACTGCTGCTGCCCGGCCTTGCGGCCGCAGGCGGACTGGTGCTGCTCTCGGTGCTGAAGGAGCTGCCGGCCACCCTGATGCTGCGCCCGATCGGCTTCAACACGCTCGCCACGCGCATCTTCGGCACGGCCGAGGAGGCGCTGCTGCTCGACGCCGGCCGGCTCTCACTGGTGCTCATCGCGCTGTCGGGCGTGCTCACCTGGGTCCTGGTGTTGCGCAGCGCGCCGCGTTCGTAGACGTTCCCAGCGGTCGAAGCCGCCGTGAACCCGACTCAGGCGATGCTGCGCCAGGCGGCGAGGCGCTCGGCGCTGTCGTCGCCCGGCAGCGGCAACTGACAGACCACCTTCAACTGCGGCCACTCGCTGGGCGTCAGCTGCTGGTACTCGAACGCAAGGTTGCCGGCCCGCGGATGGCGGTAGTGGCGCACGCGGGTCTGGAACTGGGCGACGTCGAGCTGCGCCCACCACTCCGCGAACTCCGGACTCGCGGCTCGCAGCCGCTCGACCAGTTCGATCACCTTCGGGTCGGTGCGCAGACCGGCGGTGCCGGCGCGGAACTCGGCCATGATGCGGCGAGCCTGGTCGGGCCAGTCGGCGATCAGCGCTCGCGCCGTCGGTTCCGCGAACACCACCCACAGCAGGTTGCGATCGGCGGGGTCGAGCTGCTCGATCATCGGGTAGAGCAGCGCCTGCGCCCGGTTCCACGCCAGGTACTCCCACCGCGGCCCGAGCACGTACGCCGGCGCCGGGTTCATCGACTCGATCAGCCGCACGAGCGCGTCGGGCGCGTCGTCCACCTCCGGCACCGGCTCACCCGTGGTGCGCGTGGCGAGCGTCAGCAAGTGGTGCCGCTCCGCGTCGTCGAGTCGCAAGGTGCGCGCCAACGCTTCCAGCACGTCGACCGAAGCATTGATCGGCCGCCCCTGTTCGAGCCACGTGTACCAGGTGACCGACACCCCGGCGAGCAGTGCGATCTCCTCGCGCCGCAGTCCGGGGGTGCGCCGGCCGCGGCCAGGCGGCAGACCCACGTCCTCGGGTCGGAGTGCCTCACGACGCGCGCGCAGGAAGGCGGCCAGCTCGTCGCGTCGGTGCATCCCCCCATTGCAGCACGCGGAGGGCGCGGCCGCGTGGTGCTTTGCCCAGCAGCGGGTCAGCCGCCGTTGAACGCTGGGACGTATGGCCGGCACGGCTGCCCGCGCAGCGCGTCGCAGGCCGGCGGGGCCGGCGGCAGCGCGGGAGCCGTCACCATTGCCAGCACGAGACGCGACGGATGGTCGGCATCGTGGGCGATGGTCACCGTCTCTCCGTCGGTGATGGTGTCGAACACCCAGATGGCTCGGCTGTTGCCGGGCGCGTCGACCGTGAGCCGCAGTCGGCTGCCGGCGCGGAACGGATGAGCGAACGAGAACAGTTCGACGCGCACCGCGGTGAACTCTCCTGCCGGAAGCGGGGACGCGTCGGCCTCGAGGTGGGTCTGCACGGGACGCAGGTCGGTGCTCGCGGCTTCGTCGAGCGCTCGATGGCTCGCGCGCAGCCACCCGCTCTGCACGTAGATCTCGGTGCCGTCCGGGCGCACCTCACTGATGGTGACCTCCAGGTCCGCGTCGCCCTTGCTGCTCTCGATCCACAGGTCGACCGAGCCGGAACCGGCGAACACCGTGTCGGTGGTGAAGGGTTCGGTGACGAACCCGACCCCGTTGCCGTCGTACAACGGCTCCCACTGGTAGTCGACGCCCGCGCGCCACACGCCGTTGCCGCCACCCTGGTTGGTGCCGTCGTAGAACGTGATGGGCTCCACGTCGGCCACGGCGGTGTACTCGCTGGTGCCGGTGCCGGTGCCGTCGCTGCGAAGGGCGCCGTCATCGTCGAGGATGAACTCGGTGATCTGCGCGTCGGGAATCGGCCACGCGTCGAACTCGACGACTGTGTTCGGCTCGGGCGTGCCCGGGGCGAAGGCCGCGTTGCCGCCCTGCTCGAGCAGCACACGCACGGGCTTCTCCGATTCGAAGGCGGTGAGCGCCGCGTCGTAGGTCATCCCTGCGAACCGGTTCTCGAAGGGTCCGAACTCGCTCACGCCCCACAGGGCGCCACCCAGTGCGGATGCGATGGCGGAGCCGGCAGACAGGTCGGGCACCTTCTTGCCCACGTACAGCTGCAGGAACTCCATGTAGCGGCGAGCCACCGGCGGACTGAGCGACTCGGTGTGCAGGCCATTGGTGAGCGTCACGTACACGTGCGGCGAGGAGGTGAACTCGGGCAGCATCGCGGGGAAGTGGCCGCCGGTCTGCTCGTCCTGCCAGGCGCCGGCCAGGAACACGGGCACCTCGATGCGGTCGACGAACGTGATCGGCGAGAGCGAGTCGCCCAGCTCGCTGGAGTAGAACGGGTTGTCGTCGATCTCCGCGACGAGGTCGGGGTTCTGCAGGCGCAGCAGCTGGTTGTCGGCGCACACCGTGTCGCCCCCGTCCGCGCGCTCCTTGGTCCAGCCCTGGCCGAACGGCTTGCCCTGGTCCACCCGATCCTGCGTCCAGTCGACGGCGAACCCTGTGTTGAGGATGCCGCCCGGGTAGAGCGTGCTGCGGTAGCTGTCGTCGAGCACGGAGAGCGGCGTGATGCTGTTCAGGCTGGGCGGCTGCGTGGCCGCGACGAACAGCTGGCTGATGCCCGGATAGCTGATGCCGACCATGCCGACCTCGTTGTCGAGCACCCACGGCTGCGCGGCGACGGCTTCGATGACGTCGTACCCGTCGAGCGACTGCACGGTCTCGAAGTAGCGGAACGAGCCGCCGCTGCACCCGCTGCCGCGCATGTTGACGCCCACGTAGGCGAGTCCCTGCGAGGTGTAGAGCGCAGCGAGGTCGGCGCTGCCCGGGTTGCTGGGCGAGTAGCCGCTGTACTCCACGACGGTGGGGTACGGGCCCGCGTCGGCCGGACCGGGGAGGATGACGTTGGCGCTGAGCGTGGTGCCGTCGCGTGTGGTGATGTACCCGAACCCGCCGGCAGGCAGCAGCGACTGCTCCTCGTAGAGCGATTGGTCGGGCACGTCGGTGGGCGAACCGACGGTGATCGGTTCGCTGGTGGCGTCGGCCGACTGCACGAGGTAGCCGTCGCCCGGCTCGAGAGTGCGGAACAGCAGCGAACCCTGCTCATCGACGACGCCTTCTGCTTCCGTGGCACCGCGCACGAACAGCGTCTCGCCGGGCTCGGCGCCGAGAACGGCGATCTGCTCGGTGCCGGGCTGCACGGTGAAGGTGGCCGCGGCCAGTGGCGCAGTGGTCGTGGCCGGTGCATCCGTGGACGGCGCGGCCTCGGTGGTGGCGACGGTGTCGGTGCTGGTCGAGGTGCTGCCGTCGTCGCTGCAGGCGATGAGCATGATGGGGACGACGAGGATCGCGGCGAGGCGGCGCAGTTGCATGGCGCGGAGTCTTCCATGCACTGGCGTGGCACTGGGGACCCGAGCGGCCACAATGGGGAGGTGATCGATCTCGCTGCGATGCTCGCCGACCTGGAACTGCTCGTGAACACCGAGTCGCCGTCGCTCGACCTGCCGCTGATGACCCAGTCCGCCCACACACTGGCCGCGGTGATGGAAGCACGCTTGGGCTCGGCGCCCATGCTGGTCGACAGTCCGGCCGGGCCGCACGTGCACTGGCGCGGTGGCGGCACGCCGAAGGTGCTCATCGTCGGGCACCACGACACCGTGTTCCCCGTCGGGTCGTGCGCGGCTCGCCCGTTCGCCGTGGTCGACGGTCGCGCCACCGGCCCGGGCGTGTTCGACATGAAGTGCGGTGTGGTGCAGGCCGTGCACGCGGTCGCATCGCTGGCCGACCCGTCCGGTGTCGAGATCCTCATCACCGCCGACGAGGAGGTGGGCAGCGGCACCAGCCGCGCGCTCATCGAGGAACGCGCGCTCGCGTGCGGCAACGTGCTCGTGTGCGAGGCCAGCGCCGACGGCGGCGCGCTGAAGACGGCGCGCAAGGGCACCGGCGGCTACGAAGTGGTGGTGCACGGCCGCGCCGCGCATGCCGGCCTCGAGCCGGAGAAGGGCATCAACTCGCTGGTCGCCGCCGCCGAACTGATCTTGCACATCAACACCTTCGGCGACCCGGCCACGGCCACCACCGTCACTCCCACCGTCGCCGTGGCCGGCACCGCCGAGAACGTGGTGCCCGCGGAAGCTCGCATCCGTGTCGACGTGCGAGTGGAGCAGCCGGGCGAGAAGGAGCGGTTGGAGGCATTGTTCGGGTCGCTCTCCACCACCGTGCCTGGCGCCACCATCGAGGTGAAGGGCGGCATCGACCGTCCGCCGATGCCGGCCTCGGCCTCCGCATCGCTGTTCCCCGTGGCCGTCGCGGCGGGTGCGGCCATCGGCCTCGGTGAGGTCGTCGGCGTCGGTGTCGGCGGTGGCAGCGACGGCAACTTCACCGCCGCCATCGGAGTGCCCACGCTCGACGGCCTCGGCGCCGTCGGTGGCGGCGCGCACGCCGACCACGAGTTCGTGCTGGTCGACACCCTGGTGCCGCGAGCCGAACTGCTCGCCGCCATCATCGCCCGCCTCTAGGCAGCCTGCGTCGGATCCACGCACGACGGACTCTGGTCACGTTCTGTCTCGCACATGGAGACGAAACGTGACCAGAAATCACTGCGGACAGATGCTTCTCCGACTCAGCGCTACTCGCCGCCGCCTTCGATGGCCATCAGGCCGCCGCTGCCGAGGGTGCCCGCGTTGCGGTAGACCTCGAGCTTGGCGCGGCTGTCGTCGATGTCGAGGTTGCGCATCGTGAGCTGACCGATGCGGTCGAGCGGGCCGAACGCCTGGTCCTCCACCTTCTCCATGCTGAGCCGGTCGGGCGCATAGGTGAGGTTGGGGCTGGTGGTGTCGAGGATGGTGTAGTCGTCGCCGCGGCGCAGCCGCACGGTGACCTCGCCGGTGACGGCAGCGCCCACCCACCGCAGCAGCGGCTCGCGCAGCATCAGGCTCTGCGGGTCGAACCAGCGACCCTCGTACAGCAGGCGACCGAGACGGCGACCCATCGTGCGGTAGTTCTCGATGGTGTTCTCGTTGTGGATGCCGGTGATCAGTCGCTCGTAGGCGATGTGCAGCAGCGCGAGACCCGGACCTTCGTAGATGCCGCGGCTCTTGGCCTCGATGATGCGGTT
>CAZWCU010000102.1:0-14084 GCA_964632715.1 uncultured Bifidobacterium sp. | reverse complement strand
TCACGATGGCGGCGCTGCGGGAGAGGGCCTACTCGGCCGTGATGGCCGCCACCGGTCTGCTCTACCTGGCCATCCTCACCGCCTTCGGCACCGACCTGGTGGCCCGCGCGATCCTCTCCGGCTGACCGCCGGCAGCTCGACGCTGTTTATTTCTCGCGGTTTCGGGCAGACTTTCGTTCATGCCGAGACCCATCTGGAGCGGAACGATCAGTTTTGGACTCGTCGCGATCCCCGTGAAGCTGTACAACGGCGTCAGCAAGAAGAGCGTCTCGTTCAACCAGCTCGACGATCGCACGATGAGTCGCATCAAGCTGAAGAAGGTGTCGGCGGAGACCGGCGACGACGTTCCCGACGAGCACATCGTCAAGGGCTACGAGATCAGCAAGGGCCGCTACGTGGTGGTCGACCCCGACGAGCTGGAACCGTTCATCCCCAGCGTCACCAAGAGCATCGACCTCGAGGAGTTCGTCGATCTCGACCAGATCGATCCGGTGTACTTCGACTCGCCGTACATCGTCGCCCCCGACAAGACGCCGAAGCCGTACATGCTGCTCGCGCGTGCGATGGAGCAGTCTAACAAGGTGGCCATCGGCCGCTTCGTGATGCGCAACAAACAGTACGTGGCCGCGCTGCGCGCCGTCGACGGCAAGTTGATGATGAGCACGATGGTGTTCGCCGACGAGGTGGTGCCGGCCAGCGCGATCGACGAGCTCGACGACCTCGACGGCGTGAAGGTGAGCGACAAGGAAGTGCTGATGGCCGAAGCGCTGGTCGCCTCGCTGTCGGCCGACTTCGAGCCGAAGAAGTACCGCGACAACTACCGCGAACAGGTGCTCGATCTCATCGAGCGCAAGGCCGCAGGCGAGCAGTTCGAAACGCCCGAAGTCGCCACCAGTGCACCGGCCGTCATCGACCTGATGGCCGCGCTCGAAGCCAGCGTGAAGGCGGCCAAGAACGCCCGCGGTCGCCACCCGGCAGGCGGCCCCGACTCCATTGCGACGGTCACCAAGGTCGACAAGGCGACGAAGGCGACGGTCGCGAAGAAGGCAGCTGCCAAGAAGGCTGCGGCCAAGGACGCTGCGGCCAAGGATGCCGACGACGACGCGCCGGCCAAGCCCAAGCGCGTGCGGAAGTCGGCGTGACCGAACGCACCACCGTCAAGGTGGGCGAGCGCGAGCTCAGCGTCAGCAACCTGCACAAGGTGCTCTACCCGGCGGCGGGAACCACCAAGGCGGAGGTGATCGAGTACTACGCGCGCATCGCCCCGGTGATGCTGCCGCACCTCGCCGGCCGCTGCATCACGCTCAAGCGCTTCCCCGACGGTGTGGAGCACGATGGCTTCTTCGAGAAGCGCTGCCCCAAGCACCGGCCGGAGTGGCTGCAGACGGCGCTCGGCCCGGGCGACCGCAAGGGCGACCTCGCGTACTGCCGGATGGACGAGGCCGCGTCGCTGGTGTGGGCGGCCAACATGGCCGCGCTCGAGCTGCACGTGCCGATGGCGTTGGCCGACGACCTCGACTCGCCGCGCGCGGTGGTGTTCGACTTCGACCCGGGCGCGCCGGCCGCGATGAAGGAGTGCTGCGAGGTGGCGGTGCTCGTGCGCGACATCCTGGCCGCGGTGAACCTGCAGGGGTTCGCCAAGACGTCCGGGTCGAAGGGGCTCCAGCTGTACGTGCCGCTCAACACGCCGTGCACGCACGAGCAGGCAGCCGACTTCGCGTTGGCGGTCGGTCAGCTGCTCGAACACCAGCACCGCGATCGGGTCACCACCACCATGGCGAAGGCGGTGAGGCCGGGCAAGATCTTCGTCGACTGGAGCCAGAACGCCCGCTTCAAGACCACCATCGGCGTCTACTCGATGCGTGCTCGTCCGGAGCCGACCTGCAGCACACCGGTCACCTGGGACGAAGTCCAGGCGTGCGCCGACGGCGCCCCCGAACTGCGCTTCACCTGGCGCGACGTGCTCGATCGCGTCGACCAGCACGGCGACCTCTTCGAACCCGTCCTCACCCTCGAGCAGACCCTCCCCACCAACTGACCGGGGTCGTTCGGATTCTGGACAGGAATCGTCCCACTCGGGCTTCTGGACAAGCTTCGTCCCGGTCAGCGAGACGATTCCTGTCCGGTTCGGCAGTCACTCGGTCGTTTGGGGGCTGAGGAAGCTGGGCAGCGTGTCTTCTTTGGTCTGCTCCTCGGGCTCCATGAGACCGTCCCACACGAGCACCGCGTCGCCGTCGCTCACCAGCGACGGGAAGTACTCGGCGACGTGCATCGGAATCCGCACCCCACCGTGCGATGAGGGCAACACGGGCACGTTCTGTGCGCCGTGGATGGCGATGCCGTAGTTGAAGTAGATCGGGTTGTACATGCCGCCGAGTGGACCGATGCGTTCACCCTCGTAGCGACGATGCACCTCGAACACCCCACCCGGCGTCTTCGACTGGGAACACACGCCATGCACCTCCGGCGCAGGCAACGGGTTGCCCAGATAGTCGGTGTCGATGGTGATCTCCTCGCAGAACGTCACGGGCGTGCCGTCCGGGTTGAGCTGGCCGGACGAGATGTGCGTGACGAGCACGGCAGCATCGTCGGTGAACACCACCGCCACCTGCAGGTCGAGGTAGATCTCCACGTGCGTGCCGGGCATCGTGCGGCGAGGCTGGATGGTCACGTCTGCGTGCAGGCGTTGCCAGAGCGCAACGTCGACACTGCCGGTCTTCTCGCCGGTGTGCGCCCGAGGATGACTGCCTCGGCTGCCCACACTGCTTGCTCGGTCGAACCGCCGAACTCGCCGTCTGCCGGACCGGGATCGAAGCCGAGCTGACGCAGTTGCTGCTGCAGCGCCATCACCTCGTCGCCGCTGCTCCCGAACGCGAGCGGAGCGCGCAACGGTGTTGTCGGCACCGTCGACGTCGATGCCGGCGGCGCGGTCGTGGCACTGCCGCCGTCGTGAGGAACCACGCGGGGGTCGACGTGGAGGCGAGCGCTCGGAGACCGAAACCGGCCCCGCCGAGCACCACGACGGCGCCGGAGCCGAGGGCCGTACGAGCACGCCGGTCACGCTGTGCTGCGCGCCGCCGCGCCGCCGTGGGTGATCCGGCGACGAGTTCGACGGTCCTCGCTCGGGCTCGGAGCAGGTCGCTGATCTACGTGGTGTCGGGCGTGTTCATGGTTGGTGCTCCGTTCGATCGAGTCGCGGGTCGAGAGGTGCCAACGACGTGGAGAGGAGTTGCGTGGCGCGTGCGAGACGACTCTTCACTGTCCCCGGCCTGATGCCGAGTGCATCCGCCGTCTGCGCTTCGGACAAGCCGAGGAGCAGGCGGCAGACGACGACGGCTCGCTGGGCATGGGTGAGCTCGCCGAGGGCGACGTCGATGGACGGGTCGGCGACGGACGCCTCGGTGGTTGGGTCGACCGCGATGGACGACGGCGCTCGACGGCGCAGGCGACGCGCGAGTGACCTCGCCCAGTTGATACCGACCCGGTACACCCAGCCCGTGGGATTGGCCATCGAGGAGACCTGCGGCCAGCGCTGGAACGCGCGCGCCATCGCTTCGTCCACTGCCTCGGCCGCCAACTGCGAATCGCCCAAGGTCATCGCCAGCGCTCGCCCCACTCGATCGCGATGGGCCGCGTAGAACTCCTCGAAGCCGGCGCACGCGACGCGAGCAGGGTCCGTGCTCTCGCCATCGTGCGCTCGCATCACTTCCACGCTCTACAAACTCCCGACGCTTGTTTTCGGTACCATCCTCCCAAGTCAGCGGTGAGGTGCGGTGGTTCCGCATGTGAACGCCGAGTTGGGTGCGGCGTAGCCTGCGGGCATGCGCGACATCGCCCGCACCCTGTACGCCGACGAGCACGAGCAGTTCCGCAGCGCGTTCCGCGGCTGGCTCGACAAGGAGGTGGTGCCGAACCACGAGCAGTACGAACGAGACGGCATCACGCCGCGGGAACTGTGGCTGGCGGCGGGGTCGCACGGGTTCCTCGGGCTCACCGTGCCCGAGCAGTACGGCGGTGGCGGCACCGACGACTACCGGTTCGCGGCGGTGATGCAGGAGGAGGTCAGCTACACCGGCGTCATCGGCAGCGCGAACGGGTTCACGCTGCACAACGACATCGTGCTGCCGTACTTCATCGGACTGTGCAACGACGAACAGAAGGCGCGCTGGCTGCCGGGCATGTGCACCGGCGAACGCATCGGCGCCATCGCGATGACCGAGCCGAACACCGGCAGCGACCTCGCCAACATCCGAACCACCGCCGTCCGTCACGGCGACACCTACGTGGTGAACGGCAGCAAGACGTTCATCACCAACGGCATCAACAGCGATGCGATCATCGTTGCCGTGAAGACCGATCCGGAGGCGAAGCACCGCGGCATGAGCCTGCTGGTGATCGAGCGCGGCATGAAGGGCTTCGAGCGCGGCCGCAACCTCGACAAGCTGGGCATGCACGCGCAGGACACCGCCGAGCTGTTCTTCACCGACGTGGAAGTGCCGGTGGCCAACCTGTTGGGCGAGGAGGGCAAGGGCTTCTACTCCCTCATGCTCAACCTCGCGCAGGAGCGCCTCGGCATGGCCGTCGGCGCGCTCGCCGTGTGCCAGGCGGCGCTCGACCAGACGCTCGCCTACACGAAGGAGCGCAAGGCGTTCGGCCAGCCGGTGGGCCAGTTCCAGCACAACAAGTTCCTGCTCGCCGAACTGAGCACCGAGGTGCAGATCGGCCAGGTCTACGTGGACCGCTGCGTCGAGCTGCACTGCGCCGGACAGCTGTCCGCCGAGCAGGCTGCCGCCGCGAAGTTCTGGACCACCGAGCTGCAGAACCGCCTCGTCGATCGCTGCCTGCAGCTGCACGGAGGGTACGGCTACATGCTCGAGTACCCGATCGCCCGCGCCTGGGCCGACAGCCGGATCCAGACCATCTACGGCGGCACCAGCGAGATCATGCGCGAGATCGTCGGCCGCGCCATCACCGGCGGCTGAACCCCTCCTTCGCGCCGGCCGCTCGGCGCGCCGCGACATCCCGTCCGCGTCATCCCGCGAGCGAGGAGTCGCACGTACGGGCATGACATGAAACCAAAAATGGGGGAGCGGAGGGGCGCGGGAGCGGGCAGACTGGGGGAGATGAACGGCTGAGCAGCACCCCGACCCGTCCGCTTTCGAGTCCCGGAGGTTCCCTCATGACCGCATCACTCCACGCACGCGACATCACGCTGTCGCTCGGTTCCCGCCACATCCTCGACTCGGTCGAGCTGGCGGTGAACCCCGGCCAACGCATCGGCCTGGTCGGCCCCAACGGTGTCGGCAAGTCGACACTGTTGCGCATCGTCGCCGGCCAGCTGCACCCCGACAGCGGTGCCGTCTCGCTCGCACCCGCGTCTGCGATCGTCGGCTACCTGCCACAGGAGCCGGAGCGGGCCGACGAGACCGTGCGCGAACACCTCGCTCGTCGCACCGGTGTGGCTGCAGCAGGAGCGGCGCTCGACGCCACGACGGCCGCGATGGCCGCCGGCGATCCCGACGCCGGCGACGAGTACAGCGACGCGCTCGACCGCTGGCTCGCGCTCGGCGCTGCCGACTTCGACTCGCGCATCGCCGACGTGTGGGCCGACCTCGGACTGCCGGAGCGCCTGCTCGACGAGCGCCTCCCAGTGCTGAGCGGCGGCGAAGCGGCACGCGTCGGCCTTGCCACCCTGTTCCTCGCGCGGTTCGACATCTTCCTGCTCGACGAGCCGACCAACGACCTCGACCTCGACGGGTTGGCGCTGCTGGAGAAGTTCGTCACGGCGCTCGGCTCCGGGTGCGTCATCGTCAGCCACGACCGCACCTTCCTCGAACGCACCATCACGCACGTGGTGGAGCTCGACGAGTTCACGCACACGTCCACGCGCTACGCCGGAGGGTGGGCCACCTATCTGCACGAACGAGAGATCGCCCGCCAGCAGGCATGGCAGGCGTACGAGGAGTACGACAGCAAGCGATCATCGCTGGCAGGGCGCTCGCAGCGCGAACGCGAGTGGGCGACGCAGGGTCTCTCGAAGGCGAAGAAGAAGCCGGCCGACAACGACAAGAACATCAAGTCGTTCAAGATCAACCAGAGCGAGCAGCTGGCCGGCAAGGCGGCGCGCACCGAGAAGATGATCGAACGCCTCGACGTCGTCGAGGAACCGCGGGAGGCGTGGCAGCTGCGCATGCAGCTCGCCGAGGTGGAGCGCAGCGGCGACGTGGTGGCGCGGCTCGACGCGGCCGTGGTGCAGCGCGACACGTTCACGCTCGGTCCGGTGAGCCTGCAGATCGGCTACGGCGAGCGCGTGGTGGTGGAAGGCCCCAACGGCAGCGGCAAGAGCACGCTGCTGGGCGCGCTGCTCGGTGAGGTGCCGCTCACCGGCGGCGCGCAGTGGCGCGGCCCGGGCGTGGTGGTCGGCCGGCTGGAGCAGGCCCGCCAACAGCTCACCGCGGAGCCGACCGTGCTCGCCGCGTTCCTGGCGGCCACCGGCATGATCGTCAGCGACGCGCGCACGTTGCTCGCCAAGTTCGGCATCGCGGCCGCGCACGTCACCCGTCCCGCCGACTCGCTCTCACCCGGTGAGCGCACGCGGCTGGTGCTGGCGTTGCTGATGGCTCGCGGATCCAACTGCCTCGTGCTCGACGAGCCCACCAACCACCTCGACCTGCCCGCCATCGAGCAACTCGAGCAAGCGCTCGACACCTTCGGCGGCACGGTGCTGCTGGTCAGCCACGACCGCTCACTGCTCACCAACGTGCGCCGTACGCGCACGCTGGTGATGCGCGACGGCCGGCTGGTCAGCGACCAGCCGGCATGACCCGCCGCGCAGCGACCACGCCGAGCAGCGGGAGCACCATCGCCATCGCGAAGTTCGTGCCCAGCGCGCCGGCCAGTGACCACGACGTACGGTCGGCGATGGCCACGGTCGCGCCACCGAGACCGCCCATCAGCGAGAAGCCCACCGAGTCGGCCAGCGTGACCTGACTGCTCACCTCGCCCTCGCGACCGTCGACGGCGTACGACATCGCGGCCACGGTGGCCGGATTGTAGAGCAGGCCCATGCCCAGGCCACCCACGGCCCACGCGAGGAAGGTGGCCCACAGCGGCCACCACTCCCACAGCACCGGCACCACCAACGCGAGGCCGAGCAGCATGATCAGGAAGCCCACCTGGACGGCTCGCGCGGTGTTCACCGGCGGTCGTCGGGCGCGCAGCCACTGGCCACCGGTCCAGCTGAGCGCGGCGCCGATGATGACCATGCCCTGCGCGGTCGGGCTCGCGCCGTGGATGCGGTCGGCCGCGAGCGGGATGAAGCTGTCGGCGCCGAGGAAGGTGGCGGTGGCGAGGATGCGACAGGCGATGATGGCGGGTAGGCCGCGCCGGGCGGACAGCACGCCGGCAGGCAGCAGCCGCCGCAGCGCGGGCAACATCACCGAGATGCCGACGATCGACGTGACCACCGCACCGAGCACGTTGGAGAACTGCAGACCGAGCACGAGCGCGCCCATGCCGGTGGCCGCGAGCAACGCGGTGGGCACGTTGCTGCCGACGCGATCGAACGGCACAGGGCCGTAACGAAGCATCGGTCGCACTGCCAGCGCGCCGACGGCGAACGCGAACGGGATCAGCCCCAGGAACACCCACTCCCACCCGAACGCGTCGGTGATCCACCCGGAGAGCGCCGGCGCGAACAGGCTCGGCAGCACCCATCCGGCGGACAGGTACGCGAACATCATCGGCTGCCGGTCGTCCGGGAACGCGCGCTTCACGAGCATGTAGGCGATGGGGGAGAAGCCACCTGTGCCCGCACCCTGCAGGGCGCGGCCGACGACGATCCAGGTCATCGAGGTCGCAGCGGCGGCCACCACGAGACCGATCACCAACGTGACGATGCACAGCGCGAACGGCAATGCGGGACCGCGACGGTCCGACATCTCTCCTGCGGCCACCAGCGCCACCAGGTTGGCGAGCGTGTAGATGGCCAACGACACGCCGTACAGCGAGTCGCCGCCGAGCTCGTCGGTGATCGTGGGCAGCGCCGTGATCACCGCCGTCACCTCGAACGCGACGAGCATCACGGCCAGCACCATGCCGGTGGCCAGCAGCCGTTGCTCGGCGTTGAACGGAGTGCGAGCGGCGACAATGGGAGGCGAGGTCACACCGGGGAACCCGGGGCCACCAGCGGCCACGGGCGGTTGCGCTCGGCGGTGAGCGCGAGGTCGAGCAGCAGCTGCTCGGTGAAGTGGCGACCGACGATCTGCAGGCCGATGGGCAGGCCGTCGATGGCGCCCGCCGGAATGGAGATGGCCGGGTTGCCGTGCAGGTTGGCGGGGAACGTCAGCCGACCGTTGTTGCCCGGCCCCGCCTCGAGACCGCCGAACACCCCGGGCAGCGGACCGTCGGCGTCGAACGCGACGTCGGGGTTGCTGGCCGTGATGACGAAGTCGACACCATCGGTGGGGTCGAAGATGCGCGCCATCGCTTCGTTGACCTCGGTGCGTCGACGCTCGATCTTGGCTCGAGCGGCAGCGTCGTACTTGCCGACGGCCTGCTCCATGCCGAAGCGGATCTCGGGCGTCAGGTCGTCGGCGCACTGCGGCCAGTGGTCCACCAGTTGTGCCTCGATGGCGATGTTGCCGCTGAGCGACCACGCCGCGCCCATCCGCGGCATCGCCGTGTCGATGCCGTCGACGCGTTGCATGCCGCACTCGGCAGCGAGTGCGGCGCCGGCCTCTTCGAGCAGCTCCCACATCACCGGCGACACGACGGCGTTGCCCCACGTGGGGGCGAACGCCACGCGGGCACCGCGCAGCGCATCGAGATGCGTGCCGAGCTCGGCTTCCCAACCGTCGACCCTCGGAAGGCTGAGCGGGTCGCGAGCGTCGAAGCCGTTGCACACGTCGAACCAGCGAGCCGTGTCGCGCACCGAGCGGGAGAGGCAGCCGATGGTGACCGTCAGGTTGCCGTAGTGCATGTACGGGCCGCGCGGGATGCGGCCGATGGTGGCCTTCAGCCCGACGAGACCGGTGAAGCCGGCGGGAATGCGGATGCTGCCGCCGCCATCACCGCCGGTGCCGATGGTGACCAGTCCGCCCGACACTGCCGAGGCGGTGCCGCCGCTGCTGCCGCCGGGCGTCTTGCCGTGCTGCCACGGGCTGTGCGTGGTGCCGTGCAGGGTGGTGCGCGTGACGTTGACCCCGCCGAACTCGCTGGCGGTGGTGTGCCCCGCCAGCACTGCGCCGCCGATGTCGCGCATGCGCTCGACCATCGTGCTGGTGTAGGCGGCGACGTGATCCTTGAGCGGCACCGACGCGTGGGTGTCGGGCCAGCCGAGCACCTGGTCGAGCTCCTTCACGCCGATCGGAACGCCACCGAACGGCTTGCTGACGTCGGCCTCGCGTGCGGCAGCGGCAGCTTCCTCACGCGGCTGGTACGCGAACGCGTTGAGCGTGCTGGCGTCGATGGCGTCGTAGGTCGCCTGCAGCTCCTCCGACGGCGAGCGCCGCCCGGCTCGGAACTCGTCGACGAGCGAGCAGGCATCT
This sequence comes from uncultured Bifidobacterium sp., assembly GCA_964632715.1. GTDB lineage: Bacteria > Actinomycetota > Acidimicrobiia > Acidimicrobiales > Ilumatobacteraceae > UBA668. The sequence goes on along the minus strand of CAZWCU010000102.1, from coordinate 4,536 downwards.
CCCTGCCACGGTGTGTCCCCCATGCGGGTCACTGTACTGCGGGCGCGCCGGCAGCGAACCAGTCGGCGAGGCGGGCAAGCCCGTCGTCGACCGAGAAGGTCGGCGACCACTGCAGGTCGTCGCGTGCGGGCCGCGGATCGAACCAGTGAGCCGTGCCCATCTGCTCGGCGAGGAAACGGGTGAGGGGTGGTTCCTCGTCGCCGCCCTTCCACGACCAGAGCTTCTCGACGACGGCGCCTGCACGCACGGCGACCGCTCGCGGCACGCGCCGCGGAGTGGCGGTGATGCCTGCCGCGCGCAAGATGCCCTCGATCAGCTCGCCGATCGGTCGCGGCTCGCCGTTGGCGATGACGTAGGCGCGGCCCACACATGCCGCGCCCGGCTGCGCCGCGTCGAGCGCGGCCACCAGTGACGACGCGGCGTTGTCGATGTAGGTGGTGTCGACGAGTGCGGCGCCGTGGCCGATGAGCGCCAGCCGCCCGCTGCGAGCGCGTTCGACGATGCGACCGACCAGCTGCGTGTCGCCCGGCCCCCACACGAGGTGCGGACGGATGACGACCAGGGGCAGTGCATCGCTCGCCGCACGCAGCGCGAGCTGCTCGCCGATGGCCTTCGACTCGGCGTAGAACGCGCCGGAGCGACCGACGACGGGTGGCTCCGCGCCGGCCCCGACGAGCGAGTGGCCCGAGTGCGCGACGGATGGGGTGGACACGTGGACGACGCACGACACGCCGTGCTCGCGTGCGGCCATCAGCACGTTGGCGACCCCGTCGACGTTGATGGCGCGGTAGTCGGCCCACTCGCCGACGACGCCCACCTTGGCGGCGGCGTGGATGATGCCGTCGCACCCGGTGGCCGCCCGCGCGACGACAGCGGGATCGCGGATGTCGCCGTGCACCTGCGTGGTGTCGAGCGACGACGGCCCCCGTTGCAGCAGCACCACCTCGTCGCCGCGAGCGAGCAACACCTCCGCAGCGCGTCGTGCGAGCAGGCTGGTACCGCCCGTGACCAGGACCCTCACCGCATCACCATCACCATCACCAGGGCAACTTCGCTCGGTCGCCGGCGAGCACCTGTGCTGCCCATTGCGCGACCAGCGCGCGATCGATCTTGGTGTTGTGGCGGATGTCGACCGGCAGCGACGTGGCTTCCAGCACGGCGGCCACCGGATGGTGGACCGCAGCGCGCACGGCCTGCGCGACGGCGTGGGGCGCCAGGCCGTTGGTGCCCGTCGGCTGGTCGACGACGACGACCAGTTGCTGGCAGCCGACGGGACCGACGCCCACCGCAGCGCAGCGGCTGATGCCGGGCAATGCTTCGACTGCCACCTCCACCGGCACCGGGGTGACGGCGCCATGGTCGGTGTGCACCACGTGCACGGACCGGCCTTCGATCCACAGTCTGCCGTCGGCATCGAGGTGGCCGACGTCGCCGGTGCGGTGCCAGGTGGTGCCGTCGTCGTCGATCGGGCGAGCGTCGTGCTGCGTGGCCCAGCGGCGGTCGTAGCCGTCGCTGAGCCAGGGCGTGCGCACCATCACTTCGCCGGTGCTGTGGTCGCCGAGCATCGTCACCGGCTCGTCGGCCTCGAAGCCGAGCGGCGCGATGCGCACCTCCGCACCGGGCACCGGGTGGCCCACGCACACACCGCCGGTGGGGTCGCCGGTCGCGGCGTCGATCTCGGTGAGCGACACGTCGGCGACCGGGAGGCACTCGGTCATGCCGTACGGCGTGTGCAGCTCGGCTGCAGGGCACAGCTCGGCAACTGCACGGAGTGTGGCCACGGGCACGGGGGCACCGGCCGACAGCACGAGCCGCAGCGCCGCCAGTCGTGCGTCGCTGCCAGCCGACGTGCGCACCACGTTGGCCAGCGCGGCCGGGGAGGCGAAGACGATGGTGGCGTCGACCGACTCGCAGGCTGCTGCGAGCGCCTGCGCGGTGAGCGTGCCGGGCTTGGTGACGTCGACGTCGGGGATCGTGCTGGCGATGCCGAGCGCCGGCCCGTAGAGCGCGAAGGGAGCGAACGCGGCCACCAGCCGATCGTCGGCGGTGATGTCGTACGTGGCGGCGAGTGCGTCGCGCTGGGCCGCGAGCTGGCGCTGCGTGTAACGGACGCCCTTCGCCGGGCCGGTGGCGCCCGAGGTGTAGAGCACGGCGGCGGGTTGATCGGGCAGCGGCTCGGGCGGCATGGCCGCGGTGGAGTCGCACAGCTCTGCCAACGTGCGTTCCGCGCCCAACACGCGGCGATCGCCGACGGCAATGGTGCGAGCGCGCGGCGCCCAGCGCAGCGTGCGCGCAGCCGCGAGTGCCGCGGGGGGACCGATGACGAACTGCACCTGTGCGCCGCGGACGGCTCGCCCGAGGCCCCCGAGACCGAGGCCACGGTCGGCGACGACCGTGACCCCACCGGCGCGCCACACGCCGTAGACGGCAGCGACCAGATCCACGGTGGGTGGCGTGAGCATCGCGACTCGATCGCCGGGCTGCAGGCCCATCTCGTGCAGGCCGGCCGCGATTCCCGTGATGCGCCGATGCAGCTCGGCGAACGAGGTGCGTTCGCCGGTGGCTCCGTCGACGTAGGCGAGTGCCTCGCTGTCGGCCAGCGCATCGAGCGCCGCCCAGCCAGGTGCGTAGTGACGTCCGGTCGCGTCGGTTACTTCACGCGCGACGTCGGACGATCGCGGGTGCTCGAGGCGCTCGCTGAGCCACGATTCGATCACGCCGGCGACATCGGCTTCTTCCGGCGCGAGGTGGCCGATGCCGGCGAAGCGGTGCTGGTCGGCGTGCGGCATGCGAGCGGCAAGGTCGAGCGCGAACGAGTCGTCGAACACCGGGTCGGCGGCACCCCACACCAGCAGCGTCGGTGCAGTGACCGTGGCGAGTCGATCGGCCACGTGGGTGAGTGCGGCAGCCGAAGGGTGCGACGGGTCGAACGGCACGTCGGCGACGAAGTCGGCGATGGCGGCGCGCCGCTCGGCCGAGCGGTACGGCGCCCGGTACGCCTGCCGAGCCGCCTTCTCGATGCGTCGCCACGACAGGGCGAGCGTGCCGTCGACGAACGTGCGTGTGCGGCGACAGGAGAGGTCGGTGAGCGGACCGGCTGCCGCGAGACGGATGAGCGACGGTGCCGTGCGACCCGCGGGCACCGCGATGCCCGTGTTGCACAGCACCAGGCCGGCGAGGCGCTCCGGGTGCGCGACCGCCCAGCCCATGGAGATGGCGCCGCCCCAGTCGTGCCCGACGATGACGAGTGGGCCGTCGATGTCGAGTGCGTCGATCACGTCGGCGAGGTCGGTGACGCGCTGCGCGTAGCCGCGCGTGCCGACGCGGTCCGAGAAGCCCATGCCCAGTTGGTCGACGGCCACCACGCGGTAGCGCTCGCCCAGCCGCCCGAGCACTCGATGCCAGAGGTACGACCAGGTGGGGTTGCCGTGCACGCACACGATGGTGCCGAGGGGTTCCGCGGGACCGTGCTCGAGCACGTGCCAGGCGTGGGTGCCGTCGGCGCCGGCCACGTCGATGCGCCGCGACCACTCGGGGTCGACGCCCCAGTGCTGCCACTGAGCTGCCGTGGGCAGCTGCCCAGCGGCACTCACCACACGATCTCGGTGACGCTCGTGTTGAGCCCGGAGCCGATGCCCAGGCACAGCACGCGGTCGCCGGCGGCGATCTTGCTCTGATGGCCGGCGAGTGTGATGGGAATGGCCGCCGGGCCGACGTTGCCCAGCGTGGGGTAGGTGAGCGGCACCTTCGCCGGGTCGAGGTGCAGGCGCTCGCAGATGAGGCGGGTGTGCACGGAGCTGACCTGGTGCACGATGTAGTGGTCGATGCCCTGGCGCCAGCCGAGCAGTTCGATGGCCGGGTCGGTCCAGGCGGCCTCGGCCAGGTCGAGCCCGGCTTCCAGCAGGCGCTTGGTGTCGGTGGTCATCTTCTCCAGGTCGCCGACGCACAGGGTGTGGTGCTCGGTGCCGGCGCGGGCGCCACCGCCCACCACGCGGTGCGCGTCGGGGTGGTCGTCGAGGTTGCCGAGCACCATGGCCGCGGCACCCGACCCGAGCGTGAGCGAAGCGAACTCGTCGAAGACATCGGTGACCAGCGCGTCGGGGCCCTGCAGGCGAGCGATGGTGGCGAGCTGGGTGGTGCGGCTGCCTTCGCCGTCGACGATGAGGGCGTACTTGATGAAGCCGGCATCGATGGCGGTGGACGCGATGTGGATGGCGTTCATGAACCCGAGGCACGCGTTGGCCAGGTCGAAGTTGATGCACGCGGTGCTGAGGCCGAGCTGGTGATGCACCGCACAGGCGATGGACGGCTCGAGGTGGTGCTTGCACACCGAGGTGGAGATGAGCATGCCGATCTCACCCGGGTCGACGCCCGATGCCTCGATCGCCTTGCGGCCGGCCATGGCTGCCGCCTGGTCGAACGTGACCTCCTCGGGCCACCAGCGGCGCTCCTTGATGCCGGCCAGCTCCGCGAGCAGTCCCGGGCGCAGACCCCAGCGTGTATACGTGGGTGCCAGCTGCTCGTCGATCCAGTCGG